>NZ_JBEYYW010000009.1:0-277319 GCF_040645695.1 Streptomyces sp. NPDC046712 | reverse complement strand
TCGACAACACCCTCAAGAACAACGGCACCACCGCACTCGACATCCACGCCACCACCGCCCACGGCAACATCACCGCCCGCAGCCTCTGACCCGCCACGCCCCAAGGAGCCCCCTCATGACCAGCTTGGCCATCGCGGCGAACGGGCTGCGCAAGTCCTACGGCGACAAGATCGTGCTCGACGGCATCGACCTGGCCGTCCCGGAAGGAACGATCTTCTCCCTGCTCGGCCCGAACGGCGCCGGCAAGACCACCGCAGTCAAGATTCTCTCCACCCTCATCTCCCCGGGACCCGCCTCCGGCGAGATCCGCGTCGGCGGCCACGACCTCACCGCCGACCCGCAGGCGGTCCGCGCCGCGATCGGCGTCACCGGTCAGTTCTCCGCCGTCGACGGCCTGATCACCGGCGAGGAGAACATGCTCCTCATGGCGGACCTGCACCACCTGCCCAAGCGCGAGGGGCGGCGGGTCGCCGCGGAACTCCTCGAGCGCTTCGACCTCACCGAGGCCGCGAAGAAGCCCGCCTCCACCTACTCCGGCGGCATGAAGCGCCGCCTCGACATCGCCATGACCCTGGTCGGCAACCCGCGGATCATCTTCCTCGACGAGCCCACCACCGGTCTCGACCCGCGCAGCCGCCACAACATGTGGCAGATCATCCGCGAGCTCGTCTCCGACGGCGTCACCGTCTTCCTCACCACCCAGTACCTGGAGGAGGCCGACCAACTCGCCGACCGCATCGCGGTACTGAGCGACGGCAGGATCGCCGCCGAGGGCACCGCCGAAGAACTGAAGCGGCTCATCCCGGGCGGGCACGTACGACTCCGCTTCTCCGACCCGGTCGCGTACCGGACCGCCGCCTCCGCCCTGGGAGAGGTCGCCCTGGACGACGAGGCGCTGGCGCTGCAGATCCCCAGCGACGGCAGCCAGCGCGAGCTGCGCTCGATCCTCGACCGGCTGGACTCCGCCGGCATCGAGGCCGACGAGCTGACCGTGCACACCCCCGACCTCGACGACGTGTTCTTCGCCCTGACCGGCTCCACCGTGCCCACCCAGAACAACGCGCCCAAGGAGGCCGTCCGATGAGCTCCCTCTCCCTCGCCCTGCGTGACTCCTCCACGATGCTGCGCCGCAACCTGCTGCACGCGCGGCGCTACCCGTCCCTCACGCTGAACCTGCTGATGACCCCGGTCATGCTGCTGCTGCTCTTCGTCTACATCTTCGGTGACGCGATGAGCGGCGGCGCGGGCCGCGACGCCTACATCGCCTACATCGTCCCGGGCATCCTGCTCATGACCATCGGCTCCACCGTCATCGGGGCCGCGGTGTCCGTCGCCACGGACATGTCCGGGGGCATCATCGCCCGCTTCCGCTCGATGGCGATCCACCGCAGCTCCGTGCTCATCGGCCATGTCATCGGCAGCGTCCTGCAGTCGATCGCCAGCGTGGTCCTCGTCGGCGCCGTCGCCGTGGCGATCGGCTTCCGCTCCACCGATGCCGGCGTCCTGGAGTGGCTCGCCGCGTTCGGACTGGTCGCGCTGTACGCCCTGGCGCTCACCTGGATCGCGGTCGGGATGGGCATGGCCAGCCCGAACGCCGAGGCGGCCAGCAACAGCGCCATGCCGCTGATCCTCCTCCCGCTCATTTCCAGCGCCTTCACCCCGATCGACGCGATGCCGGGCTGGTTCCAGCCGATCGCCGAGTACCAGCCCTTCACCCCGGCCATCGAAACCCTGCGCGGCCTGCTCCTCGGCACGGAGATCGGCCACAACGGCTGGCTCGCCCTCGCCTGGTCCCTGGCCCTGACCGCGCTCGGCTACCGCTGGTCGACGTCGTCGTTCAAGCGCGACCCGAAGTAACGGAGACGACCTCGACCACTCACACCCCAAGCAGAAGGCGCCCGGACCCTGGTGAGGGACGGGCGCCTTGGCGTGCGGGGATCAGGTCGCGTGGGAATCGTCCGTGCCGAACGAGGTCGCGTGGGAGTCCTGCGGACTGATCACGGTGGCGTGGGAGTCCTGCGGGGTGACGATCGTGGCGTGCGAATCGGCCAGGGCCGGGGTGGCCGTGCCGGCGGCGAGGGCGGCAGCGATGAAGCCGCCGGCCAGGAAGCGCTTGGTGCGGGTCATTTCCAGCTCCTTGCAAGAGTGGTGGAACTCCGTTCCCCAGCGACCCTGCCAGGGTGGGAACTCCAGTTCGATGGTTGTGTGAGGATCCGGTCAGGGTTTGGCCGGGAGTCGCCTCCACGCATGATGGAGGGGCCGGGTGGAAACCCGGCCCCTCCATCACGCGTCCGGTTGCGGCCTGCGTGCCTGCTCTGTCCGCCGGGTTCCCCCGAGCCCTGCGGATGTCCCCCGAGCGCCGGCGCTCAGGCCCCGGACATGTACGGCTTCGGCGGCTCCCCCGTTGGTGTCGCCGAGGCCGTCCCCCCGTGGGAAGCCTCAGCCCTGGGTCGGCTTGAACGGCTCCGATGTGGCGTGCTGGTCCAGCGTGTTGATGTCCCCGCCCGTCGCGTGCTGGTCGAGCGTGGTGATGCCGCCACCCGTCGCGTGCTGGTCCTGGGTGGTGACCGGAGCCTCCTCCGTGCCCGTGGCGTGCTGGTCCTGAGGCTTCAATACGGGCTCGTTCTTGAGCGGTTCGGTCATGATGAGTCCCTCCCATGCTGTTGCGGTGCAGTTGAGTCCGTTGGACCCGGCCGGCTGCTCCCCCGTGGGCGGCCGGCCGGGTCTCTCAGGGCCGTTCACCCTATTGCTCGGGAGCGACGGCCTCATCAGCGACCCGTCTGCCCCCCGACGCGACGGATCGATGAGAGGAGCATGGCGCGCAGTGATAAACGTTCGATGAACGCGCAGACGGCAGCGTTCCTAAGCGGCTGCGGACGGCGCGAGCAGGGACCGGAGGGCATCCGCCTCAGGGGAGTCCAGGCTCTCGTGGATGGCGAGTGCGTCGCGCCAGCAGACCTGAGCGCGGCCGATCTGACCGAGACCGCTGAGGGCGTGACCGAGCACGGTGAGGACGTTCGCACGGCGCCACTCTCCGCCGATGCCGTTCAGCACGGCGAGGGCCTGCTCCGCCAGGGCCGCGGCCTGTGCCGGTCGACGGGCCGACAGTTCGAGCTCCGCGATCCGGAAGAGAGTCATGCCCTCCCAGAGCCTCTGCCGACTGTCCCGGAAGACCGACAGCGCCTCCCGCAGAGCCTCGGCGCCGGCCGCGTGCTGCCGGTCCTCGGTCAGGGCGAGCCCCAACGCGTAGCGCCCGTTCGCACCGCGCAGCGAGTGGCCCATCGAGTCGTAGATCGCGATTCCGCGCTCCGCCAGGGAGATGGCGCTGGTGACGCGCCCCATCGCGAGGTGAACGCGCGAGAGGTTGCAGAGGGCGCTCGCTTCGCTCGGGCGATTGCCGTCCGCCTGGAACCCGTTGATGGCCTCGGTCAGGTGCTGCTCGCCGTCGACGTGCCGATTCTGGTAGATGGCGATGATTCCTCGGGCGTTGGCCGCCCAGGCGACGGTGAGTCCGTCCCCGGTCCGGGCGGCCAGCCGCGCGGCGTGTTCCGCGTCGAGGTCGGCCTCGTCGAAGCGTCCTGTATGGGCCTGGACGTTGCTCAGAGCCATCAGACTCCGGGCCTCCGCGTGCTCGTCGCCGATGGCGCGGACGGCGTCCCGGAGCGCGGTGGCCACGGACTCGTACTGCTTGGAGTTGGCGCCGGATTCGCCCAGATCGATGGAGGCCCACAGTAGATCCACCGCCCGCCGCAGCGTCCCCTCCGACCCCGCCGACTGCCGGACGCACGCCAGCAGGCAGTTCGCCTCGCGGTACAGCCAGTCCTGTGCCGCGTGGCGGTCCGTGAAGGTCAGGCCCTCGTGTTCCGTCGGCTCCAGGTGGTCGACCAGACGGTCGCCCGGGCGCTCGATCGCGTACACCCTCGCCGCCGTCGACAGGTAGAAGTCGAGCAGCCGCGACAGCGCCCGCTCCCGTTCCACCGGCGGCTGTTCGTCCCGCTCCGCGCACGCACGCGCGTAGAGGCGGACCAGGTCGTGGTAGCGGTACCGGCCCGGGGCCGCGGATTCCAGGAGGGACGTGTCGACCAGGGCCTCCAGGAGGTCCTCGGTGTCATGGAGCGGGAGGTCGAGGACCGCGGACGCCGCCGCGAGGGAGATGTCCGGGCCGTCGGCCAGGCCCAGCAGGCGGAAGGCGCGGGCCTGGGCCGGTTCGAGCTGGCCGTAGCCGAGTTCGAAGGTGGCCTTGACCGCCAGGTCGCCCGCCTGGAGTTCGTCCAGGCGGCGGCGCTCGTCGGCGAGCTTCGCCGCCAGGACCGCCACCGTCCAGGTGCGGCGTGCCGCCAGGCGGGAGGCGGCGATACGGATCGCCAGCGGGAGGAAGCCGCACGCGGCCACCACGTCGAGGGCCGCCTCGCGTTCGGCGGACACACGCTCGGTGCCGACGATGCGCGTGAAGAGCTGCAGCGCCTCCTCCGGCGACATGACGTCCAGGTCCACCAGATGCGCCCCGGCCAGGTCCACCATCCGGATGCGGCTCGTCACGAGCGCCGCGCAGCCCGCCGTGCCCGGCAGCAGGGGGCGGATCTGGGCCGCGTCCCGGGCGTTGTCGAGGAGCACCAGGATCCGGCGGCCGTCGAGCGTCGAGCGGTACAGCGCCGCCCGCTCCTCCAGCGAGTCGGGGATGGCCGAGTCCGGCGTGCCGAGCGCCCTCAAGAACGCGCCGAGCACCGTTTCCGGGGCCGCCGCGCGGGCGCCCGCGCCCTGGAGGTCCACATACAGCTGGCCGTCGGGGAAGTGCGGGCGTGCCTCGTGCGCCACGTGCACGGCGAGCGTCGTCTTTCCGACGCCGCCGATGCCGGCGAGCGCCGAGACGGCCATCACGGACCCCTCCGCGGTGGCCAGCCGGTCGCCCAGCTCCCGTACGAAGGAGCTGCGGCCGGTGAAGTCCGGGACCGTGGCGGGGAGCTGCGCCGGCCGGGCCACGACAGGAGCCGGAGCCGACTCCTCCACCGGGCGGGCCAGTTCGGTGTCCGCCTGGAGGATCCGCTGCTGGAGCCGGGAGAGCTCCGGGCACGGGTCGACGCCCAGTTCGTCGGCGAGGAGCCGGCGCGTGTCCGCGTACACGGCCAGCGCCTCCGCCTGCCGGCCGCTGCGGTAGAGGGCCAGCATCAGCAGTTCCCGCAGGCGCTCCCGCAGGGGGTGCGCCGCCGTCAGCGCGGTCAGCTCGGAGACGGCCTCCGCGTGGGCGCCGACCTCCAGGTCCATGTCCAGGCGGGCTTCGAGGAGCTGGAGGCGCCATTCCTCCAGCCGGGCCCGCTGGGTCTCGGCGTATGGTCCCGGGACGGACGCGAGGGGCTCGCCGTCCCAGAGGGCGAGCGCCTTCCCCAGCCGGGAGCGCGCCTCGCCCCGGTCCCCTGCGGCCCGCAGCTTCTCGGCCTCGGCCGCCAGTTCCTGGGCGACGTTCAGGTCCACCACACCGGCCGGAACGCGGATCGCGTAGCCGCCGGCGTCGCTGACCAGGACCCCGGGGGCGAGGATCTTGCGCAGCCGTGAGGCGTACGTCCGTACCGCGGCCAGCGCCTGCGAGGGCGGTTCGTCGCCCCAGATGGCGTCGATCAGCTCCGCGGCCGTGGCCGTGCGGCCGTCGCGCATCAGGAGCGCGGCGAGCAGCGCCCGCTGCTGAGGGGAGCCGGACGGCAGCGCTTCGCCGCCGCGCCAGGCACGCACGGGTCCGAGCACGCCGAAGCGCAGGTCTCCTTCGCTGTGGAGACCCGTCTCCGGAGCCCGCTGCTCCGGTACTCGCGGCCCGTTCTCACGGTCCATAGCTCCCCCTGCCCGCACCGCTGGTTTCGCCCAAGACAGTCTGCCTTGTCCGGAGGGGGCGCGTCAGCATCGGGTGACTGTCTGCACAAGTCCTGCCACAGGATCCGACATGATCCGGCCGCTCCGGGGCTCCCGACTAGCTGACGGGTCGTCAGATCGGCGCTACCGTGAAACGCATGGAGACCTTCCCGAAGATCATCTCGGTGGACGACCACACCGTGGAGCCGCCTCACGTCTGGCGGGACCGGCTCCCGTCCAGGTACCGCGACACCGGACCGCGGATCGTCCGGGCGCCCCTGAAGGAAATGACCTTCCTGGGCGGCAAGTTCGCCCCGGTCATGGGGGAGAAGGGTGACGACGGGCCGATCGGCGACTGGTGGGTGTACGAGGACCTGCACCGGCCGCTCACCCGGCTCGACACCGCCGTCGGCTACGACAGGGACGAGATCAAGCTCGAGGTCATCACCTACGAGCAGATGCGTCCGGGCTCGTACAGCGTCCCCGACCGGCTCGCCGACATGGATGTGAACCATGTGCAGTCGGCGCTCTGCTTCCCCACCTTCCCCCGCTTCTGCGGACAGACGTTCACCGAGGCGAGCGACCGCGAGCTCGGCCTGCTCGGCGTCCGCGCGTACAACGACTGGATGGTGGAGGAGTGGTGTGGGCCGGAGGCGCACGGCCGCCTCATACCGCTCACGCTGATCCCCCTCTGGGACGCCGAGCTCGCCGCCGAGGAGGTGCGGCGCAACGCCGCCCGCGGGGTCCGCGCCGTCGCCTTCTCCGAGATCCCGCCCCACCTCGGCCTGCCGTCCGTCCACACGGACTACTGGGACCCGTTCCTGCGGGCCTGCGACGAGACGGGCACGGTCGTCGCCATGCACATCGGCTCCTCCAGCCGGATGCCGTCCACCTCCGCCGACGCCCCGCCGGCCGTCGGCTCCACCATCACCTTCGCCAACTGCTGCTTCTCGATGGTGGACTGGCTGATGAGCGGGAAGTTCGAGCGCTTCCCCAACCTGAGGATCATGTACGCGGAGGGGCAGATCGGCTGGATCCCGTACATCCTGGAGCGCGCCGACGTGGTCTGGGAGGAGAACCGCGGCTGGGGCGGGGTCGCCGAGAAGGTGCTGCGTCCGCCGTCGGAACTCTTCGCCGAGCACGTCTACGGCTGCTTCTTCGACGACGCCTTCGGGCTGAAGAACCTCGACGCGATCGGCGTCGGGAACGTGCTCTACGAGACCGACTACCCGCACTCCGACTCCACCTGGCCCAAGTCCCGGGAGGTCGGCGAGGCCCAGATGGGGCACCTGGAACCGGAGGTCGTCGACCGGATCGTGCGCGGCAACGCGATCGAGCTGCTCGGGCTGACGGCGGACGGACTCTGGGTGCCGTAGCGCGACGCACGGGGCCCGCGACTCCACGGGGGTCGCGGGCCCCCGTGCGACGCGGCCGGTGCGACAGGACCGGTGCGCCGCGGCCGGTGCGACTCGGGGACGCGGCCGGGGTCGTTTCGGCACCGGGATCCGCGCACCCCTTGTCTGATGGGTCGTCAGGCGCAAGCATGGGGGCCGCTCAGTTATATGACGAATCGTCAGATCCTGAGGGGGTCGCCATGGTGGTCTACGGGATGCAGCTCCCGGTCCAGTCCCAGAGCACGATCTACGCCGAACCCTGGGAGGCCGCGGCCGGCCCCGCCGACCTGCTGGAGATCGCCCGCACCGCCGACCGGGCCGGCTTCGACTACATCGCGAGTTGCGACCACGTCGCCATCCCGCGCCGGCTCGCCGGGCCGATGGGCACCGTCTGGTACGACCCGGTCGCCACCCTCTCCTTCCTCGCCGCCGCGACCGAGCGCGTCCGGCTGCTCTCCCACGTCGCCGTCGTCGGGCTGCGGCACCCGCTGGTGACGGCCAAGGCGTACGCGACCCTCGACCATCTCTCCGGCGGACGGCTGGTCCTCGGGGTCGGGGCGGGGCATGTGCAGGAGGAGTTCGAGGCCGTCGGGGCCGACTTCGCGGGCCGCGGCGGGGTCCTCGACGAGACGATCGACGCGCTCAAGGCGGCGCTCGGACCGGAGGAGTTTCCGGAGTTCAGTGGCGAGCGGTTCTCCTTCAAGGAGCTCGGGCAGCGACCCCGGCCCGCCCAGGAGCGGGTGCCGGTCTGGGTCGGCGGATCCTCGCCCGCCGCCGTGCGCAGGGCCGCGCTCAAGGGCGACGGCTGGCTCCCGCAGGGCGACCCGCGGGAGAAGCTCCCGGCGCAGATCGCCCGGCTGAAGAACCTGCGCGCCGAGGCCGGGATCGAGGAGCCGATCACCGTCGGGGCGATCGTCGAGCCCCTGTACGTCGGCGAGGCCGGCTGGGAGCTCGGCCGGCGGACGCTGACCGGGAAGCCGGAGGCCCTGGCGTCCTCGCTGCGCGCGTACGGGGAGATGGGCGTGGACCAGATCCAGGTGCGGTTCCGCTCCCGGAGCCGTACCGAACTCACCGATCAGATGGCGGTGTTCGCCGCCGAAGTGGCTCCGCACCTCTAGGACCCCGAGGAGTACGCACATGGGCAAGCTGGACGGGCGCGTCGTCGTCATCACGGGCGCGGCGCGCGGGCAGGGCGAGCAGGAGGCGCGGCTCTTCGCCGCCGAGGGGGCGCGGGTCGTCATCGCCGACGTGCTCGACGATCCCGGCGAGGCGCTGGCCAAGGAGCTGGGCGAGGAGCGAGCCGCGTACGTCCACCTCGACGTGACGAGGGAGGAGGACTGGACGGCCGCCGTCGCCCTTGCCAAGGAGCGCTTCGGGCGGATCGACGGACTCGTCAACAACGCGGGGATCCTCCGCTTCAACGAGCTGGTGTCGACCCCGCTCGACGAGTTCCAGGCGATCGTGCAGGTCAACCAGGTGGGCTGCTTCCTGGGGATCCGTACCGTCGCGCCGGAGATCGAGGCGGCGGGAGGCGGCACGATCGTCAACACCGCCTCGTACACAGGGGTGACGGGCATGGCGGGCGTCGGCGCGTACGCCGCCACCAAGCATGCCGTGCTCGGGCTCACCCGAGTCGCCGCCCTGGAGCTGGCGGCCAGGAAGATCCGGGTCAACGCGGTCTGCCCGGGCGCGATCGACACCCCGATGAGCAACCCGGAGGGCGTGGACCCGGCGGCGACGGCCGAGCTGTACCAGAAGCTGGTGCCGCTCGGGCGGATCGGGCGGCCGGAGGAGGTCGCGGCGCTCGCGCTCTTCCTGACCGCGGAGGACTCCGCCTACATCACCGGGCAGCCGTTCGTGATCGACGGCGGCTGGCTCGCGGGCGTCAGCCTGTTCTGAGCGATTCTGACGATCCATCAGCTATTGACGCACCCGCCCCGCGGTGCGAAAGTCGGGCACATCGAGAATCTGACGGTACGTCAGAAACAACGAGGACGGTGAACCCCTTGGAATTCGGGATCTTCGTGCAGGGATACGTCGGCAAGCGGGCCGAGACCGATCCCGAGGCCGAGCACAAGGCGCTGATGGAGGAGACCGAGTACGTCATCCAGGCGGACAGGTCCGGGTTCAAGTACGCCTGGGCGTCCGAACACCACTTCCTGGAGGAGTACTCGCACCTCTCGGCGAACGACGTCTACCTGGGCTACCTCGCCCACGCCACCGAGCGGATCCACCTCGGCTCGGGCATCTTCAACCCCCTCGCGCCGGTGAACCACCCGGTCAAGGTCGCCGAGAAGGTGGCCATGCTCGACCATCTCTCCCAGGGCCGCTTCGAGTTCGGCTCCGGGCGCGGGGCGGGCTCCCACGAGATCCTCGGGTTCATGCCGGGCATCACCGACATGAACCACACCAAGGAGATCTGGGAAGAGACGATCGCCGAGTTCCCCAAGATGTGGCTCCAGGACGAGTACGTCGGCTTCCAGGGCAAGCACTGGTCCCTGCCGCCGCGCAAGGTCCTGCCCAAGCCGTACGGGAAGTCCCACCCGGCCATGTGGTACGCGGCCGGCTCGCCGTCCTCGTACGCCATGGCGGGCAAGAAGGGTCTTGGCGTCCTCGGCTTCAGCGTGCAGAAGGTCTCCGACATGGAGTGGGTCGTCGAGTCGTACAAGACGGCGATCAAGGAGGCCAAGGCGGTCGGCGACTTCGTCAACGACAACGTGATGGTCACGTCGACGGCGATCTGCGCGGAGACGCACGACAAGGCCGTCGAGATCGCGGTGAGCGGCGGGCTCAACTACCTGCAGTCGCTGCTCTTCCGCTACCACGACACCTTCCCGCGGCCGGAGGGCATCCCGGAGTGGCCGGAGCTGCTTCCGGAGTACAGCGCGGAGATCATCGAACTCCTCATCGCCGAGGAGCTGATGATCTGCGGTGACCCGGAGGAGGTCCTGCGCCAGTGCAAGCGCTGGGAGCAGGCAGGGGCGGACCAGCTGTCGTTCGGGCTGCCGATCGGGGTGTCGTACGAGGACACGATGAACACGATCAAGCTGATCGGCGAGCACGTGATCCCCAAGATCGACACGGACCCGATCCACCGCACGACCCGCTTCCGCGGGGGCGCGAGCGCCTGACGGGGTGCTGCCCCCGGGGCCCGGCGGGCCAAGCCGCGTATGCGGCCGTCCCGCCTCCCCGCCCCCCCCGTGTGGGCAATCGTCCCGCTGGGGCGGGACGGGTGGGCAGACGGGACGGCGCCCTGGCGGGCGCGTTCCGCTCATGAACCCCTGTGCACCAGGGCCGTTGAGCTTCAGGTACCTCAGGGTGGGGGTGCACCGGGCGGACGCGCCCGTCAGGGCGCCGTCCGTTGTGCCCACCCGTCCCGCCCCGGCGGAACGAATGCCCACAACGGCCCCCACCAGAGCGCGGGGCGGTGTCTTCCCGGATCGCCGCACCCGTACCGGCCCCGGCCGGAGGTCATCGCAGCCGCGGCCGGCTGCGCGGCCCCCGGCCGGGGCAGTCCACGTGCGAAAGGACCGTCATGCTCGACCACATCATCAAGGGCGCCACCGTCGTCGACGGGACCGGCGCCCCCGCACGCGTCGCCGACATCGGCATACGTGACGGGCGGATCGTCTTCGCCGACGCGGACGCCACCGCCCGCACCACCGAGGACGCCACCGGCCTCGTCCTCACGCCCGGCTTCGTCGACCCCCACACCCACTACGACGCCCAGCTCTTCTGGGACCCCTTCGCCACCCCCTCCATGAACCACGGCGTCACCACCGTCGCCGGCGGGAACTGCGGCTTCACCCTCGCGCCCCTCCACCCGGACCGGCCCGAGGACGCCGACTACACCCGCCGCATGATGTCCAAGGTGGAGGGCATGGCCCTCAAGGCCCTGGAGGAGGGCGTCGACTGGAGCTGGTCGTCCTTCGCCGAGTACCTCGACGCCCTCGAAGGACGCATCGCCGTCAACGCCGGCTTCATGGTGGGGCACTGCGCCCTCCGCCGGTACGTGATGGGCGCCGACGCCGTCGGCGGGCAGCCCACGCCCGAGCAGCTGGAGCGGATGGTCGGGCTGCTCAAGGAGGCCATGGACGCCGGTGCCTGGGGTCTGTCCACCACCCAGTCCTCCACCCACTCCGACGGCGACGGCGCCCCCGTCGCCTCCCGGCACGCCACCCCCGCCGAGCTGATCGCCCTCTCGAAGGCCGTCGGCGAGCACGAGGGCACCCAGCTCGAAGCGATCCTGGCCGGCTGCCTCGACCAGTTCTCCGACGACGAGATCGACCTCTTCGTCGACATGACGGCGGCCGCCGGCAGGCCCCTGAACTGGAACGTCCTCACCATCGACGCCACCGTCCCCGAACGCGTCCCGCGCCAGCTCTTCGCCTCCGAACGCGCCCGCAAGTCCGGCGGCCGGATCGTCGCCCTCACCATGCCGATCCTCACCCCCATGAACATGTCGCTCGGCACCTTCTGCGCCCTCAACCTCATCCCCGGCTGGGGCGAGATCCTGGGACTCCCCGTCCGCGAGCGGATCGCGAAGCTCCGCGACCCTTCCGTCCGGGCCGAGATGCTGCGCCGCGCCGATTCCAAGGAGGCCGGCGTCTTCCGCCGCCTGGCGAACTTCGGCCGGTACGTCATCGGGGACACGTACTCCGACGAGAACCGCGGCCTCACCGGACGGGTCGTCCGCGACATCGCCGCCGAGCGCGGCCAGGACCCCTTCCAGTGCCTCGTCGAGATCTGCGCCAACGACGAGCTGCGGACCGTGCTGTGGCCCATGCCCACCGACAACGACCCAGCGTCCTGGGCGCTGCGCCGCGAGACCTGGGAGCACGAGGACGTGATGCTGGGCGGCTCCGACGCCGGCGCGCACCTGGACCGGATGTGCGGCGCCCCGTACACCACCCGCTTCCTCGGCGACTGTCTGCGCGGCCGGAAGCTGCTCCCCCTGGAACAGGCGGTGAGGATGCTCACCGACGATCCGGCCCGGCTGTTCGGGCTGCGTGAGCGGGGGCGGATCGCGGAGGGCTTCCACGCCGATCTGGTCCTCTTCGACCCCGCGCGGATCGACGCGGGCCCGGCGACCCTGGTGCACGACCTGCCCGGCGACAGCCCCCGGCTCGACTCGCGGGCGATCGGCATCGTGTCGGTCCGCGTCAACGGCGTGGAGACCATCCGCGACGACGAGGTGACCGGCGCGATCCCCGGCAGGGTGCTGCGCTCCGGCCGCGACACGAGGACGGTGAGCACCAGGTGAGCCAGCGGCTCTACATCGGCGGCGAGTGGGTCGAACCCGACGGCGGGTACTACGAGGTGGTCAACCCGGCCACCGAGGAGGTCGTCGGTCTCGCTCCCGAGGCGAGCAGGAGCCAGGTGTACGAGGCGGCGACCGCCGCCCGGGATGCCTTCGCGACCTGGTCCCGTACGAAACCGGAGGAGCGCGCCGCGATCCTCGACCGGGCCGCGGACCTGATGGCCCGGGACGCCGACGCGAACACCGTCCTCGCGCAGGCCGAGACCGGTGCGACGACCGGCACGGCACGCGGGATGCAGGTCGCCGTCGGCTCGTCCCGCTTCCGCCGGTACGCGCGCGGCGCCCTGGAGCCGGTCGAGCAGGCGCTGCCCCCGCAGATCAACGAGGCCGGGCCGATGGGGAGGGCCGGGGTCTTCGGCGCGGTGGCGGTACGGCGCCCGGTCGGCGTGGTCACCTGCATCACCTCGTACAACAACCCCTGGGCCAACCCGGCCGGCAAGATCGCCCCGGCGCTGGCGATGGGCAACACGGTGGTGGTGAAGCCGGCCCCGCAGGACCCGCTCTCCGTCTACGCGATGACCCGGGCCCTGGCGGAGGCCGGGGTCCCGGCGGGTGTCGTCAACGTCGTCACCGGCACGAGCACCGCTGTCGGCGAGGCGGCCGTCGACTCCCCGGAGGTCGACATGGTCTCCTTCACCGGCTCGACGGCCGTCGGGCAGCGCATCGGCGAGGTCTGCGGGCGGGAGCTGAAGCGGCAGCTGATGGAGCTGGGCGGCAAGGGCGCGGCGCTGGTCTTCGACGACGCCGACCTGGACTCGGCGGTGATGGGGATCGGTACCACCTTCTCCTTCTACAGCGGGCAGATCTGCACGGCTCCGACCCGCGTGCTCGCCCAGCGGGGGATCTACGAGCAGCTGATCGAGAAGCTCACCGGCTATCTGGCCTTCATGAAGGTGGGGGATCCGGCGGCGCAGGGCACGGTGGTCGGGCCGGTGATCTCGGCGGCCCACCGCGACCGGGTGGAGTCGTACATCGCCCTGGGGCGGAAGGAGGGGGCCCGGGTCGTCGTGGGCGGTGAGCGGCCGGACCTCGCCAAGGGCTTCTATGTGGCCCCGACCCTGCTCGCGGACTGCACGAACGACATGCGGGTGGTCCGGGAGGAGATCTTCGGCCCGGTCGTCGTGGTCGTGCCCTTCGACGACGAGGAGGAGGGCGTCGCGCTGGCGAACGACAGCGAGTACGGGCTCCTCGACTACGTGTGGTCCGGGGACGTGGCCCGCGCATTCCGTATCGCGGCCCGGCTTCGGGCGGGCGGCGTCGGGGTGAACACGATCGGACGGAACATGGAGGCGCCGTTCGGCGGGTTCAAGAAGAGCGGTGTGGGGCGGGACGTGGGGTCCTACGCCCTGCACGCGTACAGCGAGACGCAGGCGGTGGTCTGGCCCGGCTGACCCCTTTCCCGCAAGGCTCGGAAAATACTTCGGGAAAATTTGGAAACGGACATTTGGGGCACTGCTGCGGTTCCCGCATATCGGACGGCCTTCGAGGCGCCTACCAATCGGTCGGTCCGAACCGGTGGTCGATCTTTCAATCAATGCCAAGAGGGCCGTGTCGTCCTCTCAATGCAAGGTGAAGATCGGCCGGCATCCCGGACTCTGATCTTCCGGATGTGGAAACCGCAGCACTTAACGTCCTGTTCATGACTCAGGTGGAAGCACGGCCCCAGGCCGGAGACACGGTAAGGGGCGTCACCGCCTCGGGCGACAACCATGGCGTACGCCGCAAGGGACTCGGCGGGAACTCCGTCGGACTGATGGGCAGTGCCGTCATCGGCATCTCGACCGTCGCCCCCGTCTACTGTCTGACCTCCACGCTCGGCTCCACGGCCGGCGAGGTCGGACTCCAGATGCCCGCGATCTTCCTCGCGGGCTTCCTCCCGATGCTGCTCGTCGCGTTCGCGTACCGAGAGCTCAACAAGGCGATGCCCGACTGCGGCACCTCCTTCACCTGGACCGTGAAGGCCTTCGGCCCCAAGATCGGCTGGATGTGCGGCTGGGGTCTCGTCATCGCGACGATCATCGTGCTCTCCAACCTGGCCGGCGTCGCGACCTCCTACTTCTGGCTGCTCGCCGGTGAGATCAGCGGCAGCGAGTCCATCGCCGCCCTGGACGACAACAAGGCCGTCCACATCCTCACCTGCCTCACGCTCATCGCCGTCGCCACCGCGATCAGCTACCGCGGCATGACCGCCACCAAGGGCGTGCAGTACGCCCTCGTCGGCCTGCAGCTCGTCGTCCTCGCGCTGTTCGTGGCCATGGCCTTCCAGAAGGCCGGCAGCGGCGCCTTCGACACCGGGCTCTCCTTCTCCTGGTCCTGGATGAACCCGTTCGCCGTCCAGTCCTTCGCCGCCTTCACGGCCGGTCTGTCCCTCTCGATCTTCATGTACTGGGGCTGGGACGCCTGCATGGCGACCAACGAGGAGACCACGGGCAGCACCAAGACCCCCGGCCGCGCCGCGCTCATCGCGATGGTCGTCCTGGTCGGCTCCTACCTCGCCACCGGCGTCGCCGCGCAGATGGCCGTCGGCTCCGGCGACAGCGGGCTCGGCCTCGCGAACCCGGAGACCTCCGACAACGTCTTCGCCGCCCTCGCCGGCCCGGTCATGGGCCCGGCCTTCGGCATCCTGCTCTTCATCGCCGTCCTCGCCTCGGCGGCGGCCAGCCTCCAGACGACGTTCATCCCCGTGGCCCGCACTGTGCTCGCGATGTCGGCCTACGAGGCGCTCCCCGCCTCCTACGCCAAGGTCAACCCGCGCTTCAAGACCCCCGGCAAGGCCACGGTCGTCGCGGGTGTCGCCACCGGCGTCTTCTACACGGCGATGACGCTGGTCAGCGAGAACGTCCTGGTCGACACGATCTACGCGCTCGGCCTGATGATCTGCTTCTACTACTCGCTGACCGCGTTCGCCTGCGCCTGGTACTTCCGCAAGGAGCTCTTCCGCTCCGGCCGTGACTTCCTCTACAAGGGCCTGTGCCCCGTCCTCGGCGGCATCCTGCTGACCGCGGTCTTCGGCAAGACGCTGTACGACATGTGGGACCCGGCCTACGGCAGCGGCTCCTCGGTCCTCGGCGTCGGCTCGGTCTTCGTGATCGGTGTCGGACTGCTGCTGGTCGGCGTGGTCATCATGCTGGTGATGCAGCGCAAGAGCCCCGCGTTCTTCCGGGGCGAGGTGCTCACCAAGGAGACGCCGTCCCTGGTGGTCGCGGACTGAGCGCAGGCCTACGCACCCCTGAGTCACCGACGCCGAGGTGGCGGGACCCTTCCGGTCCCGCCACCTCGGCGTTTCAGCGACCCGTTCAGCGACCCGCGCGATCCGTTTCAGCGACCCGCGCGACCGTCTCGGCGACCGGCCTCAGCGGCCGCCGGGCAGGAGCCCTTCGACCACCGCGTTGGCGGCGGGCATGTCGGCCGCGGCGGCCGGCTTCTCCTGGGGGTTCAGGAGGCCGCTCAGCGGCACGACAGAGGGCAGGCTGGCGTTGCCCAGGTCGGCGGTGTCGGCGACGGCGGACCCGGCGGCGCCGATGCTCCCCGCGACGGCGAGTCCGGTCAGGGCTGCGGTGAGGATCTTCTTCATGCCCGCTCCAACGCGAGGGCCGCGCGGCGGGTTACGAGCGCCCGGTCCGAGGCCGTGGCGGGCGCGCGTTACGGGCAGGTGACCCGCGCCGCATCCCGTTCGAACCGGTCGGGGTGAGTGGAGCGCAACTACCCTCTTACGGAAGGGAAATGGGGGGCGACGCGCTCCTGCCTAGCGTCGTACGGCGTGACTCCCACAGCACATGTCGTCCGGCACCTCACACGGCTGACCCCCGGCTGGCGCACCATCCGCGGTCGGGTCACCGTCGTCCTCGCCGTACCGACCTGCCTCCTCCTCGTCCTCACCGGCCTCGCCGTCGCCGACCGCGCGGGCGACTGGGCCGCCGCCCGCGAGACCCGCGACCGGGTCGACCGCGTCCTCACCGTCCAGGCCCTCGTCCACGAACTCCAGCGGGAGCGCGGGCTCAGCAACGGGCTCCTCGGCGGCGCGCGGCAGTACCGCGACGACCTCGACGCCCAGCGCGCCCGCTCCGACACCGCCCGCGCCGCGCTCGGCGACCTGCCAGGCACCGACCCACTGGGCCGGCTGACGGCGGTGCGCTCGACCGTCGACGCGGGCGGCTCGCGCACCGAGACCTTCGCCTTCTACACCGACGCCATCGCCACCCTCACCGACAGTCACACTGCCGACGCCGCCGGGGGCGACCGCGCCCTCGGTGACGCCATGGACGCGCTGCGGGCACTGGGCGACGCCACCGAGTCCGTGGCGCTGGAGCGCGGCTCCCTCAACGGCGTCTTCGCCGCCGGGCGTTTCCAGGCCGACGAGTACCTGGCCTTCGCCGAGGTACGCGCCGCCCGCGTCGCCGCCCTGCGCCAGTACGCCACGTCCGCGACCCCGGCCCAGCGCGCCGCCCTCGACAAGGCCCTCGCCACCACCGACGCCCGCCGCGCCGCCGACCTGGAGAAACGGGCCGCCGCGGCGGCCGACGGCTCCCGCGTCACCGTCGACCCCAACCTGTGGTGGACGTCGATGACCGTCCTCGTGGACGACCTCTACGGCGTGCAGCGCGGCGTCGGCGCGGACGCGCGGGCCCGGGCCGGGCAGCTCAGCTCGGCGGCCACCGGGCAGCTCGCCGGGTTCGTGGCCCTCGGCTTCCTCATCGTGGTGGTCGCGGCGGCCCTCGCCGTACTCTCCGCGCGCTCCATCACCCGTCCGCTCGGCGCGCTCGCCGAGGAGGCCGACGAGGTGGCCGGCGTACGGCTCCAGGAGGCGGTGCAACGCATCCAGGACGCGGACGGGGGTACGGCGGCGGCCACCGACCCTCCGTACCGCCCGGACGTGCCCGGCAGCGCCCAGGAGATCACCCAGCTCGCCGCCGCGCTGCGCAACGTGGAGCGCACGGCCGTCGGCCTCGCCGCCGAACAGGCCGCCCTGCGCCGCAACACCTCCGAGTCACTGGCCAACCTCGGCCGCCGCAACCAGAGTCTGCTGCGCCGGCAGCTCGGTCTCATCACCACCCTGGAGAGCCAGGAGATCGACCCGGAGGCCCTCGGCGAACTCTTCGAACTCGACCACCTCGCCACCCGGATGCGGCGCAACGCCGAGTCGCTGCTCGTCCTCGCGGGGGAACAGCAACCGCAGCGGGCCTGGCCGGGCCCGGTGACCGCCCGGGAGGTGGTGCAGTCGGCGGTCGCGGAGGTCGAGCAGTACCGGCGGGTCGCCACCGCCGACATCGAACCCTGCCGCATCCGCGGCGACGCCGTCGCCGACCTGTCGCACCTGCTCGCCGAGCTGATCGAGAACGCGCTCGTCTACTCCTCCGTCCAGCTGCCGGTCGAGGTGTACGGCTGGCGGGACCTGGACGAATACTGCCTGGCGGTGGTCGACCGGGGCGTCGGCATGGGCATGGACGACCTGGCCCGCGCCAACGCCCGGCTGTCCGGCGACGAGAGCTTCCTGGTCGCTCCCACCCGGTACCTCGGCCACTACGTGGTAGGCCGGCTCGCCGCTCGCCTCGGCGCGCACGTGGAGCTGCGTCCGACGGACGGCAACGGCATCACCGCGTACGTGGGTCTGCCGGCGGCGGTGCTCGCGGCCGAGGCCGCGGTGGCCGCTACCACGTAGCGGCGCCGAGGACACGGCAGGTGGAGCGGAAGGCGCCCGTCAGATGGCCACCCCGGCCGGCTGCTTGACCGTGACGTTGAGTCGGTTGAACAGGTTGGTGAGGCCGACCATCAGCACGATCGCGGCGAGCTGCTTCTCGTCGAAGTGGTCGGCGGCCGCGTCCCAGACCGCGTCCGGCACGGCGTCCGAGGTGTCGGCGATCCGGGTCGCGTGCTCGGCCAGCGCGAGCGCCGCCCGCTCCTCGTCGGAGAAGTACGGCGCCTCGCGCCAGGCGGCGACGGCGAACAGCTTCTCGTCGCTCACCCCGGCCTTCCTGGCGCTCTTGACGCCGTAGTCCACACAGAAGCCGCAGCTGTTGATCTGGCTGGCCCGCAGGTGCACGAGCTCCAGGATCGACTCCGGGACGCCGCCCTGACGAGTGGCCTTGACCAGGTTCTGGATGGCCGGTCCGGCCTCGGGGAGGAGGTAGGCGGGGTTGGTCATCCGGGGCTTGAGTTCGTGCTGCATGGTGGTCGCTCCTCAGCGGTCCGTGGTGCCGTTGTCGTTGCCTTCACTGCACTGACGGAGCGCGCGACGTGGATGTGACACGTCCGGAGAAGTTTTTTCGCGAGATCTTTCGCGGGACCTTCGCGGGACCTCGGGCGAGTCCGTCAGGAGGCCGGCTCGGCGATCAGCGCGGTGGCGATCGTGCGGAAGCCGAGCCGGCCGTAGAGGCGGGCCACCGCCTCGTCCGTGGCCGAGAGGAAGACGGTCTCCACACCGCGGGCGCGGGCGTCGGCGACCAGGGCCGCGGTGACCGCGAGGCCCAGGCCGCGGCGGCGGGCGTCCGGCAGGGTGCCGACGCCGACGACCTCCGCGACGGCCCCGACCGGCTGGTACTGACCGGCGGACAGGGCGGTGCCGGACGCGTCCACCGCGGCGGCGAGCCGGGTGAGGCCCGCCTCGATCCGGGCCGCGAGCTCTGCGGCGGCCGTGGGTGAGGGCGCGATGCCGAAGGCGGCGTACGGGGCGGCGGCGGCCGACGGCAGAACGGGATCGTCGGCGTCCACGATCCGTACGGTGACGTCCTCGGGCGCCGCGACCTCCTCGGCCGCGCCGTCGAGGACCATCAGCGGGTGCTCGTGGACCACGAGCCCGCTCTTCTCCACGGCGGCTCTCAGCCCCGGCGTGGTCTCCGCCACCCACTCGAAGGCCTCGGGCACCCCCAGCTCCCGCTGCCGCGCCCGCACCCGGTCCACCTCGGCGACCGTGACCTCCCCGGAGTGCCCGAGCGTCGGCCGCGCGTAGTACGGCCAGCCCTCCCCCTCCCGTACGAAGAGGGTGAGCGGCCCGAACTCCTCGGCGCGGGCGGCGGATCGGGGGACGGCGTCGTAGTACGTCTCGAGGCGGTTCAGCATGTCCGCCATCCAAGCAGGCGGGTCACGGAAGCACAGGCGGATTTCCCTGCGTCCAGACGATGCGCAGATCGGCCCGGGACAGGCGCCAGCCCTCGGCGGTGCGGACGAGCTCGTTCTCCGTGCGTCCGCCGGAGACGAACAGCCCGCCGTCGCCCGCGAGGACGTGGGTGGAGAGCTGGTTGCCGAGCAGGGTGGCGCGGTCGCCGTCCACGTCGATCAGGTAGTTGGAGCCGATGTGCAGGGTCCGGTCGAAGAGCCCCATCGCCATCCTCACGTTCGCGGCGACGTCCTCCCGCCCCCGGACGTCTCCGGCGGGGGTGGAGGTGGTGGCGTCCTCGGTGAAGAAGGAAGCCGCCCAGGTCTCGTCGAATGTGCCGCGGTCGTCGAGGGAACGGAGGTAGCGGTCGAAGAGACGGGTGATGGCGGCGGTGTCAGCGGTGTCCATGTTCATGGGACGAGCCTCCTGCCTCAACCAATGTTGAGGTCAAGCGACGTGGGTGATGGCGTCCCGCGCCCGGAGCGCGGCTCGGCGGCGGACTCGGGGGAGTGGGCAGGTCCAGGACGGGGCCGGCGCACGTACCGCCCCGGCATGGGGTCAGCCTGGCATGCGCATGGCGCCGGGGCGCGGGTGGTGGGCGGGGTGCGAGACGATGAGGGCATGACCGAGATCCACACCCCCCGCCTTCTGCTTCGCCGCTGGACCGACGACGACCTCGTCCCCATGGCCGAGATCAACGCCGACCCCGAGGTGATGCGCTGGATCGGCGACGGATCCGTCCGGGACCTGGAGCAGACCGCCGAGGACATCGAGCGGTGGGAGGAGGAGTGGGACGAGGAGGGCTTCGGGCTCTTCGCCGTCGAGCTCCTCGGCTCCGGTGAACTGATCGGCTTCGCGGGGCTCTCCGTGCCGGAGCTCCCCGAGCTGGCGCACGAGGTGGAGATCGGCTGGCGGCTCGGACGGCCCTTCTGGGGGCAGGGCTACGCCTCCGAGGCCGCCCACGCGGCCCTGGAGTTCGCCCTCCAGGACCGCGGTCTCGACCGGGTGATCAGCATCGCCCACATCTCCAACACGGACTCCGAGAACGTCATGCGCAAGCTCGGCATGACCCCGGAGCGCGAGACCACCCACCCGGTCTTCGGCGTCCCGCTGCGCGTGCACGCCATCGACCTCACCGAGTACCAGGGCTGATCCCGCCGGCCTCCAGGAACACCGGGTTGGTGAAGGCGACCAGGGCTCCAGGCAGGGGCGGCAGCGTCGCCGGATGGCGGACCTCCGCCCGTACGTAGGTGGCGTACGCGGCCGTCGTCACCCACTCCACCGGGCCCGTCGCCGCCGCCGTGTGCAGGACGCCCTGGTCGGTGACGAGGCGGACCGTGCCGCCTGCCGGGGCGCCGGTCACCGTCAGACGGACGGTGACGGGCTCGTCGGCCGGCACCCGCAGCCGTTCGCCGATGCCCGCCGAGCGGCCCCGGCCGTCCGTCACCGTGAAGTCCAGGGAGACGGACGAGGACTCGGCGACGTACGAACGGCCCGCGCGCAGGCCCTCCAGGATCGCCCGCCGGCTCAGGTCGTCGGCCAGGACCACGGTCTGCGGGGTGCCGACGCGGTCCGGGTCGCGATGGGCGTCGCTGTTGCCCATCGCCGGGGTCCAGCGGCCCTGGGCGAGCGCCGCGTCCCAGGACGCGAGGGACACCTCGTCGTCCGGGGTGAACGGGCCGTTCCACACCTCGACCGCGTCCGCGTCGCCGAAGCCGAACTTCCAGTTGCAGCCGATGCAGGTGGCGTGCGGATGCGCCGGCACGACGAGGCCGCCCGCCCGGCGGATCTCCCGCGCGAAGTGACCGAAGCGGTTCTCCCGCGCCCGGTAGCGCCAGTCCACGAACGTGCCCGGGTCGGTCCCGAGCGCCAGGACGTGACCGTTGCGGGTGGTGATCTCCTCGCCGAGGAGGATCAGCAGGTCGTCACCGGCCAGGTCCGCCCACGCGCCGTGCGCGGCATGGGTGTTGTGCTCGGTGGTGGTCAGGAAGTCGAGCCCGGCGGCGCGCGCGAGCGCGGCGACCTCGGCGGGCGTACGACGCCCGTCCGAGTACACGGTGTGCAGATGGCTGTCGCCGCGGTACCAGGCCCGGCCGCGGCCCTTGGCCCGCTCCGGCGGGTACACCGGCCTGGGTGTGGGCGGCGAGGCGCCGAAACGGAGGGTGATCGTCACCGCGTAGTTGAGCCCCTGCGGCGCCACCGTGTACGGGGCGAGCACCACGAACCAGGTGCCGGCCTTCAGCGGGCCGGCGACATAGCCGGGGGTCGCCTCGTCGGCGCGCAGGAAGAACTCCTTGCGCGCCCCGCCCGACCAGCCCCGGAAGCCCTTGCCGCCGAGCTCGGTGCCGCGCTGGTCGAAGATGCCGATGTCCAGGGCGTTGCCCTGGGTCCCGGCGGGGACGGCCGGCCGCTCGTACGCGTAGGAGACATGGATCTCGCGCACCCCGCGCGGGATCTCGACCGGCAGATACACGAAGTCGGGGGAGCCGGGCGGCAGCGTGCCGCTGACCGTCTCCGTACGGTCGCCGCCGGGAGTGTCCGCCTGGGCGAAGCTCACGCTTCCCAACGTAAGGGCGGACGCGGCTGAGGTCACGAGGAGCGTTCGTCTGGTCGGTTCGCTCATGTCCGGCACCCTCGTATGAAGCCCTGAACTTCCGGACAACGCAAGAGGCCCGTGGCGTCGCACCTCTCGGAAATCCCCGCCGCAGCCCCTACCGTTCCGCTATGCGGATCTCGACCACGATCTTCCTGACCGACGAGACCATCTCCCCCGTCCGCCTCGCCCGCGAGCTGGAGCAGCGGGGCCTCGCCGGGCTCTATCTGCCCGAGCACACCCACATCCCGGTCGAGCGGACGACTCCGTACCCGGCGGCGGGCACCGAACTGCCCCCGGAGTACGGCCGTACCCTCGACCCCTTCGTCGCCCTCGGCCAGGCGGCCGCCGTCACCGAGCGGCTCGAGCTCGGCACCGGCATCACGCTGGTCACCCAGCACGACCCGATCGATCTGGCCAAGCAGATCGCCACCCTCGACCATCTGTCGGGCGGCCGCTTCACCCTCGGCGTCGGCTTCGGCTGGAACAAGGAGGAGGCCGCCGACCACGGCGTGGAGTGGGCGACGCGGCGTGAGCTCGGCCGGGAGCGGATGGCGCTGATGCGGGCGCTGTGGGCGGACGAACCGACCGCGTACGAGGGCGCGTTCGGGGTCTCGGTACGCGCCTCCTACGCCTGGCCCAAGCCGGCGGGCGGCGCCCCACGCACGCTGCTCGGCGGGGCGGCGGGACCGAAGCTCTTCGCGCAGGTCGCCGAGTACGCGGACGGCTGGATGCCGATCGGCGGACGCGGTCTGACGCAGTCGCTCCCGGTGCTCCGCGAGGCGTGGGAGAAGGCCGGCCGGGACCCGAAGACCCTTCAGGTCGTCCCGTACGCGGTCCTGCCGAACCCGGGGAAGCTGGCGCACTACGAGGAGCTGGGCTGCGAGGAGGTCGTGCTGCAACTGCCGCCCGGGGACGAGGCGGAGGTGCTGGGGGTTCTGGACACGTACGCGCAGTACCTCTGAACCGCGTACAGGCCGATGCGCAGCCCCTTGCGCTGTTGATCGTTCACCCTGCCGACGCTACGGCCGGGTCAGGGCGGCCCGGATCCGTACGGGGGCTCAGAGGGACGGGGCTCGGGTACTCAGAGGAGGGCGTCAGGAGGGCTGGAAGCAGCGGGAGACCACGGAGACGGCGATCAACGCCTTCGTCTTGGCCGTGGGGTTCTTGCGTTCGTCCATGAGCTGGAGTTGCACCGCGTAGTCGCCGTCGGGCGAGTCGGCCCGCAGCGTGGGCGTCTTCGCGGCGCTCTCGTCCGGACCGTCCTGCGTGACCTTCCAGCCCTTCGCGGGCAGGGTGGTGCGCATGCGGTTGTAGGCCTGCTCCAGCTCCTCGTACGGAAGGTCGTAGATGCTCCACGGGTGGTCCATCTGCTCCACCCCGTCCCCGTAGCTGTCGCACGGCAGCGGCTGGGGACCCCCCTCGGTCACCTTCCCCTTCAGGCCGATCATGTCCAGGACCTGGCTGGACGTGCGCTGCGTCCCCTCCCGCATCTGCGCGCTGTCGCGTGTCTCGGCGGTCTTCTTCTCCACAGTCGAGCATCCCGTCAGAAGTGCGCACGCCAGCAGGGCGGGCACGGTCCATGTGAGTCGCTTAGTCAAGGGTCACCTTGTCGTACTTGCCGGCGATGACCGCCGCCTGGTTCTCGACGCTGGACTTGTCGGTCCAGAAGTCTCCGTGGTCCTTCGCACCGCTCTTCATGATGTTGCCGCCGAAGTCCTCGTCCGTGGGGATGTTGCCACCCTCACCGTGCCCGACGAGCCGGCCGCCCTGACGCACGAGGATGTCGTCGAAGCCGCCACCCATCGCCCAGACGTGCTCCTTGCCCACCTTCAGGTCGCTCGCGTGCTCCACCTGCATGCCGGGGCTGCCCACCGCGATGATGTCGTCCGCGATCGGGCCGCTTTCCAGCTTGGTGGCCATGCCCGCCACGGTGGAGCCGTAGCTGTGGCCCATGAGCGTGGTGTGGGACTTCTCCGGGCCGCCCTGGGCGGTCTCGAGACCGCCCATGAAGTGACGCAGGGTCGGAGCGCCGCTGTCGCCGTACTTGTTGAGCATGGCCTCCCCGAGGTGGTTCGGCGCGTTGTAGTCGAACCACGTGATGGTCGAGAACGAGGCGTTCGGGTCCAGTCTCTTGGCGTTGCCGTACAGGGCGTCGGTGCGCTTGAGGTTGTCCTCGATCTCCTCGAGCTTCGTCGTCGTTCCCGGCACGTACACCGACGTGTGGTCCGCCGTGTCGGGGTTGCCGACCGCAAGGATCACCCGCCCGTCGTCCTTCTCGCCGTCGAACTTCAGCAGGTACCCCTCCGGCATGCCGGGACGCTGCTCCAGACGGGTCTCGATCGCGTTCATGCCGGCCAGCTTGTCCTTGAGATCGTCCCGGCGGCCCTCGTACTTGTTGTGCCAGTCCAGCCACTCCTGGCTGTAGACCATGCCGCCGCGCGCCCCGTGGGAGACCAGCTTGGGCTTCGGCTCCGGCGGCATGCCGGCCAGTTCGACCTCGTACCTCGCCTTGGTCTCCGCGAAGACCACGCGGTTCAGGTCGTCGCGGAAGGCGGAGGGGAGGCCGTCGAGGGCGCCGACGGAGGCGGGGTAGAGGGTGGCGTACTCGTCGCGCTGCTCCTGCGTGAGGCCGTTCCACCACTCGACGTTCTCCTTCGGAGACTTGCCGTGCGGGATCTTGTCGTCGTCCAGGTACTTGCCCGCCGCGTTCTGCATCGCCTTGGTGTCGGAGGCGGCGTCGGCGAGGGTCTTGTTGTCGACCTTGAGGCCGGGTTCGGCCTTGAGCTGGGCCAGGGCGTCGTTGTAGCGGCCGTCGATCTCGGCGGCCTCCCGGACGGCGGCGGCGATCGAGTTGGCGACGGCCTGCGCCTTGGCCTGGTTCGGGTTGCCGCCGCCGAGGGCAGGGAACTGGCCGGGGGGATTGAGCAGCGGCGAGTTCGGATACCGCTGGAGCGGCGGACCCGTGGGGGAGAGGAAACCGAACTGCGAGCCCTGGGCCGTGCCGCCCGGGACGGGCTTCTTGTCGATGAGGTTCTCGCCGCCGGCCGGGTACTCCACCGAGCCGTCGGGGTGGACGGTGAACTTGAGGTTCTCGGCGTCCTCCAGGGCCTGCTTCAGCTTCCTCTGCGGGGCGGCGAGTTCCGAGGCGAGACCGTTGAGCGCGGTGCGGATCAGTCCGCACTCGGTGTGCAGGTACTGGTAGTTACGGGACAGCTGGTCGAGGTCGGCGACGGCGGCCTTGGCCGTGTCGCCCTCCTGGGTGCCCCTGATCCTGCCGAGCATCTCGTTGTCGACGCGGTCCTTGTCGACGTTGGAGCGGGAGCTGACCTTGCCCCAGCCGTCGGCCGCGTCCGTGAACTCGGAGAGCTTGATGTCACGCAGTTGCTGCCAGGTGGGCATGGCGGATCAGCCCTCCTTCTTCTGGGCGGGGACGGGGGACTCGGCGGCGATCTTCCGCTGGGTGTCGGCCTCACGTTCGCCGAAGTCGCGTCCCGCGCTCTTGAGGGCCGGTTCGAGCCGGCCGCACTCGTCACGTACGGCGGTGACCCGGGTCTTCCACGTCTCCAGGATGGTGGTGAGCGTGGTGCCGGAGGCGAATCCGGTGGTGGCGCCCGCCACTCCCTCGTTGGCCGTCGTCAGATCGGTCAGCGAGGACGATGTCGAGGTGCGCAGCTCGCCCGCGACGTTGCCGGACTTGGTCCAGGGACCCTCGTCGGCCTTCAGGTCCGTCTTGCCGCCACCGCCGCCTCCGTCGGGCGCGGTGGACGCCAGTGACATGCGGGCGTCGGAATCGCCGATTCCGAACAGTTCGTCCCATTTGGCGTTGAGCGCCACCGGTGTTCCCCCGAAGATGTGTTCACATTGCGAGACGTCATTGTAGGGAGCCGCAGGTGGGCGGGGATGAGCACGCGTACTCATTCCTGCGGGCCGCTCGTATGCTCGGTTCATGACGGATCAGCAGCCCGGCCACACGGAACGGCCCACCGAGAACGCCATGCGCCGTGCTCTCAAGCGGGCCAGGGACGGAGTGGCGCTCGACGTCGGCGAGGCCGCTGTGCTGCTCCAGGCGCGGGGAGCCGATCTGGAGGATCTGGCCGCGTCCGCCGCGCGTGTGAGGGACGCGGGTCTCGAGAGCGCCGGGCGGCCCGGTGTCATCACGTACTCGAAGAGCGTGTTCATACCGCTCACCCGACTGTGCCGGGACAAGTGCCACTACTGCACGTTCGTCACCGTTCCGGGCAAGCTGCGCCGGGCCGGGCACGGGATGTTCATGTCCCCCGACGAGGTCCTCGACATCGCCCGCCGCGGCGCCGAACTGGGCTGCAAGGAAGCGCTGATCACGCTCGGCGACAAGCCCGAGGACCGCTGGCCCGAGGCGCGCGAGTGGCTCGACGCGCACGGGTACGACGACACCCTCGCGTACGTACGGGCCATGGCGATCCGCATCCTGGAGGAGACGGGACTGCTCCCGCACCTCAACCCGGGCGTGCTCTCCTGGACCGACTTCCAGCGGCTCAAGCCCGTCGCCCCGTCCATGGGCATGATGCTGGAGACGACGGCGACCCGGCTGTGGAGCGAGCCGGGCGGGCCGCACCACGGCTCGCCCGACAAGGAACCGGCCGTGCGGCTGCGGGTCCTGGAGGAC
Source organism: Streptomyces sp. NPDC046712 (assembly GCF_040645695.1). Lineage (NCBI taxonomy): Bacteria > Bacillati > Actinomycetota > Actinomycetes > Kitasatosporales > Streptomycetaceae > Streptomyces > Streptomyces sp. NPDC046712. The sequence continues at coordinate 250,433 of NZ_JBEYYW010000009.1, read as the reverse complement.
GCCGGCCGCTCCTCGGTGCCGTTCACCAGCGGGCTGCTCATCGGCATCGGCGAGACGTACGAGGAGCGGGCCGAGTCCCTCTTCGCGCTCCGCCGCGTCTCCCGCGCCTACCACTCCATCCAGGAGCTGATCATCCAGAACTTCCGCGCCAAGCCGGACACGGCGATGCGCGGGATGCCGGACGCCGAGCTCGACGACCTGGTCGCCACGATCGCCGTCGCCCGGCACATCATGGGCCCTTCCGCCTGCCTCCAGGCACCGCCGAACCTCGTCGACGAGGAGTACGGACGGCTCATCGGCGCCGGCATCGACGACTGGGGCGGGGTCTCCCCGCTCACCATCGACCATGTGAACCCCGAACGCCCCTGGCCGCAGATCGACGCGCTCGCCGAGAAGTCCCGCGCCGCCGGCTTCGAACTGCGCGAACGCCTCTGCGTCTACCCGGAGTTCGTGGGCCGGGGCGAGCCCTGGCTCGACCCGCGGCTCCTTCCGCACGTCCGCGCGCTCGCCGATCCCGACACGGGGCTCGCGAACCCGGACGCCCCCGTGCGCGGACTGCCGTGGCAGGAGCCGGACGAGGCGTTCACCGCGACGGGCCGCACCGACCTGCACCGCACCATCGACACCACCGGCCGCACGCACGACCGCCGCGACGACTTCGACGAGGTGTACGGCGACTGGGGTGCCCTGCGCGAGGCCGCGGCGCCCGGAATGGTCCCGCAGCGCATCGACACGGATGTGCGCGAAGCCCTCGCGGTCGCCGCCGACGACCCCACCCGGCTCAGCGACGACCAGGCCCTCGCGCTGCTGCACGCGGACGGCCCGGCGCTCGACGCGCTCACCCGTATCGCGGACGACGTCCGCCGGGCGGTGTCCGGCGACGACGTCACGTACATCGTCACGCGGAACATCAACTTCACCAACGTCTGCTACACCGGCTGCCGCTTCTGCGCCTTCGCCCAGCGCCGCACCGACGCCGACGCGTACACCCTGTCGCTCGACCAGGTCGCCGACCGCGCCCAGCAGGCGTGGGACGTCGGCGCGGTCGAGGTGTGCATGCAGGGCGGCATCCACCCGGACCTGCCCGGCACGGCCTACTTCGACATCGCGCGGGCCGTGAAGGAGCGCGTCCCGGGCATGCATGTGCACGCCTTCTCCCCGATGGAGGTCGTCAACGGGGCGACCCGGACCGGGCTCTCGATCCGCGAGTGGCTGACGGCGGCGAAGGAGGCCGGGCTCGACTCGATCCCCGGCACGGCCGCCGAGATCCTCGACGACGAGGTCCGCTGGGTCCTCACCAAGGGCAAGCTGCCGACGGCGACGTGGATCGAGGTGATCACCACGGCCCACGAGCTGGGCATCCGCTCCTCTTCCACGATGATGTACGGCCACGTGGACCAGCCCCGGCACTGGCTCGGCCACTTCCGCACGCTCTCCCGGATCCAGCAGGAGACCGGTGGCTTCACCGAGTTCGTGACGCTGCCCTTCATCCACACCAACGCCCCGGTCTACCTCGCGGGCATCGCGCGGCCGGGCCCGACCGTCCGCGACAACCGCGCGGTCACCGCCATGGCCCGGCTCCTCCTCCACCCGTACATCCCCAACATCCAGACCAGCTGGGTGAAGCTGGGCGCGGACGGCGCCGCCGAGATGCTCCGCTCGGGCGCCAACGACCTGGGCGGCACGCTGATGGAGGAGACCATCTCCCGGATGGCCGGCTCCAGTTACGGCTCGTACCGCTCGATCCGTGACCTCGTCGCGATCGCGGAGGCGGCGGGGAGGCCGTCCCGCCCCCGTACGACGCTGTACGGCGAGGTCCCGGAGGAGCGTGTCCGGGCCGCGACGGCCTCGGACGGCCACCTGCCGGAGCTGCTTCCGGTGCTGGACACCCCTTAGCGCCGGTCGCGGAGGGTGAAGCCGCCGTCGACGACGGGCGCGTCGGCGGCGGGGGCCATGCACTTCGTGAGCAGCGGCTCGCCCTTCGGCGTGGCCCCGGAGAGCCCGATGCGCGCCTCGCCGCTCTTCTCCGGGACGTAGAAGCTCACGCCCATGCGGGTGTTCGGCTCCAGCGCCGTCCGCCAGATGTGGCCGGGGCTGGTGCGGACCAGGCGGCCGGTCACCGTGGCGGTGGGGCCGCCGGTGCTGAGGCAGTCGACCGTGAACTCGCCCCAGTGGACGGTCCCGTCGATTTCATGAGAGATACGGAAGGTGCCCCAGGAGCGGGTCGGGAGGCCGGCGGGGCCGAAGGCGGCATGGGCGTTCACACTGACCCGGACCTCCTCGTCGGCTTCGGCATAGGCCATCCGCGCGTCGCCCTTGAGAGACGAGTGGAGGGGTGCGCTGGCCGATGCCGATGTCGATGCCGATGCCGATGCCGATGCCGATGCCGGGGACGGTTCGGCAGGCACGGGCGCCGCGACGGCGACGGGGGCGGCGACGGCGGCGACCAGCGCGAGCACGGCGGCGGCCCGCAGGGAGTTCTTCAGCACGGTGAGGCTCCGATCGAGGAGGGCGGCAGGTCCCCTTGAGCGTCGCCAACTCCCGTGCTCCCGGGCGTCCGCCGAGGGGAGGGTCCACCTCCGCCGCGCGGGGGAGAGGGGCGTGCGGGAACGGCTCGCGCGGCGCGATCCGTGCTGGAACACTCGGCACATGACCAACGGCGCGCGACCCTCGATGCAGGCGCTGCTCCAGCGGCGCAAGAGAGCCGGGTTCGTCGGACGGCGCAGTGAACTCGCCCTGTTCCGGGAGAACTTCGACCTTCCCGTGGAGGACGACCGGCATCGCTTCGTCTTCCATGTGCGGGGCAACGCGGGCGTCGGCAAGACCACGCTCGTCGGCGAGTTGAAGGACGTCGCGGCGGGGCGCGGTGCCGTGACCGCGTACGTCGACGAGGGGTTGAACAGCGTCCCCGAGGTGATGGCCGAGATCGCCGCCTGCTTCGCCCGGCAGGGTCACCCGCTGAAGACGCTGGACCGTCAGCTCGCCGCCTACCGGCAGCGCCGCCACGAGGCCGAAGTCGCCTCGACCGCCTCGGCGGAGGGTGAGGAGGCCCTCGGGGCGGCGGCCCCTTCGGCGAGCAGCACGGCCCTCGCCCAGGCGGGCCTGATCGGCGCTGGGATGATCCCCGTTGTGGGGGCCTTCGCCGGAGCCGTCGATCCGTCCCGGCTCGCCCACGGCACCGACCGGCTGCGGGCGGTCCTCAGCGCCCGGTTCCGCAACCAGGACGACGTCCAGCTCGTCCTCGACCCGGTGCGCGCCCTCACCCCGGTGATGGTGGCCGACCTGGAACGGGTGGCGGCCGAGGCCCCCTGGCTCGCCCTGTTCTTCGACACGTACGAGCGCACCGCGCCCTACCTCGACGCCTGGCTGCGCGATCTGATCACCACCGAGCGGTACGGAGCGCTGCCGGCGACCACCGTCTTCGTCGTCGCAGGCCGCGACCGGCTCGAACCGGCCTACTGGGCGGACTACGCCGACTTCGTCCAGGACATGCCGCTGGACCCGTTCACCGAGGCGGAGGCCCGGCAACTCCTCACGGCGAAGGGGGTCGTGGACGAGGGCGTCGTCCAGGACGTGCTGCGGCTCTCCGGCGGGCTCCCGGTCCTGGTCTCCACCCTCGCCGAACACCCCGGCGAGGTCGGCACCCCCAGCGCCACCGCGGTCGACCGCTTCCTGCGCTGGGAGCCCGACGCCGCCCGCCGTGCCACCGCCCTGGCCTGCGCGCTGCCCCGGCGCCTGAACGAGGACGTCTTCACCGCCGCCTCCCAGGAGGACCCGGCGCTCCTCGACTGGCTGCGGACCCTGCCGTTCGTCGCCGACCGGGACGGGCACGTCCAGTACCACGACGTGGTCCGCGGCCCGATGCTGCACCTGCGGCGCACCCGCTCGCCCCGCCGCTGGACCGAGGACCACGAACGGCTGGCAGCCGCCTTCGCGACCCGGGCGGAGGCCGCCGGCGAGGGCCTGCCGGAGGACGAGCGCTGGGAGCACGAGAACTGGCGGGCCGCGCGTCTGGAGGAGTCGTACCACCGGCTGTGCGCTGCCCCGCAGACCGCGCTGCCCGCGATGCTCCGTGACGGCGTGGACGCCTGCGACCAGGGTGCGGCGACGGCCCGCCGCTGGGCGCGGGTGTTGGCCGACGCGGGCGAGGACGCGGACGCGGAGGTGCTGCGCCGGTGGGGGCAGGACGCCGTCGCGGCCCTGGAGCACGAGCGGGAACCGTTGGTGACGCTCCTCGGACTGCTGCTGTCCCGGGCGGGGTTCGGCGTCGAGGGACAGGTGACGGCGCTCGTGGTGCGGGGGAAGTGCCGACGGGTGGCCGAGGAGTACGCGGCCGCGACCGCCGACTACGAGAGGGCCCTGGGCCTCGATCCGGACCGCGCCCGCGCGCACTACGGCCTGGCGTTGGTGCGCGCGGAGCAGGGCGATCTGAACGAGGCGCTGGAGGGCCTGAACCGGGCCCACCGGCTGGCCCCCGACGGCAGGAGGATCCTCGTCACCCGGGGCGATCTGTACCGGCGGCTCGACCGTTACGCGGAGGCCGTCGGGGACTGCGACCGGGCGCTGGAGCTCGGACCCGAGGCGGCCGACGTGCTGGCCACCCGCGGGCACGCCACGTTCCTGCTGGGCGACGCACGGGGCGCCCTCGCCGATCTGGACCGGGCCGTCGAGATCACCCCGGACTACTGGTGGGCGCTGCTGCGCCGCTCCGACGTGCGCCTCGCCCTGGGCGACGAGGCGGGGGCGCTGGCCGACCTGGACACGGCCGAGGAGGTCGCGCCCCAGCTGGCGTGGCTGCCGGCCAACCGCGGCTACCTGCACTGGAAGCGCGGACGTCATGAGGAGGCGCTCGCCGAGTTCGACCGTGCGCTGCGCCTCGAACCCGGGTACGCCTGGGCGCTGGGAAGCCGGGCCCTCGTCCTGACCGACCTGGGGCGCCTCGACGACGCGCTCGAGTCCCTGGAGCGGGCGCTCGCGGCACGGCCGGACTACGGCTGGGCGCTGCTGCAGAAAGCGATGCTGCACGCGCGGCTCGGGGACCTCGACGCGCAGTCCGCCGCTCTGGACCGCGCGGTGGAGACGAGCGACGTCTATTTCGTGGCCAGGGCGCTCACCGAGCGCGCCGAGCTGCACGGGCGGGCGCGCAGGCACGAGCAGGCACGTGCGGACGCGGACAGGGCGCTGGAGCTGAGGCCGGACGACTGGCATGCCCTCACCACGCGCGCCCAGGCCCACCGGGCGCTGAAGCGGCCCGAGCGGGCGCTGGCCGACGTCGAACGGGCGCTGGAGCAGACACCGCGCAGCCCGGGGGTGCTCGCTGTCCGGGAGTTCGTCCTGCGGGAGATGCGAGCCGGCGAGGAGGGGCGCGCCCGGTGCGACGCGTTGGCCGCGGAATCACTCGACTCCGCGGACTCCGCCGATCCTGTGGACTCCCCGTCCTCCGCCGACTCCGCGTCCTCCGTGGACGCCTGGATCCGGCGTGCCTCCGCGCGGGTGGCATCCGGACGCCTGGAGGAGGCGCTCGCCGACTACGACATGGCCCTGCGGCTCGCACCGGAACACGCCTGGGCGCGCGAACGCAGGGCTCGCGTCCGGTGCCTTCTCGGTGACGGTCGCGGCGGTCTGGAGGACATGGACCGGCTGGTCGCGGCGGGTGGGTCCGGCGACGCGGCCCTGTGGGCGCGTGGCTATCTGCTCCAGGTCCTCGGCAGATCGCGCGAGGCACTCGCCGATCTGGAGCGGTGCGCGGACGCCGGCTCCGGGTGGCTGACCGGTCGCCGGGCCGTGGCCCTGTTCCATCTGGGGCGCCACCAGGAGGCACTTGACCTCCTGCTGGCCCTGCCGCCTGGCGACCGCCGGGAACGGCTGGGGGCGGGCACATGGGCGCTGCTGCGGCTCGGGCGGCTCCGGGAGGCGCGGGAGGCCGCGGAGCAGGTGCGGGAGTCGGGGCACAAGGAAGGTCTGTTGCTGGTCGCCATGGCGGAGAGCCGTATGCGGGGGATCGAGGCCGCGGGGGAGCTGTGGTGGGCGTACGAACGGCAGCTCGCCTTCACCGTCCCGGACGAGCCGACGGTCGAGGAACTCCGCCTCCTGGTGATCACGCAGGCCGCCCTGGGCCGGTGGGATCAGGCAATGCGCGCGTGGGAGCGGATGCTCGGGCTGCCGCACTTCTGGGCGGACGTCGTCGACCTCCGGAACCTCCTCGTGGAGCTCGCGGACTGCCCCGGCGCCGACACGCCCCGGCTCGACGACCTGCTCGGTCCCGTGAGGGAGAGGACTGCCGCCCTGACTCCGGCCGAGGACGGTGCCGGCCGGCCGACGGGTCCCTCGTCCGCTCCGTGAACCCGCTCTGAGCGCGCCATGAAACCTCGGGTGAAGTGCGGTCAAAACCGGCCCGAAGGGAGTCGGATCACATAACGTTCCGGCCTCCGAACGCGCGTACCCGGTCGATTACAGTGCTGCGGCAGACCTGCGTCAGACCTGCGTCACCGGGGGAGGGCACGTTGTGACCACGACCGCCGCGGCCGTGTGGGGCCGCGCCGAACAGCAGGACTTCCGGGCCCGTGTCCGGGGCTGCCTCCTCGGCGGGGCCGTCGGCGACGCCTTCGGCGCCGGCGTCGCCGCGCTCTCCCTGGAGGGGATCAGAGCCGCCCACGGCCCCGACGGGCTCACCGAGCCGGTCCCCGCCCACGGCAGGCGCGGCGCGGTCACCGCCGCCACCCAGATGACCCTGTTCACCGTCGACGGGCTCATACGCGCCCAGGTCCGCCGCGACACCGGTGCCTGGCATCCGCCCACCGACGTCCACCGCGCCCATCTGCGCTGGGCGGCCACCCAGCGCGAGTGGGGCCCCGACGAGCGGCGTACGGACCTCGGCTGGCTGGGCCGTGAGGAGTGGCTCTACGCCCGCCGCGACCCGGCGCGCGCCTGTCTGACCGGGTTCGGCGACGCGACCCTCGGCACCCTCGACAAGCCCAAGAACCCGCACGCGACCGACTCCGGCGCGCTGGTCCGCTCGGCGCCCTTCGGGCTGCTCGTCGGCTGGGAGCCGCAGCTGGTGTGCCAGCTCGCCGTGGAGTGCGCGGCGCAGACGCACGGCGACCCCGCCGCGTATCTCGCGGCCGGGGCGCTCGCCGTCGTCGTGCACGGGCTCGCGCGCGGCGAGAGCGTGGACGGCTCGGTGCAGCGGGCGCTGGGCCAGCTCGCCCCGCGCCCCGGCCACGAGCCCGTCACGGCCGCGCTTCAGCAGGCACTGGGAGCCGTACGCCAGGGGATGCCGAACGCCGCACGGCTCGGCGCGCTGGGTGCGGACGAGGACCGGGCGGAGTGCCAGCTCGCCGCCGCCGTCTACTGCGCCCTCGTCGGCGAGGACATCCGGCACGGGCTGCGTCTCGCGGTCAACCACGACGGCCCGTCCGCCGTGACGGGAGCGATCACCGGCGCGCTGCTCGGCGCCCTGCACGGCGAGACGGCCCTCCCGCCGGCCTGGCTGGCCGAACTGGAGGGCCGTTCCACGGTCCTGGAGCTGGCGGACGACTTCGCGATGGAGATGACGCAGGGCGCCGCCCTGCACAGCCCCTCGGAGTCCCACCCCGGCTGGCTCGCCCGCTACCCCAGGGGCTGACCGGCACGGTCGCCGGTGGCCTGCGGGGGTACGGCCGCGGCTCCGCCGTCCGAGTGGAGTTTGTCGAGCACCGCGTCGCGCTCCGGGGTGTCCTCCGGCCTGATGAAGCCGATGAGGACGTACAGGACCAGGGAGGTGGCGAGCGGCGAGACGATCTGGATCTGCAGCTCGATGCCGTCCAGGCCGTAGTTGGTCAGCCAGAAGGCGAACAGGCCGGCCGCCCAGGAGACGAGGGCCGCCGTCGGGCCGGACTTCCGGAAGCTGCGCAGCAGACCCAGCATGAACGGGATCGCGATCGGCCCCATCAGACCGGCCACCCACTTGATGACGACCGTGATGATGTCCTTGAAGGCGGGCGAGTTGACCTGGGTGGCGACCGCCATCGACAGGCCGAGGAAGGCGATCGTCGACCAGCGTGCCGCGATCAGTCCGGCCTGCTGCGTCCAGCTGCGCGCCGCCTTGCTCATGACGGGCGCGATGTCGCGGGTGAAGACGGCCGCGATGGCGTTGGCGTCGGAGGAGCACATGGCCATCGTGTGGGAGAAGAAGCCGACGATGACCAGGCCGAGCAGTCCGTGCGGCAGCAGCTGCTCGGTCATCAGGGCGTACGCGTCGGAGGCGTCGGGCTTCTTGGGGTCGACGAGCAGCGGCGCGACCCACATGGGGAAGAAGAGGACCAGCGGCCAGACGAACCACAGCACGGCGGAGAGCCGGCCGGAGCGGGTGGCCTCGTGGGCGCTGGGGGTGGCCATGTAGCGCTGGGCCTGGTTCCACATGCCGCCGCTGTACTCGAAGGTCTTGATGAAGAGATACGCGAGCAGGAACGTCATCGTGTACGGGCCGGCGGTCGGCGCGGTGTGGCCCTGGAGCTCGGGCCGGTCCCAGACGGTCCACAGGGCGCTGAAGCCGCCGAGCTTCGCCATGACGGCGACGAGCATCGCGATGCCGGCGAAGAACTGGATGACGAACTGCCCGAGTTCGGTGAGCGCGTCGGCCCACAGGCCGCCGACCGTGCAGTAGATGCCGGTGATCACACCGGTGATGAGGATGCCCTGGTTGAGGGAGATCCCGGTGAAGACGGAGAGCAGGGTGGCGATCGCGGCCCACTTGGCACCCACGTCGACGATCTTCAGCAGGACGCCGGACCAGGCGAGGGCCTGCTGGGTGGGGAGGTTGTACCGGTTCTTCAGGTACTCGAGCGGGGATGCCACATGGAGCCGCGAGCGCATCCGGTTGAGGCGTGGAGCGAAGAGATGGGCTCCGATGGCGATGCCGATCGCGATGGGGAAGGACCAGGTGACGTAGGACGTGACGCCGTAGGTGTACGCGATGCCGGCGTACCCGGTGAACATCACCGCGCTGTAGCCCGACATGTGGTGCGAGATGCCGGAGAGCCACCAGGGCATCTTGCCGCCTGCGGTGAAGAAGTCGGAGACGTTGTCCACGCGCTTGTGGGACCAGACGCCGATCGCGACCATCACGCCGAAATAGCCGATGAGCACGGCCCAGTCGAGACTGTTCATTGAGCCCCCTCCAGGGGTCCGGTCCGCCTTGTGAACGCCGTTCATGGTGTGGTGAGTTGCAGGGCCACGACAACGCGGAGGAGGGTCAAGAGCACGTAAAATCGTTCTTCTTGTTGACCTGCATTCACATCTCTGAATCCGAATGGGATGAAAAAGGGCCGTACGACGCGCCCGCGCGCACCGTACGGCCCGTGATCCGAACCGGGAACCCTGGCGCTACCGCATCAGTTCTCCCGCGTTGACGAGCAGCGACTGCCCGGTGATCGCCCGCGCCCGGTCCGAGACGAGGAAGGCCGCCGCCTCCGCCACGTCCCCGTCCGTCGCCAGTTCGGGCAGCGCCATCCGCTCCGTGAGCCGCGCGAGCACCTCGTCCTCCGCCACCCCTTCGGTGTGCGCCGTGAACTGCACGTACGCCTGGACCGGCGGGCCCCACATCCAGCCCGGCAGCACGGTGTTGACCCGGATCCGGTGCGGCCCCAGCTCCCGCGCCATCGAGTACATCGCCGAGGTCAGCGCCCCCTTCGACGCCGCGTACGCCGCCTGCCGCACCTGCGAGGGCGCCGCCACGGCCGACTGCGTACCGATCAGGACCACCGAGCCTCCCCGCTCCTTGAGCGCCGGCAGGCAGGCCCGGGTCATCCGCAGCGTGCCGAGCAGGTTGACGTCCATAACCCCCTGCCAGGTGGCGAAGTCCGCGTCCTCGATCCCGCCGAAGTAGCTGTCCCAGGCGGCGACATGGACCACCCCGTCGATCCCGCCGAACCGCTCGAGCGCGAGTGCGGCGAGCGCCTCACACTGTGTCTCGTCGGTGATGTCGGTGGCCCGGTGGGCGGTGTGCCGCCCGTCGGGGTCGATCTCGGCCGCCGACTTGGCGAGGTTGGCCTCCGTGCGCGCGCCGAGGACCGCGTTGCCCCCGTCCCGTACCACCGTCTCGGCGATCCGATGGCCGAGGCCGGCGCCCACGCCCGACACGACCACGGTCTTTCCCTGGAGCAGCATCCGGGTGCCTCCCGACTCTGGCGATCGATCTGACGACCCGTCAGAGTAGGAGCCTCCGGAGGACAAGGGAAGGGGTACGGGCATGAATGACGAGACGTACGCGGAGCTGGCATCGGTCGGGCCGTACGGGGTGCATCCCGGCCACGCGCTGATCACGATGGTCGAACCGCACCCGGGCCACGAGTACGCCTACAACCGCTGGTACGAGGACGACCACTACTACGCGGGCGCCATGGCGATGCCCTGGATGTACGCGGGCCGCCGCTGGGTCGCCACCCGCGAACTCCAGGAACTGCGCACCCCGGAGAAGTCCGCCGTCGCCCAGCCCGTGGCGGCGGGCTGCTACCTCTCCACCTACTGGGTCACCGACGGCCGCTACGACGAGCACATGAAGTGGACCGTCGCCATCAACAAGCGGCTCAATCGCGACGGCCGCGTCTACCGCGACCGTACGCATGTCTTCACGTCCTTCCAGGACCACGAGGCGACCGTGTACCGCGACGGGGCGGCCGGCCCGCGCGACTTCCACGCCCTCGACCACCCCTACCAGGGGCTGGTCCTCCAGGTGATCGACGCGGAGGGGCCGCAGCAGCGGGTGGAGTTGCTCGAACGGCTGCGGTCGAGCGAGCTGCCCCGGCGTCTGGCCGGCTCACCGGCCGCGATGGTCACCGTCTTCCGGCCGACGCCGCTGCCCGGGGACCGGATGACGTACGTGAAGCAGGTCGAGGGGGTCGACACCCGGCTGACCCTGCTGTGGTTCCTGGAGCGCGACCCGCGCGCCTGCTGGGCGGAGCACTTCGCGGACCTGGACGCGGTCGGCGGCGAGTGGGGGCGGGTCGAACTGGTCGCACCGTTCATTCCCACGGTGCCGGGCACGGACCGGTACGTGGACGAACTGCGCTGAAAACGCATACGAGGGAAAAAGCCGAGCCCCCTCGGCCAGGACGGCGGACCGGTCGAGAGGGCTCTTTCCGTACGTTCCGTGGTGCTCTGTACACGGGGGCTCAGAGCGCCCCGTTGCTCACTTCGCCGACGAAGGCGTTCCACGACGCCGAGCCGAAAGCGATGGACGGACCCTCGGGAGCCTTGGAGTCCCGGACCGCAATCGCGGCCATGACGGGGGACTTGACTTCGACGCAGGCCCCGTTCCCGCCGGAATACGAGGACTTCGTCCAGTTGTCCGTAGCGCCCTGAATAATCGCCATGTTCTTCACTCCGGTTCTGCCAGTAGTGTGTCGCGCCAACCTTCATGCTGGCGTGATCGACGCTACTCGCCGGGTCCGCCGCGTGGGGGCGGCGTTCACCCGACCGGATGGCATATTCCAAGTGAGCTTCCGCTGGGGCGAGTCCGGGGTGTACCGTACCGGCCTCTTCCTCGGCGGCCCGGCCGAATGGCTGCTTTCGCACCCGAATCGGAGAATTCGGAAGGGCCGCCGCTTTTCCGCTCTCACCCGGCGGCGTAGGACTTCGCAATGTCCGAGATGAACTCCCGGGTCTGCTCCACATTCAGGGCCTGCGCCCGCAGGTGCTCGTACATCACGCTGTACTTGGCGACATCCTGGGCCTTCTCCAGATAGAGGTCGCTCGTCACGCCCTCGATGTAGACGACACTGGAGTCGGATGTGTCCGGGAATTCCAGGATCGCGTAATGCCCGCTGATGCCCGGATGCGCACCCATCTCGAACGGCAGCACCTGCACGGTGACATGCGGCAGATGCGACTGCTCGACGAGATGCTCCAGCTGCTGGATCATCAGCTGCTTGTTGCCGACCACCCGGCGCAGGGCGCCCTCGTCGATGACCGCCCACAGCCGCAGCGGACGTTCCTCGTCCTTGATCCGGTCCTGGCGCCGGGTCCGGACGGTCACCCGTTTGTCGATGTCGGTCGGTGTCGACTCCGGTAGCGCGCCGCTGATCACGGCCTCCGCGTAGACGTGGGTCTGCAGCAGGCCGGGGATGATCTGCGGCTCGTACACCCGCAGGCTCTCCGCGTCCGTCTCCAGGCCGATGTAGACGCTGTACGGGATGTCGCCGAAGGCGTGCCACCAGCCCTGCTGGCGCGAGTCCTTGGCCATCTGCATCAGCGACTCGACGACCCGCTCGTCCTCGACCTCGTACACCCCGCAGAGGTCGCGGACATCGCGCTGACTGATGGAGCGACGGCCGTTCTCGAGACGGCTGATCTTGGACTGCGACACCAGAAGACGCTCGGCGACCTGCTCGGCCGTCATGTTCTTCTGCTCCCGGAGCCGGCGCAACTCCTGGCCCAATCGGCGTCGCCTGACGGTGGGGTTGACGTTGGACGCCACGGACACTGCACCTCCGGCTGTCGGCTGCGTAGCTGTGAGTATCTACTGCTTGGCAGACTGCCACCAAAGGTGTCGTGTGCGCTGGGAAATGACGACAACGTGTGCGGGGCGGCCGTCATGGCCACCCCGCACACGTCGTCCGTGCGGCTCCCGGATCGGGTTCTGTGGTGCTCAGTGCACGGCGGCACGCGCCATGCTGCCGCGGCGCGGCTGCTGCGGGACGCCGCCCGCGGCACTGCGGCGCGGCTGGGCGGCCACACCGTTCTGGACGTCCATCACGGCGTGCGCCACGAGTCCGCCCATGGGGTCGTGCCGGATCAGGTCGCGCAGCCGGGACCGCGACGACCGTCCTTCGTTCCCCGGGTACAGGTGCTTGCCGAGACCGACCGCGTGGGCCAGCGCGGCGAGCGCCGCGGTCCGCGGGTCCGGCGGTACGCCGGTGCGGATCGCACTGTCCAGCCGGGTCCTGATGTCCCGGCTGATCGCCGTGTCCGTCGCTTGGTAGCGAGTCGTCGGCAGCACCCCGCACATCTGGCCCTCCACGGCATGGACCATGCCGCAGCGCTCCAGATGAGCGAGGTAGATCTGGCGCAGCCCCAGTCGGGGCCCGCCGATCCAGTGGACCGCCCGTACCGGGCTGCCACGCCTGCGCAGCAGCTCCAGTGCGGAGTCCAGAGTCGGATCTCCGGTCGGCCGTGGCATCACCACGGCGATACGATCCCCGTCAGGGGCTATCCGTCCTGCCAGAGCCAGCTCCACTAGCTGTGCTCCGGCCAGGCCGAGGTCGAGCGACTGCGGCTGCGCTGTGGTACCCGTGGCCGGGTCCAGAGCGAGCAGCAGAAGCTCCTCCGGAATTGTTCTGCGGCTCCTGCCCATCCATGCCTCCCCGCGTGGATGAGTCACAGGGTGACCCCTCTCACATTCATCTGTCGAGAGCGCCTGGGTGCTTCGTACGGGAACCAGTAGGTATGTCGTTCTCGTCTAGCACGGGGGCCAAGGGGTTCACACAGGACACTGGTACACGGTTCGGACGTACGCATGACGCATGGAGGAGGCACGGTGGCGGGCGAGTCCCCCGACAAGGCGGAGCAGCAGGAGTCTTCGCAGGAGGCGCCTGGGGGTGGCGGCGGCCGGGATCCGCGGCTTTCCGTGCTCCGTGAGTCCGCGTCCTCGTCGACGACGGGAGCCACGACGGCGTCGCCGGTCCAGGTGGACCAGCCGACGGCCGTCTTCAAGACCCTGGCCCCACGGACCTCCGAGGACGACGCACCGTCCGACGAGGCCGTGTCCGAGGAGGCTGTGGCCGAGGGCGTCGTGTCCGAGGACGCGCCGGCCGAGGACGCGCCGGCCGAGGATGTCGCGCCTGAGGAGGCCGGGTCCGAGGACGACCGGGCCGAGGGCGACGGGGCCGAGGGCAATGGCGAGGGCGACCGTCTGCGGGCCGCTGTGGCCGCGTGGGTCGCCTCCGGTGACGAGGAGCCGGCGACGGCGGACGCGGCCGACGAGGCGGGCGTCACGGACGAGGCGGGCGACGACACCGCCGAGGCCGAGGTCGAGGCCGAGGCCGAAGCAGCCGTGGATGCGGATGCGGACGGCGATGGTGCGGACGAGGACGTCGCCGCCGACGGTGCCGAGCCGGCCGCGGAGGCCCCTGACGCTGCCGCAGATGCCGACGCGGATGCCGGCCGTGAGGCCGAGAAGGCCGGGGACTCCTGGTTCGCCGCGCGCAAGCCGGCCGAGGCAGACAACGAGCCCGAACCCGAGGCGGAGGCGGACGACGAGCCCCAGGCGGAGGAGCCCCGGGCCGACGAGCCCAAGGCCGCCGCCGAGCCTGCCGTCGATCAGCCCACCACCGTGTTCAAGGCCGTACGGCCGCCCGTCGTGGACCAGCCGACCACCGCGCTGAAGATCCCGACGCCTCCGTCGGCCCCGAAGCCCGCGGCCCCGAAGCCCGCCGCCGAGCGCCCGAGCACGTTCGTGCCGCTCCGCGCCGACGCTCCCGCGGCCAAGGCCCCGGAGGCGAACACCCCGGCGGCAAAGGCCCCGGCGGCACAGGCCCCGGAGGCGAAGGCCCCCGCCGCCCCCGTACCTCCGCCGTCGCTCACCGAGGCCGAGCGGACCAGGCAGCAGCCCATGCCGCCGCTGCCCCCGCTCGACCTGCTCGCCGAGCTGACGAACACGCCGCCTCCGCCCCCGACCCCGCTGCGCACCACCATGCGGCGGGTCCGGATCTGGACCCCGCTGGTCGTCCTGCTCCTGATCATCTTTGCAGTCGTGCAGTTCGTTCGACCGCTCCCGCCCCCCACCCTGAATCTCTCCGCCGCCCCCACCTTCACCTTCGAGGGCGGCGAGTTGAACATGCCGTGGCCCACCGAGGGCCAGGGCGCCGCCGAGGTCGAGGGCGTCGGCTCGCTCGGGACGTACGGGGCGCAGAAGCCGGCCCCGCTCGCGAGCGTGGCGAAGACGATGACGGCGTACGTGATCCTCCGTGACCACCCCATCAAGGGGAAGGAGACCGGCCCCGAGATCGAGATCGACAAGAAGGCCGCGGACGAGGCCGGGGCGGAGTTCGAGTCGACGGCGGCGGTCAAGGAAGGGCAGACGTACACGGAGAAGGAGCTGCTCCAGCTCCTCATGATTCCGTCCGCGAACAACGTGGCCCGGCGGCTCGCCCGCTGGGACGCCGGTTCGGAGGCCGCGTTCGTCGAGAAGATGAACGCCGCCGCCAAGGACCTCGGCATGACGGACTCGACGTACACCGACCCGTCGGGCCTGGAGTCGAGCACCGTCTCCACCCCGCAGGACCAGCTGAAGCTGGCGAAGGCGGTCATGCAGTACGACGTGTTCCGGGAGATCGTGAACATGCCGAACCTCACCGTCGACGGCATCCCCGGCCAGATCGAGAACAACAACGCGATCGTGCTGGAGCCCGGTGTCAGCGGGATCAAGACGGGCTCCTCCACGCCCGCCGGCGGCAACCTGCTCTGGTCCGCGAACACCATCATCGACGGCAAGGAGCGCCGGATCCTCGGCATCGTCATGGGCGCCAAGGACGCCCGCCTGCTGCACGACAAGCTCCTGCTGGCGATCGACTACAGCCTCAAGCTGATCCAGGCCGCGCAGAAGGACGTCACCTCCGCCGCCGTCGTCAAGAAGGGGCAGGTCGTCGGCTACATCGACGACGGTCTCGGCGGCCGCACCCCGGTCGTCGCGGACAAGGAGCTCAAGGCCGTCGGCTGGCCGGGTCTGAAGGTCGACCTGGAGCTGACCGCCGGCGGCAAGGCCCTTCCGCACGCAGGCAAGGCGGGCGACGTCGTCGGACAGGTCTCCATCGGCACCGGCACCGGCAAGGTCAGCGCGCCCGTCTCCCTCAAGACGGACCTGGTGGAGCCCGGCTTCGACAAGAAGCTGACCCGACTGGGCTGACGCGAGCGGGCGCCCCGGCTCTCCGGGGCGCCCAGCTGTTAGCGTTCCGGAGACCGAGACGATGCGCGAAGGCAGCACGGGAGAGGGCCGCGAGTGACCACCGCCGAGCCGACACGCGCCGACGAGGGTGCGCAGTCGCGACGCCCCGTGCCCTCGCGAATAAACCTCCCGGCTCCGCGCCCGCCCACGGAGACGACACCGCGTCCGCGGCCCCGGCGACGCAGGCGTCGCTACCCCGTCATGATCGCGACGGGACTGGCCGCACTCACCCACGTGCTGTGGTTCTTCCTGTTCGCGAACAGCGGCGGCGACCTGGCCGCGCAGGACGCGTGGGCCGAGTTCGTCGGTCGCCATCCGGACTCCGCGTACAACCTCGCCTGGTACGGCGGGATGCACCCGGTCTCGTACAGCGTGGTCTCGCCGTACGTGATGTCGGTGCTCGGTGTCCGTACGACGATGATGATCGCCGGCACGGTCTCGGCCGGGCTGACGGCGCTGATCCTGGTGCGGGTGCGGGCGGTCCGCAATCCGCTGGCGTGCTCGCTGGCCGGGGTCTTCGCGTTCCTGTGCAACGCCCTGTCGGGGCGGGTGACGTTCGGGCTCGGCATGATGTTCGCGCTCGGCGCGGTCGCCGCCGTGTTCTGCTGGCCGTACCGCTGGCGCCACAGACGCTGGGCGAAGGCGGCGGTCGCCGCCCCGCTCGCCGGTCTTGCGACCGCGTGCAGCCCGGTCGCCGGGCTCTTCCTCGGGGTCGCGGCGGCGGCGCTCTTCCTGAACAAGCGGCGGCCGGGCGCGTACGCCCTCGGTCTCGCGCCGACGCTGGTCGTCGCGCTGTCCTCCTGGCTGTTCCCCTTCTCCGGTACGCAGCCGATGTCGCTGGCGTCGACGGCGCTGCCGTTCCTCTTCGGAGTCCTGTGCTTCCTGCTCGTACCGCGTGAGTGGCGCACCGTTCGCACCGGCGCGGCCGTGTACTCCGCCGGCACGCTGCTGACCTGGCTGATCGACTCTCAGATCGGGTCGAACGTCTCGCGGCTCGTGATGCTCTTCGCGGGCGTCGTCCTGCTGGCGGCCCTGCCCTACGCGGCACCGCGCTCGCGTCGCTGGTACGCGATCGTGCTGGCCTTCGTGGGGCTGAACATCTGGATCGGATTCAAGAGCGTCGACGACGTCATCCGTACGGCCCCGGACGCGTCCTGGGCGCGCGAGGTCGCACCGCTGATCAACCAGCTGCAGGAGCGCGGCGCGGAGAAGGCGCGGGTGGAGGTCGTGCCGGCCTCCAGCCACCGCGAGTCCTCCGCCCTCACCCCGTACATCAACCTCGCGCGGGGCTGGAACCGTCAGGCGGACATGGAGCGCAACCCGCTCTTCTACGACGACACCCTCAACGCCACGAACTACCAGGACTGGCTGGACCGCTGGGCGGTGCACTACGTCGTCCTGCCGACCGGGGCGCCGGACTCGGGTGCCGAGCGGGAGGCGGAGCTGGTCGGGGACGGGCTGCCGTATCTGAAGCAGGTCTGGTCCGACGCGAACTGGCGGCTGTACGAGGTCGACGACCCGACCCCGCTGGCCGACCCGCCGGCCAAGGTGCGGCGGGCGGGCGCGAACGAGGTCGTGATCGAGGTCGACGCCCCGGGCCGGGTCCTGATCCGTGTCCCGTACTCGCCCTGGCTGGCCCTCCTCGACGAGAACGGCGGCAAGGTCGAGCCGCCGGAGGAGACGGAGGCGTCGAAGGCGGCGCGCGAGGCGTCGCCGACGGAGCTGCCGAAGGTCTTCCTGAACGCGTACGGCTGTCTGCTGAAGACGGAGGCGGACGCCGAGGGCGACGAGTGGACGGAGCTGGTGGCGCCGAAGGCGGGCGTGTACCGGCTGTCCGCGCCGTACAAGTTCTTCCCGCGGGGTACCGCATGCCCGGAGGAACTCCGCTGAGTCGGCCTTAGGGTGTGCCGCTATGGCATGCGAAGAGTGCGACGGAGTGGGCCGGGGCCCGCTGCCGGGGATGTCCTGCCGGCACTGCGCAGGCTTTGCCCGGCCCGGGCGTGGCGGCATCGGGGCCCTCGTGGCCGTGGTGGCCGTGGCCTGCGTGGCGGTGGCTGTGGTGGTGTCACTGGCCGGGGCGGAGGAGCCGCCTCCGGTGGCGGAGAACGATCCGCCGATACGGACGGTGCCGACGAGGAACGGCCCGACGGCGTTCCCGGGCGAGCCCACACCCCCGAGCGCTCCCCCCTCGCCCTCCACTCCTCCCGTCCACGAGAGCTCCGCGCCCCCCTACTACGAGGTGTGGGCGGGCCCGGGGTGCGAGGGCGGCGGATACACGGAGTCGGGCCGGTACGAGGACGGCGACGAGGGCTGGTACACGGTCCGCACGGGCGGCTACCGGGGCGGGGGCTGCGACGGCAGCTTCTCGGCGCTCCCGATGTCGGGCAGCCCGACGAAGGACCACGACAACTCGGCCACCTGGACCTGGCGGGTCGGCCCCACCTACCGCACCTGCGACCTCGCGGTCCACATCCCCCACCCACCCCGCCCCCAGGACGCGGCCGGCGACCCCTCGGTCTACCAACTCCTGGCGAACGGCACTCCGTATGCGACCTTCACCCTGCACCAGCGCGCCCACCCCGGCACCCTGCTCCCCGCCGGCACCTACCCCCTCCACACCCCCACCTTCACGGTCCGCCTCCTCGACCGAGGCCAGGACTGGGGCACCCCGACCCTGGAGGGCGCCCACCACGCGGCGGGCCAGATGCGCCTGACGTGCCGGCAGGCGTAGGGGCCCGCGTCAGCTCGCCGAACGGAGCCGGTCCAGCTCGTCTCCGATCGCTGCCCGCAACGGGTCGTGCCGCGGCCCGAGCGCGAACCGCTCGTCGCTCCACCTGTCCCGGGGATGCAGCCACACCGGCATGCCCACCACCTCCCTCGGCTCCCACTCGTACCGAGGCCAGACGTGCGCGTGCAGGAAGCCGTCGGTGTTCCCCAGGATCTCCAGATTGACCCGCCGGAACGCGGCATCGATCCCCCGACACACCCGCTCGACGGCCTCCCCGAGCCGGTCCATATCGGAAAGAAACGCCAGCCGCTTGGCCCGGGGAAGGTCGGACAGCCGCTCGGCCGCGGGATCGTCCACCAACAGCACCGAGTACCCGGGAAGAAACTGCACATCGCCGATCACGGCGAACCCCGCGTCCAAGCGCCTCAGCACGGTCGGGTTCTCACCCCGCAGAGCGCTGCCGATTCGGTCCGTCCGCCAGTCGTCGACCATGATCAGAAGCTACCTGCTGATGAAGGATCGATGCAGTCCAAAACAGCCGATGAAATGACGCACCGCCAGATGTACCGTGAATGAGCACACTTGATCGAAGTGCACGTGCAAACACAGGGGGATGCATGTCGTTCGAGGAGGAATGGGGTCGGCTCAAGGCTGACGCCCTCCACACACGCGAAGCGAAACTGAGCCTCGCATCGGCGAACAGCGGCGGTTCCGTGGCTCCCGGGTCTCTTCAGGGCGCGGATCTCGGCCTGACCGACGCGCCGTTGCGTTCCAAGGCATCCACTCTGTACACCGTGCGGGGTGAGGCGCGCGACAAGTCGAAGCTGGATGACGCGGAGGCAGTGGGCAAGAGCCACTCCGGCTGGGATGCCGGCACCGCGAGCAATGACTGCGTGGCCGCCTGGCAGAAACGTCTCCACACGCTCGGCGATCTCGTCGAGGACGCCGCCAAGGCGCTGACGAAGGGGATGGACACGCAGATCAGCCAGGACGTGTCCATCGCAGCGGAGTTGAGGAAGTCCGCCGACTGGCTGGAGGACGCCTGATGGTGTCCGTGAACGACCTGGACACGGCGAAGCCCCAGCAGTGGCGGGACGCGGCCGACGACGTACTGCGAGCAGCCAAGCAGTGCGACGCTCTCGCCTCCTACGCGCGCGACGAGATCGCTGCCACCCTGCGGCAGTGCTGGGTGGGTGATGCCGGCCGAGCTGCCCGGGACAAGTTCGTCCAGCACGCGGACGACTACGAAGCCGCGGCACTCGCGCTGCGCGGCATGACGCGGGCCTACGACGACCTCGCAGCCGGCATCGAAGCCGCGCAGCGTGACCTGCAGAGCGGCCTCGACTATGCCCGCCGGCACGGGCTCAAGGTCGACGAGAGCGGGCGCGTCGACTTCGCCCACGCCACCGTGCTCGGCCCGAACAGTCCGGAACGCGAGCAGTTACAGCATGCGCAGACCGTCATATCGGGCGCCTTGGTCAAGGCGGACCAGGCCGACAGGGAGGCAGCTCGAGCACTGCGAACCGTCGAGGGCCTGACGAACATCACCGACCCGAAGCTGGTCAAGGAAGCACTCGACGGCAACAGCCCGCTGAGCATTGCGCTGCGCCTGGACGGCGGCCTGGACGGTGTCCACCCCATCAACGTCCCGCCGAACGTGCTCAACGCCGTGAAACTCGCCTCCGCGGAGACCGGAATCAGCCGCAAACTGCTGCTGGCCATTCTGTGGCAGGAGCAGCAGTGGTACCAGAACCACAACCCTGGATTGCGCGGGCCGCTCACCGAGTTCGGCCGCTTCTTCAACTGGGGACTCACCCTCTATCCCAAGCCGGATAAATCGCTGGGTATCACGCACATGAAGCTGCCCACAGCCCGGTCGGTCATCGAGGAATTCCCGGACCGGTTCCGGCTGACGGACGGCAGGTCCCTGGGCGACCTGAGCGACGCTGAACTCGCCGCCGAGATAGAGGCCGACCCTGAACTCGACGTGCGGCTGTCCGCTCACTACCTGGCCCAGCTCCGGGAGAATCCGTACGGAGCGGACACCGACAAGCAGCTCTTCACGTTGTATGCGGCCGACACGCCGGATGTGCGGGAGAAGAACGAGCAGTACGGCGACGATTCGGACCCGCGTGGAGGCGACATCAAGGCCCGGGGCAGGAACTGGGACGAGATCGAGTCGCATGTGGACGACGCGATGGCGTGGGAGGACCTGACCGACGAGGAGCGCGCCCAGGCCATCGGACAGCTGGAGTCGCAGACACCGGCCGGCCATCACGTGTCCATTGAGCCGATCTACCGTGCCGGCAGCCAGACCACCGGAACCGGTACGGGCAAACCGGAGCCAGGTACGCCGTCGCCGAGCCCTGGCCCGCCTCCCACACCCCCTGGAGACTGACGCGATGAGGAAGGCCGCAGTCACCGGCGCCGCCTGCCTGATGATCCTTGTACTGACCGCGTGTGACGCGTTCACGCGCAGCAGTGCATCGCCCCTGGTGCCCCTGCCCCGCAGCGTGCCGTCGGAGCCTCGCTTCGGCACCGCCGACGACGTCGTGACCGCGCTCGAGCGGGCCGGTGTGGACTGCGAGGTGCTGCGACGGAGGCAGGGCCAGGCCGGCTCCGGCAGCAGTCTCGACTGCGTCTTCGAGGACCAGGGCGCGACGGTGGAGACCGAGATCTCGGTGTTCGACACGGATGTCGTGGAAGAGGGCGAGATCGGCAGAGCGGTCGACAGCCGCAGAACGCCGCCGAACGGCCAGGTCCTCGTGGCAGCGGGCAACTGGTACATCCGCGTTCTGCCGGACGACACCCCCTCCCACGCACTGAAGGTCGCCCGTGCCCTGGACGCCGTCGTGCTGCCGCCGCTGTACCCCCTGCCCGACATCCCGGACACGCCGCGCTACGAGCGGGTCGGTGCGCTCGCCGACGCACTGGACGAGTCGGTCACCTGCACGCGGCGGAAGGAGACCGCGGAGGGGCTGCTGTGCGCGACGAAGGCACGGAGCGACGAGCTGTGCAGCGGCTCTGCGGAAGGTCGTGACGCCGGCCTCAGGCTCCATGCCACAACGGCGGCACGTGACGACTACCTGCGGCTGCTTCTCAGCGAGGAGAGGGTGCCGAGAAACATCGTCACCGCCGGCAACTGGTCGATCCAGTTCTGCGACGCCGAGACCGCGCGCACAGCGGCCGAGAAGCTGAGCGGCGGCATCGTCGTCCACGAGCCGAGGTGAAGACGCGGCGCCGGACCGGTGACTACGACAGGAGGCCGACCGCCGTCCTAAGCTGAATCCCGCACGTGAGGGACAGGAGACTGCGGTGGCCGAGACGACGCCGACCGGGACGACGGTGGCCGAGGTGATGGCCGAGCTGGCCGAGCTCGAGGACCCGAAGGCACGCGCGGTGAACGAGAAGCACGGCGACGATCACGGTGTGAACCTCGGCAAGCTGCGCGCGCTCGCGAAGCGGCTGAAGACACAGCAGGACCTCGCGTACCGGCTCTGGGAGACGGATGACACGGCGGCGAGACTGCTGGCGATCCTGATCTGCCGCCCGAAGGCCTTCGAGCGCGACGAGTTGGACGCCATGGTGCGCGAGACGCGCGCCCCCAAGGTGCACGACTGGCTCGTGAACTACGTGGTGAAGAAGAACCCGCACTCCGAAGAGCTACGCCTCGCCTGGTCCGCCGATCCGGATCCCGTGGTCGCGAGTGCCGGCTGGGCGCTCACCACCGAACGCGTGACGAAGAAGCCCGAGGGCCTCGACCTCGCGGGACTGCTGGACGTCATCGAGGCGGAGATGGCGGACGCCCCAGACCGCCTGCAGTGGGCGATGAACCACTGCCTGGCCCAGATCGGGATCGACCACGCCGAACACCGCACGCGCGCGATCGACATCGGCGAGCGCCTAGAGGTGCTCAAGGACTACCCGACGTCCCCGGGCTGCACGTCGCCGTTCGCGCCGATCTGGATCACCGAGATGGTGCGCCGACAGAAGTAGAAGAGCTCGGGTGGGGCGAACCCTCACCTGCGGTGGATCACCTTGCTGCCGACTGTCTTGTCGTGGAGGCCCTGACCATCCGGGCTGAGGGTGATCGAGGACAGGTGGGCGACGAGGAACACGGGCACGGTGTTGGCCACCAGGTTCGTGACATGCCTCAGCACCGCGGCGCCGTAGCCGAGCCGTGCGCCGTCACTCGCGCGGACCACTTCCATCCCCATCACGCGCTTGCCCGGAGTGCCGCCCCAGCGCGAGACGCACACCGGTGAATAGCCCAGCACGAAGGCGAGGAGCCACACGGCGGCCGCGGCACGCCAGATGGTCCCCGCCGGGTCGTCCGCGACGGCGAGGGCCTCGAGTATCCGGTCCAGCGCGATAAGTGGGCCGAGAACGGCGACCACGGCGATGGGAAGGTCGACGGCGACCGCGGCACAGCGACGCATGAGACCGGCCGGGGCACCCGGCGCCGGACGGTATTTCACGGCTCCACCCACCGACGGCAGAGGACCGAGGTCACTGCCTGAGGTCATCGCCACCTGGTTCTCCTTGCCGCCGGCCGATCGGATCGGCGTGCACTCTAACCCGGGGGTCGCTACGGCGGAGCCCCAGGCTGTGCGACCCGCGCCCACCACGTCGCTCTGTGAATCCGCGCGATTACTTAACGCTAGTATCACGGCGTTGCCGCACCCGCGCGGCGGACCGAGATTGGGGCATCTTCATGGCCATCATCGTCACCTTCGACCTCCCTGGCGCCGGACAGGAGCTTTACGACGCAGTCATCGAACGGGTGACCGGTGGGCAGGGCTTCACGCAGTTCGCAGACCTGCCGAATGCGGGTCTCGTCTCTCACGCGGCGGGGCCGGTCGAGGGAGGATTCCGCGTGACCGAGGTCTGGGAGAGCGTGGAGGCCCTCGAAACCCACGCGAAGACCTTCGGTCCGATCCTGGCCGACCTCGGCCACGCCGACCTGCAGCCCACGATCATTCCGGCGCACAACGTCGTCGTCCGGTAGCCGTGCAATCGCAGCAGTTTCGTGGTCTGGCCAGGATGACCGACACCTCCGGGGTGCCCCGACTCGGATGCCCGCCGTAGGGCTGGCAAGATCCGACTGTGCCAGTAGACCCCTTGCTTGCGGACCTCGATTCCCCGTGAGTCCCCGTCCGTTCTGGCACGAGAGTGGCACGGCCACGGGACCGTTCCTTGGGTCCCTCGATGCGAACTGCGGGCGGTGCGGTCGCTGACGGCTGCTCGGCTGACCATGATCGGCTCGTAGACAGTGCGGTCAAGATCCGGCAGGATCGGCGGATGTCGAAGTGGGAACGGCCGGTGGTGGTCGCCGTATGTGGGTCCCCGGGAGCCGGAAAGACCACCGTTGCTCGCGCAACGGCGCGCCGCCTCGGTGTGCTGTTCCTGACCCGGGATGAGGTCAAGGTCGGTCTCGGGCTGTCCTCCGCTTCCGTCGCCAAGGACGGCGGTGTTCAGCTCAACCCGGACTTCCACATAGCCGGCGGGCCTTTGAGCCTCCGCGCTGAGGCCGTGATGGTCAACGCAGCCCAGCTGCTCGCCTCCTCAGGGGTGAGCTTCGTCGTGGAGTCCTCCGTGTTGTCGCGCAAGCTGCTGGACGCGCTACTCGCATGTGACGCCCGAGTGCTCGCTGTCCACGCCGTCGCCCGCGAATCGGTCATCGACGAGCGCCTCCGCGCCCGGGCGGCCGAAGGCGGGGCGGTCGACCGACAGCTCTCATCTCAGTTCCAGCGAGGCGAGATGAAGCGGTCGATTTTCGATCCGCCGAGCGGAGTCGATGCCGTCATTGAAGTCGATACCTCAGATGATGCTGACCCGGACATCGAACCCATCGAGGCAGCAGTCGTCGCCCTGATCCGGTGACCCAGCGCCGCTCAAAGGCACCCAGCCGGCGCCCACGCCATCCCGGAGCCTGAGGCCCTCGCCGGAGGCAGGTCGGTGACAGATGGAACCGCGGCCGTTGAGGCTCGGCTCATGCCCTTGGGCCTATCCCGTCTTGCAGGGCGGGCGTCGGCGAAGCGGAGCGCAGCCGGGCGCTTGATGAGGTAGAGAAACCTGTAACAGCTCCCCCGTTGAGCCTCGGCTACGCCGTGGTGAGTGCGTCGGCAATGGCCTGCATGTCGTCGGTGATCGCGTCCGCTTGCGCTTCGGCGAACTGGTCGGCCTTGTGGGGCTTGTTGGCGAGGCGCGCAGTTCGCCGGTGCCGGTCAGGACAGCCACGTGTTCCAGGGCCCCGCGGCGGCCTCCTCCGCCGGAGCAACTTCCGGGACGACTGGACCGCTGCCCGTGCCAAGGCCAGCGTCTCCGAGAGCGTGCACTTCCACGACCTCCGCCACACCGGGAACATCCTGGCGTCGAGCGCGGGGGCGAGTACGCGGGAGCTCTTGACGCGGATGGGGCGCGGCACGACCCGGGCCGCGCTGATCTATCCGCACAGGACGAGTGACCGTGATCAGCACATCGCGGGGAAGCTCGGGTAGATGATCCGCCACCTTCTGGCACGTAGATGGCACGGCCGGGATCATGGCGAAGGGCCAGCATCGGGGGAAGGTTCCCCTGAGCTGGCCCTTCTGGCCGTGCCCCCGGCAGGATTCGAACCTGCGACACCCGCTTTAGGAGAGCGGTGCTCTATCCCCTGAGCTACGAAGGCCGGTACGGGCGACAGTGTAGCGGGTGGGCGTCGGCGGGCGGGGTTGACCGGGTGGGAGGGTGGACATAGCGTCCCGGCTGGGGTGAGCAAGCGCTTAGAGAGGGTGGATGTGGTGGACGTCAGGGCGGCCTTCGCCGTCGAGGACGGTGTGTATGTCGACGGGCCCCGCACGTTGCGGGAGTTCGTGGAGGCCACCTGGGCGTACGGGGACCGGGTGTTCCTGGTGTCCGAGGGTGGGGAGCTGACGTACCGGGAGTTCTTCGACGCCGCCTGCGGGCTCGCCCGGCGCTTCGTCGACGAGTACGGGCTGCGGCCGGGGGACCGGGCCGTCGTCGCGATGCGGAACCATCCCGAGTGGCAGATCGCCTTCTGGGCCGCCCAGCTCGCCGGGCTTGTCGCCGTGCCCCTCAACGCCTGGTGGACCGAGGAGGAGTTCGCGTACGCCCTCGACGACTGCACGCCCCGGATCCTTCTCGTCGACGGCGAGCGGGTCGGGAGGGTGCGGGAGTGGGCGCGGAAGCACCACGTGCCCGGCATCGTCTTTCAGGGGGCGCCGGAGGAAGGGTTCGTCGCGTACGTCCGCGACACCGACGCGCTCCTCGGGCCCCCGGCCGTCGACGTCCTGCCCGAGCAGGACTCCACGATCATCTACACCTCCGGGACGACCGGCCGGCCCAAGGGCGCCGTCGCCACGCATCTCGCCCAGGCCGGGGCCGCGATGAATCCGCGGTACTTCGCC
Source organism: Streptomyces sp. NPDC046712 (assembly GCF_040645695.1). NCBI lineage: Bacteria > Bacillati > Actinomycetota > Actinomycetes > Kitasatosporales > Streptomycetaceae > Streptomyces > Streptomyces sp. NPDC046712. The sequence goes on along the minus strand of NZ_JBEYYW010000009.1, from coordinate 224,377 downwards.
GCCGCCTCCGCCCTCGGGCGTGGCATGGTTCCCGGGCAGGGGCCCTCGCCCGTCTCGCTCACCACGTTTCCGTTCTTCCACGTGGCGGCGTTCACCTCGTTCTACTCGGTCATGGCCGCCGGCGGGACCCTCGTCCTCATGCGGAAGTGGGACGCGGACAAGGCCCTGGAACTGATCCGGCGCCATCACGTCACGCACTACGCCGGTGTGCCGACGACCGCTCTGCAGCTGCTCGACCGGGCGGAGCAGACCGGCGATCCGCTGGAGAGCCTCGTCATGCTCAACACCGGTGGCGCCGCCGCCCCGCCCGAGATCGTGGCCCGCCTCACCGCCGCGTACGGGGAGCGCATCGAGCCCCGCAACGGCTACGGGCTCACCGAGACCTGCGGGGGCGTGTTCGCGAACTTCGGGGCCGAGTACCGCGCGGATCCGCGGAGCGTCGGCCGGCCCACGCCCGCCACCGAGGTCCGTATCGACCGGCCCGACGCGGACGGCGTCGGGGAGCTGTGGCTGCGCGGGCAGTCTCTCGTCCGCGGGTACTGGGGGGACGAGGAGGCGACGAAGATCGCCTTCACCGCCGACGGGTGGTTCCGTACCGGGGACCTCGCCCGGCTCCACGACGGGCGCGTCAGCATCGTCGACCGGCTCAAGGACATGGTGATCCGCGGCGGCGAGAACGTGTACTGCGTCGAGGTCGAGAACGTCCTGCTGGACCATCCCGACGTCCTCGACGCCGCCGTCCTCGGCGTGCCGCACTCCGGCCTGGGGGAGGAGGTCGCCGCCGTCGTACGGCTCAGGAAGGGGTCGGGGGCCACCGTCGAGGAGCTGCGGGGGTACGTCGGCGCTCGCCTCGCCGCCTTCAAGGTGCCCGCCCATGTCTTCGTACGGGACACCGAGCTGCCCCGGAACGCCACCGGGAAGGTGCTGAAGCGGGAGCTCAGGGAAGAGATCAGGAGCGCGTGACGCGGACGCGGTAGCGGCCTTCGTCGTCCTCGTCGACCACCACTATCCGGATGCCGTTCGTCCGGTCCGTGAACGTCTCGCCCGGGCGGTACGGGGCGTCCGACAGCTCCGCGTGGACGTTCGGGCGGCGCGTGCAGCCGCCGCTGTCCTTGTCGCTGTCCGCCACGGTCACCGGGCCGTGCCCGGTGTCGACGTCCGACTCGACCCGGTAGATCAGGACGCCCGGCTCGCAGACGGCCTCGTCGTTGCCGTCGCGGGTGCGGACCTCGATCGCGTACCCCGACTTCTCGGAGAGCGGTACGAAGGCGAGCTTCGGGCCGCCGGCGGCCGCCAGCGGATTCAGCGTGTACTCGTGCGTCCCGGGCGTGGACGCGCAGCCGACCTGCTCGTTGTCGAGCCAGCCGAGCTTCCATTTGTGCCAGCCGAGGAGGTCGTTGTTGGCCCCCCAGTCCTCGGACATGATGTCCCAGTGCCCGACCGTGCCGCCGCCGTCCACGGTGTAGAGGTCGGGCAGGCCGAAGACATGGCCGTTCTCGTGCGGCAGGACGCGGTAACCGGTCTCGGCGTACGACCCCGAGCCGTCGTCCTGGCGGCTGTAGACGAAGGACGTGTGGGAGAGCGGGACGCCGTCGGCGTAAGGGGCGTCGTCGTTGCCGGAGAAGGTCACGGACAGAACGGTGTCCAGGGCCGAGGGCCCGGCGTTAGGGGTGACCAGGATGTTGACCAGGTCGTACGCGCTGAAGTCCACCTTCGGGTCGGCGGCCTTCACGATGTCCTCGACGAGCCCCCGGTAGCCCGGTTCGTACGGTGAGCCGCGCTCTATCCCGTACGAGGAGAACGGCCGCGGCATGCGCAGCCAGTCGGGTATCGGAGCCTCGGGGCGGTAGTGCAGGCGCCCGTACGAGCTGACGCGGAACCACTCGGAGGTCTTCGGGAAGAACTCGTCGTAGCGGCTGAGCGCCGTGCCCTCTCCGGGCGCGTCCGGGAAGTCGACCATCAGGTTGAGGGCCCTGACCAGGCCCGTGGAGCGGGCGTATCCGGGCGCGGTCGGCAGCCCCTCCGACATCTGCACACCCATCGTCGTCGCGATCCGGCACGGCCCGAGCTGCGCCTCCCCCTGCGTGGTGGCCACAGGGCCGGCCGAGGCCGGGGCCGGGCCGGGGAGGGTCGTGCTGGCCGAGGCCAGCGCGGCGAGCGCCAGGGCTGCGACGGTTGCGAGGGCGACGGGTCTGCGTATCCGCCGGCGGGTGTGCTGCATCCGGTCGCCTCTCTGGTCGGCCTCAGGTCAGCTGGGCAGCGCTGCTGTTCGATCAGCCTGTGTCGAGAGGTGCGAGGGCGCGCGCCGGGTGGCCCGATCGTGGGTATTCCGTCGCGGCGTTTCGGGATGTGGCCCAGGTCACAGTTGAAGGGGGAAATAACCGGGGACTCCCTCCCCGTTTATGCCTGTGTCCGAAGGAAGTGGGGACTCAGTCCCCGGATCATCGATCATCAGAGGGAGGCCGTGGCGTGACCATCGAAACCGGCACCGCGCCCGCCCGTCGCGTACCCCGCCCGCGGGCCGACGCCCTGCGCAACCGCGAGCGGATCGTGACGGCGGCCCGCGAGATGTTCGTCGAGTTCGGCCCCCAGGTGCCGCTCGACGAGATCGCGCGCCGCGCCGGGGTCGGCAACGCCACGCTCTACCGCAACTTTCCCGAGCGCAACGACCTCATCCACGAGGTCGTCCTCTCCGTCACGTCCCGCACCACGGACCTGGCGGACGAGGCGATCGCGGCCGTGGACGCGGCGGAGGCCGACGCCTTCGACGCGCTGCGCCGCTTCGTCCACGGCGCCGCCGACGAACGGATCGGCGCGCTGTGCCCGATGCTCGACGGCACCTTCGACATGGACCAGCCCGAACTCGAAGCCGAACGCAAGCGGTTGGAGGCGGCCGTACAGGGCCTCGTCGACCGCGCGCACCGGGCGGGGCGGCTCCGCCCCGACGCCGGCGTCGGGGACCTGCTGGTGGCGGTCTCCCAGCTGACCCGTCCGCTGCCGGGCACCGCCTGCCTGAACATGGACCGCTTCGTCCACCGTCATCTGCAGCTGTTCCTGGACGGACTCGAAGCGCCCGCGCGCTCCGAGCTCCCCGGCTCGGCCGCCACTCTGGAGGATCTGCGGGGCGATTCCCACGAGTCGTGACCCCGAGCTGACCGTCCCGTATCGCCAAGCGCCATAACGCCAGGCGCCATGACGCCAAGCGCCACAAGGCCAGGGCGCCGTAGCGCCACAGCGCTGTAACGCCGCAGCGCTGTAACGCCGCAGGGTCGTACCCACTCCCGCGGCACCCAGTTGCTTACGTCCCGTTTTTACTTTTACGCACCAAGAGGTGGCTACCCCCATGTCCGAAACAGATCCCCGGCGCTGGAAAGCGCTGGTCTTCATCGCTCTCGCCCAGCTGATGGTCGTGCTCGACGCGACGATCGTGAACATCGCGCTGCCCTCCGCCCAGCAGGACCTGGGGATCTCGGACGGCAACCGGCAGTGGGTCATCACGGCCTACGCGCTGGCCTTCGGCGGTCTGCTGCTCTTCGGTGGCCGCATCGCCGACCTCTGGGGCCGTAAGCGCACCTTCGTCGTCGGCCTGATCGGCTTCGCAGCCGCCTCCGCACTCGGCGGGGCCGCGACCGGCGAGGCGATGATGCTCGGGGCCCGCGCGCTCCAGGGCGCCTTCGGCGCGCTGCTCGCGCCCGCCGCGCTCTCCCTGCTCGCGGTGATGTTCACCGACACCAAGGAGCGCGCCAAGGCGTTCGGCATCTACGGTGCGATCGCCGGTGGCGGTGGCGCCGTGGGTCTGATCCTCGGCGGCTTCCTCACCGAGTACCTCGACTGGCGCTGGACCTTCTTCGTCAACATCCCCTTCGCGATCGTCGCGGCGGCGGGCGCGTACTTCGTCATCCGTGAGCCGGCCGGCGGGCGCAACCGTTCGCCGCTCGACATCCCGGGCGTGATCCTGTCCACCCTCGGTCTGGTCGCACTGGTCTACGGCTTCACCCGCGCCGAGTCCGCGGGCTGGTCGGACGCGACCACGATCGGCATGTTCGTCGCATCCGCCGTGCTCCTCGCCGCCTTCGTCCTCACCGAGGCGAAGGTGAAGTCCCCGCTGCTGCCGCTGCGCGTCCTGACCGAGCGCAACCGCGGCGGTGTGTACCTCTCGCTGGGTCTGGCCGTCATCGCGATGTTCGGTCTGTTCCTCTTCCTGACGTACTACCTCCAGGTCGTGAAGGGGTACTCGCCGGTCAAGACGGGCTTCGCGTTCCTCCCGATGATCGCGGGCATGATCATCGGCTCGACCCAGATCGGTACGCGGCTGATGACGCGGGTTCCCCCGCGCTGGCTGATGGGTCCGGGCTTCCTGACCGCGGCCGTCGGCATGCTGCTGCTCACCCAGCTGGAGATCGGCACCTCGTACGCCGGTCTGATCCTCCCCGCCCAGCTGCTGCTCGGCCTCGGCATGGGTACGGCCTTCATGCCGGCCATGTCCCTCGCCACGCACGGCGTCGACCCGCGGGACGCCGGTGTGGCCTCCGCGATGGTCAACACCTCGCAGCAGGTCGGCGGCGCCATCGGTACGGCGCTGCTGAACACGATCGCCGCCTCGGCCACGACCGCGTTCATCACCGACCACGCGGCCGGCGCCACCACCCCCGCCGCCCAGAAGCTGCTCCAGCTCCAGGGCATGGTCGAGGGCTACGCGGCGGCCATCTGGTGGGCGGTCGGCATCCTGGCCGTCTCGGCCGCGATCGCCGTCACCTTCATCAACACCGGGAAGCCGGGGTCCGGCGCGGTCGCCGGTTCCGGGGCCGGGGCCGGCGAGGGTGTCGAGGACGAGGTGAAGATCCCCGTCGTCGTGCACTGATCCTCGGTGGGGGAGTGATCTGCCCTGGTTGCGTTCGAGCTGCGGCTCGGCGGAGCCGGGGCAGGTCCGTCGCCTTCGGGCTTCGGCTCAGCCGAGCCAGGGCAGGTCCGTCGCCTTCGGGCTTCGGCTCAGCGGAGCCAGGGCAGGTCCGCGTCCGGGTCCGTCGGCTGCAGGCCCTCCGCCATCACCTTCATGATCTCGCCGAGCTGCTCCACCTGGCCCGGGGTGAGCCGGTCGAACATCGCCTGCCGTACGGCGGCGACATGGCCCGGGGCCGCCCGCTTCAGCATCTCGAAACCCTCGTCCGTGAGGTACGCGAACTGCCCCCGCTTGTCGGAGGGGCAGTCCTCGCGGAGCACCCAGCCGTTCTTCTCGAGGCGTGCGACGGCGTGGGAGAGCCGGGAGCGGGTGATCTTGACGGCCTTGGCGAGTTCCGTCATCCGCAGTCGCCGCCGGGGCGCCTGGGACAGCTGGACGAGTAGACCGTAGTAGATGTGCGGCATCCCGGCGTCGCGCTGCAACTGGCGGTCGAGATGGTCCTCGAGGAGGGTGGTGGCGTGCAGGTATGCGCGCCAGACGTGCTGCTCCTCGTCACTGAGCCAGCGGGGCGCGTCGTTGGGTGCCATGGTCATGTATCTATCCTACGACTCATTCTTGAAAGTTGAACTAGATCGGGTCTAAGCTCGTCATGTCAGGTGAGCTTGAACTTTCAAAGACTGAGACTGGAGGCGGTCGTCATGGACGCCGATGCCGCGCTGGAACGGATGCCCGCGCTCTATCTCTCGCACGGCGCCCCGCCGCTCGCCGACGACCCGGTCTGGCCCGGCGAACTCGCCGCCTGGTCGGCGGGACTGCCCCGCCCGAAGGCGATCCTCATGGTCTCCGCCCACTGGGAAGAGGCCCCGCTCGCGCTCGGCGCGACCGAGACCCTCCCCCTCGTCTACGACTTCTGGGGCTTCCCCGAGCACTACTACCGGGTCCAGTACGCGGCTCCCGGCGCGCCCGGGCTCGCCGCGTCCGTCCGCAAGCTCCTGCACGGCCCCGGTACGCCCGTGCAGGACATCCCCGACCGGGGGCTCGACCACGGTGCCTATGTTCCGCTCGTGGAGATGTTCCCGGGCGCCGACATCCCCGTACTCCAGATCTCCATGCCCACCCTCGACCCGCGGAAGCTGATGGACATCGGGCGGAGGCTCGCGCCGTTGCGCGACGAGGGCGTCCTGATCGTCGGCAGCGGGTTCTTCACCCACAACCTGGCCGCGCTGCGGCACTCCGGGCCGGGGGTGCCGGGCTGGTCGGCGGAGTTCGACGACTGGGGGCGCCACGCCCTGGAGGCCGAGGACGTCGACGCGCTCCTCGACTTCGAGCACAAGTCCCCGGCGGGCCGGCTCGCCCACCCGCGCACGGAGCACTTCGCGCCGCTGTTCGTCACGCTGGGCGCGGCGGACGCGGCGGGTGACCTGGGTGGCGGACGCAGCGTGATCGACGGGTTCTGGATGGGGCTGGCGAAGCGTTCGGTCCAGTTCGGCTAGGTGGGAGGTCGGGGGTGCCGGCGCCGGCCGACCGTCAGCGCCGACCTGGGGCGTAGCCGTCCGTGGCCGGCGGGCTTAGTTCTCGGCGGCGAGGCGTTTCTCGTACCAGGCCACGTCCCAGTAGCGGCCGAACTTCCGGCCGACCTCTCCGTACGTGCCGATGTGGCGGAAGCCGAAACGGGCGTGGAGGCGGGTCGAGGGCTCGTTGGGGAGGGCGATGCCGGCGTAGGCGCGGTGGACGTCCTCGTCGGCGAGGGCCTCGAAGAGCCGCTCGTAGAGGAGCGAGCCGATGCCCCGGCCGGCGGCGTCGGGGGAGAGGTAGACGCTGACCTCCACGGACGTGGAGTACGCGGGCTTGGGGCGGAACGCGCTGCTGGTCGCATACCCGAGAATTCGGCTTTTCGTATCTTTTCGGACATCGCGAGCAACCATGAGGCGATGGGGGCCGTCTTCAGGGTGGGAGCGGAGCCAAGGGAGCCGCTGCTCCGGTGTGAAGGGCTCGGTGTCGAAGGTGATCGCGGTCTCGCGGACGTAGTGGTTGTACAGCTCCGTGAGCGCCTCCAGGTCACCCTCCGTGCCCGCCCTGACCTGCGCCTCTGTGCGTTCAGACAGCATGCATCCCCCTCGGTGGCGGCACAGGGTACTGCATGATCGCGAAAATCGATGTGCCGCGTGGGAATTCTGTCCTGATTCCAGTCGTTGTTTCCGTCGGATGCAGGGCACCCGAGAGGGTGTCGCGACCTACTCAGCAAGGGAGCACGCATGGCAACCCGTGCCGTCGCCCGTCGTTCGTCCGCCACCAGCGGTAGCAGCACACGGGCCAGCAGCGTTCGCGCCGTGGGCGGGGAGATCGCCGACCGCGACCTGGTCGGCATGTACCTCGACGAGATCGCCCGCACGCCCCTGCTCGACGCTGCCAAGGAGGTCGAGCTCTCCCAGACGATCGAGGCGGGTGTGTACGCCCGGCAGATCCTCGACGGTGAGGTGGAGACCGATGCGGGCGGCGCGTCCCGCGAGGAGCTCGAAGCGCTGTACGCGGCGGGCGAGCGTGCCAAGGACCTCTTCATCAAGTCGAACCTGCGGCTGGTCGTCGCGGTCGCGCGACGCTATCCGCGCAGCGGGCTGCCGCTGCTCGACCTGATCCAGGAAGGGAACGCGGGCCTGGTGCGCGCGGTCGAGAAGTTCGACTACGCGAAGGGCTTCAAGTTCTCGACGTACGCCACGTGGTGGATCCGACAGGCCATCACGCGGTCCATAGCCGACCAGTCGCGCACGATCCGGCTCCCCGTCCACCTGGTGGAGGAGCTGGGCCGGATCCGGCGTGTGCAGCGCGAGTTCAACCGGGAGAACGGCCGGGAGCCGGAGCCGGCGGAGGTCGCGGCGGAGCTGGGCTCGACGCCGGAGCGCGTCGTGGACGTCATGGACTGGGCGCGGGACCCGGTCTCGCTGAACATGTCGGTGGACGACGAGGGCGAGACGCAGTTCGGTGACCTGCTGGAGGACACCTCGGCGGTGTCCCCGGAGCAGTCGGTGCTCACGCTGCTGCGCAGCGAGGAGCTCGACGACCTGATCGACAAGCTCGACCACCGCACGGCGTCGATCATCCGGATGCGGTACGGAATCGAGGACGGCCGGGAGCGGACGCTGACGGAGGTCGGCAAGGAGCACGGCCTGACGCGGGAGAGGATCCGCCAGATCGAGAAGCACGCGCTGCTGGAACTGAAGAAGATGGCGCGGGACACGGGCTTCGACGCGGTGGCCTAGAGCGGCCGGCGGACCGTGACCGCGGCCCTGCGGGCCGCGCCACGGCACCGCTACGCGGTGCGGGGGTACGGGGCCGAGGGCCCCCCACCCCCGCATCCCCACCCCCCACCCCCACCACGTGCCTCAGGCGGTCGAAGCCGTCAGGCGGGTTGCCAGGGCTGTTACGTAGGTGATCAGTGGGGGTGGGGCGTGGATGGTGAAGGGGATGTCTACCAGGGCCAGGCGGAGGGCCAGCCATTCGACCGAGTCCGCCGTGGGGGTGCGCAGGCGGCAGGTGGTCGGGCCCGTCGACGTCAAGGTTAGGTGGGCGGGCAGGCGGGCCGCCACGAACTCCGCCGGGGCGTGGAACGTGACGTCCAGGTCGAGTTCGGTCTGCTGCGTGCGGTTCATCGAGCGCGCCATGTACTCGGCCGCGCCGCCCTCCGGCAGCTCCCGCGGAGTGAACCGCGCCCCCGTCGCGAACGGGTCGGACACCCGGTCCACCCGGAACGTACGCCAGTCCTCGCGCTCCAGGTCGTACGCCACCAGGTACCACCGCCGCCCCGTCGACACCAGCCGGTACGGCTCCACCTGGCGCCGTGACTCCGTGCCGTCCCCCGCCCGGTAGCCGAAGCGCAGCCGCTCCTGCCCCGTCACCGCTCCCGCGAGCGCCGTCAGGGTCGACGGCGCGACCGTCGCCCCGTCCCCGCGCGTCAGCGGGATCGTCGCGTTCTGCAGCGTGGAGACACGGTGGCGCAGCCGCGACGGCAGCACCTGCTCCAGCTTCGCCAGGGCCCGTACCGACGCCTCCTCCACCCCCTCGATCGCATGCCCCGCCCCCGCCCGCAGACCCACCGCGATCGCGACCGCCTCCTCGTCGTCGAGGAGCAGCGGCGGCATCGCCGTACCGGCGACCAGGCGGTATCCGCCCACCGCGCCCTTCGTCGCCTCGACCGGGTAGCCGAGCTCCCGCAGCCGGTCGATGTCCCGCCGGATCGTGCGGGCGGAGACCGAGAGCCGGTCGGCGAGCTCGCTGCCCGGCCACTCGCGCGGGGTCTGGAGCAGCGACAGCAGATTCAGGAGTCGTGCCGGGGTGTCCGTCATAGGTCCCAGGATGCCGTTCATCTAGGACATCATCTGACCTAGATGGCCTCTATCTTCCTCATATGAGTTCACACGACGCCGTTCCCGCAGCGGCCACGGAAGCGCAGGCCGCCACGGAAGCGGTTGCCGACCGCCGGCGCTGGATAGCCCTCGCCATCGTCATGACCGCAGCCTTCATGGACCTGGTCGACGCCACGATCGTCAACATCGCGATCCCGAGCATCGAGCGCGACCTCGGCGCCTCGTTCGGTGCCATCCAGTGGATCACCGCCGGTTACGCCCTCGCGTTCGCCGCCGGCCTGATCACGGGCGGACGGCTCGGCGACATCTACGGCCGCAAGCGGCTGTTCCTCCTCGGCACTGCCGGCTTCACCCTCGCCTCCGCGCTCTGCGGCTTCGCCGCGAGCCCGGAGATGCTGGTCGCCTCCCGCCTGCTCCAGGGCGCCGCGGCGGCGATGATGGTGCCGCAGGTCCTGTCGATCATCCACGTCACGTTCCCCGCGCATGAGCGCGGCAAGGTGTTCGGCATGTTCGGCGCGATCATCGGTCTGGGCGCGGTCTCCGGCCCGCTGCTCGGCGCGCTGCTCACGCAGTGGAACATCGCGGGCCTGGAGTGGCGGCCGATCTTCCTGATCAACCTGCCGGTCGGCATCGCCGGCCTGCTGCTGGGCCGGAAGTTCATCACCGAGTCGAAGGCGCCCAAGGCGCTCCGGCTCGACATCGTCGGCGTCCTGCTGGTCACGCTGGCGCTGCTGATGCTGATCTACCCGCTGACGCGCGGCCGTGAGCTGGACTGGCCGCTGTGGGGTCATCTGTGCATGGCCGGCAGCCTCGTCGTCTTCGCCGCCCTCGTCGCGTACGAGAAGTACAAGACGAAGAAGGACGGCTCCCCGCTGCTCGAGCTGTCGCTGTTCAAGGTGAAGAGCTTCGCGGCGGGCATCGCGGTCCAGCTGACCTTCGGTGTCGTGATGGGCATCTTCTTCCTGGTCTGGACGCTGTACATGCAGGTCGGGCTCGGCTGGAGCCCGCTCAAGGCGGGTCTGACCGGTGTGCCGTTCTCGATCGCCGTCTCGACGGCGGCCGGCCTGTCGGTGCAGAAGCTGGTGCCGCGCTTCGGCCGCAAGGTGCTCCAGGCGGGCGCGCTGACGATGGCGGCGGGCGTGCTGCTCTACATGGTGGTGGCGGGCCGGTACGGGACCGCCATCGACTCCTGGCAGATGATCCCGCCGCTGGTGGTCATGGGCCTGGGCATGGGGCTGATCGTGGCCCCGCTGACGGACGCGGTCCTCTCGGACGTGCCGCGCGAGCACGCGGGTTCCGCGTCGGGTCTGATCAACACGACCGGGCAGATGGGCAACGCGCTCGGGCTCGGGCTCGTTTCGGTCGTCTTCTTCGGGGCGATCGACGAGGAGCGGCTCGCGAAGGCTCCGGCCGAGGTGGGCGCGGCGTTCACGGACGCGTTCCAGAACGCGCTCGGGTGGGCGGTGGTGGTGCTCGCCGGGATCTTCCTGGTGATGTTCGCGCTGCCGGCGAAGCCGAAGCAGCACGTGGAAGGTGCGGAGGACGCGGGCGGGGACGACTCCGCGATCGTCGAGAAGGAGCCGGTGCTCACGCACTGAGGACGGATGACGTGACGAAGGCCCGGACCGGGATGCCCCCGGTCCGGGCCTTCTGGCGTAAGAGGAACCGTGTCCGATGCCCGTTCGTGTCCGTATCGCTGCCCAGATCCGTTTACTTTCCGGAAAACCGGGCGTAGCCTACCAGTGAAACCACAGGTTCGGGCATTGAAACGGACGTAAAGCCACATGTACGCACCCGAGCGCCAGCAAGAGATTCTGCGGCTCGCCCGCGAGAGCGGACGTGTCGACGTCCTCTCCCTCGCCGAGGAGTTCCAGGTCACCGCCGAGACCGTACGGCGCGACCTCAAGGCCCTCGACCGGGCCGGACTCGTACGCCGGGTGCACGGTGGCGCGATACCGGCCGGGCGGCTCGACTTCGAGCCCGACCTGGCCGAGCGCGAGGCCCACGCGGCCGACGAGAAGGACCGGATCGTCCGGGCCGCTCTCGCCGAACTCCCCGACGAGGGAAGCGTCGTCCTCGACGCCGGCACCACCGTCGCCCGGCTCGCCGCCGAGTTCCCGCTCGAATGCGGCCTGACCGTCGTCACCCACGCGCTGCCCGTCGCGGCCCGCCTCGCCGACCACCCGGGCATCGACCTTCACCTCGTGGGCGGCCGCGTCCGGCACCGTACCCGCGCCGCCGTCGACGCGTGGGCGCTGCGGGCCTACGGAGAGATCCGCGCCGATGTCGCCTTCCTCGGCGCCAACGGCTTCTCGCCCGACAACGGGCTCACCACCCCCGACCTCGCCGAGGCCGCCGTCAAGCGGGCCGTGATCGCCTCCGCCCGCCGCGTCGTACTCCTCGCCGACTCGGCCAAGCACGGCCAGGAGCACTTCGCCCGCTTCGGCGACCTCACCGACGTCGATCTGCTCATCACCGACAGCGGGCTCAGCCCCGAGGACGCCGCGGCGATCGAGGCCGCGGGAACGGAAGTCGTACGCACATGATCCTCACCGTCACCCCCAACCCGTCGCTGGACCGGACGTACGAGGTCCCGGCCCTGGAGCGCGGCGAGGTGCTGCGCGCGTCCGTGGAGCGCATGGACCCGGGCGGCAAGGGTGTCAACGTCTCCCGGGCCGTGGCCGCGGCCGGACACCGTACGGTCGCCGTCGTCCCGCTCGGCGGCGCGCCCGGCGCGCTCGTCGCCCAACTCCTCGCCGGACAGGGCATCGAGGTGGCACCGGTGCCGGTGGCCGGCCACACCCGCTCCAACATCGCGCTCGCGGAGCCGGACGGAACGCTGACGAAGGTCAACGCGCCCGGCCCGGAGCTGACTTCGGAGGAGTCGGAGACGATCCTCACCACGGTGGGCGCGTACTCGCCGGCGGCCGACTGGATCGCCTGCTGCGGCAGCCTGCCGCGCGGTCTCGCGCCCGAGTGGTACGCCGAGCTGGTCACCCGCGCCCACGGCGCGGGCGCCCGGATCGCCCTCGACACCTCGGGTCCTTCGCTCCTCGCGGCCCTCGCGGCCCGGCCGGATGTGGTCAAGCCGAACGCCGACGAACTGGCGGAGGCGGTGGGGAGGCCGCTGGCCACCGTGGGGGACGCGGTGAAGGCGGCGGAGGAGCTGCGGGAGCTCGGGGCGGGCGCGGTCCTCGCGAGCCTGGGGGCGGACGGCCAGTTGCTGGTGTCGGACGGCGGTATCTGGTTCGGCACCGCGGACGTCGAGGTCGTCCGGTCCAACGTGGGCGCGGGCGACGCGTCCCTGGCCGGATTCCTCGCGGCGGGGGGAGAGGGCCCCGAGGCCCTCGCGGCGGCGGTCGCGCACGGCGCGGCGGCCGTCCAGTTGCCGGGGAGCGAGATGCCCACCCCGGGCGATCTGAACCCGCCGGCGGTCACGGTGACCGACGGCGTGCCCCTCGACCGAGTACTCAGCGAGCAAGGGAGCCCGCGATGAGCAAGATGATCACCGCGGACCTGGTCGATCTCGACCTGTCCGCCGGCACCAAGGAAGCGGCGGCCCGCTCGCTCGCCGAGCGCATGGTCGCGCTCGGCCGGGTGACCGACCTCGACGGCTTCCTCGCGGACGTGGCCGCCCGCGAGGCCCAGATGCCGACGGGCCTCGAGGGCGGCATCGGCATCCCGCACTGCCGCAGCGCGCACGTGGTGGAGCCGACCCTCGCCTTCGGCCGCTCGCCGTCGGGCATCGACTTCGGCGCCCCGGACGGCCCGGCGGACCTGATCTTCCTGATCGCGGCCCCGGCGGGCGCGGACGACGCCCACCTCACGATCCTCTCCTCCCTGGCCCGCCAGTTGATGAACGAGGAGTTCACGACGGCGCTGAGGTCGGCGACGTCCGCGAGGGAGGCGTCGGCGCTGATCGCGGGCGAGGAGGCGGAGCCGGAGGCTCCTGCCGAAGAGACCTCGGAGCCGGCGGCCCCGGCCCCCGGCGGCGAAGCCGCCGGTGCGGCGGACGGGCCGGAAACCCCGTTCCGGATCGTCGCCGTCACGTCCTGTCCCACCGGAATCGCCCACACCTACATGGCCGCCGAGGCCCTCGAGAAGGCGGGTGAGGCCGCAGGGGTCGAGGTCGCCGTCGAGACGCAGGGCTCCGCCGGGTTCACCCGGCTCGATCCGGCGGTCGTCGAGGCGGCCGACGGCGTGATCTTCGCGCACGACGTGCCCGTACGGGACAAGGAGCGCTTCGCCGGGAAGCCGACCGTCGACGTCGGCGTCAAGGCCGGGATCAACCGGCCGACCGAGCTGATCTCCGAGGTCCGCGGCAAGGCGGCGCGCGGCGAGGTCTCCGCCGGGAGGCCCACCCCTGTCGAGCGCGCCGGCGAGCCCACCGAGGGCTACGGCACCAAGCTCCGCAAGTGGCTCATGTCCGGCGTGAGTTACATGGTTCCCTTCGTCGCGGCCGGCGGCCTGCTCATCGCCCTGGGCTTCGCCATCGGCGGCTACGACATCGACAAGGCCCCCTCCGTCGCCGAGTACTTCGCCTGGGGTCAGGCCGACTCCTGGGCCGCGCTGATGTTCCAGATCGGCGGGCTCGCGTTCAGCTTCCTCGTCCCGGTCCTCGCCGGATACATCGCGTACGGCATGGCGGACCGGCCCGGACTCGTCCCCGGCTTCGTCGGCGGCTCGATCGCCCTCACCATCAACGCGGGCTTCCTCGGCGGACTCGCCGCCGGTCTGATCGCCGGTGGCACGGTGCTCGCCATCCAGAAGGTGAAGGTGCCCGCGGCCCTGCGGGGCATCATGCCGGTGGTCGTGATCCCGCTCCTCGCGTCGATCGTCGTCGGCTTCCTGATGTTCCTGGTGATCGGCAAGCCGATCGCCGAACTCCAGAAGGCCCTGACCGACTGGCTGTCCGGCCTGTCCGGCGCCAACGCGATCATCCTCGGCGTCATCCTCGGCCTGATGATGTGCTTCGACCTCGGCGGCCCGGTCAACAAGGTCGCGTACGCCTTCGCCGTCGGCGGTCTCGCCACCCCCAACGAGGGCTCCCTCAAGGTCATGGCCGCCGTGATGGCCGCCGGTATGGTGCCGCCGCTGGCGATGGCACTGGCCACGACCGTGCGCGGCAGGCTGTTCACCAAGGCCGAGCGGGAGAACGGCAAGGCGGCCTGGGTCCTCGGGGCCTCGTTCATCAGCGAGGGCGCCATCCCGTTCGCCGCGGCCGACCCGCTGCGGGTCATCCCCTCGGCGATGGTGGGCGGCGCGGTCACGGGCGCCCTGTCGATGGCCTTCGAGTGCACCCTGCGGGCCCCGCACGGCGGCATCTTCGTGATTCCGCTGATCGGCAACCCGCTGCTCTACCTGGTCGCGATCCTGGCGGGCACGCTCGTCAGCGCCGGCCTGGTGATCCTCCTCAAGGGCGCGCGGAAGTCGGCCCCGGTGGGAAACGGGGGCACGGAGGAGAAGCCTCAGGCTGAGACGAGGGTGGCCGTAGCAGCCTGACCGGTCCCGCAAGGGACACCGAGGGGCGGTGCGCATCACGAGCGCACCGCCCCTCGGGCGTGTTCCGAGCCGAAGTGCTGCCGGCTCAGGTCACTTCGTCGCCTTCACGGCGTGGTTCAGCTTCCCGGAGCCGGCCTGCTTCCCCAGGAACCTGTTGGCGTTGTTGGTCGCCGCAGCGCCGTTTCCGCTCGGCGGGGTGGTCAGCGGGAGCCAGCGACCCAGGGGGTAGTCGGGGTCGGCGGGGTCGTTGGTGACGGTGGCACAGTTGAGCGCACTGGGATCCTGCCCCTGACCCGGCTCCACCGCGCACCGGAACTCATACACCTGCCCACCGGTGGTGAGCACCTCGACCGAGATGTCGTTGGCCTGGTGTGCGACGGAGACGGAGCACGTCCCGGCCGGGGGGTTCGGGAGAGGGGTCCAGACGAACGGCGAAGGGGTCGGCTGCAGGTCTCGGATGCCGGCGGACACCGCACCGTTGTTGGTGACGGCCTTGTACTCGCGGCTGTTCTGGTCCCGCACGGCGTCGATGTCGTTGCACGTGGCCGGTCCCGCGGGGCCCGCCGGGCCCGCCGGGCCCTGCGCTCCGGCCGGTCCTGCGGGTCCCGCCGGTCCTGCCGGGCCTGCGGGGCCGGTCGCGCCGCCGCCCGGTCCTGCGGGGCCCTGGGGTCCTGCCGGTCCTGCCGGTCCTGCCGGTCCCGCCGGGCCTGCCGGGCCTGCCGGTCCTGCGGGGCCGGTCGCGCCGCCGCCCGGTCCTGCGGGGCCCTGCGGTCCGGTGGGTCCGGTCGGTCCGGTCGGTCCTGCCGGGCCCGCGGGACCCGTCGGGCCGGGCTTCCCCTCCTTGCACTCGTCGCCGCCGCCGGCCCGTAGGTGCGGCGGCAGAAGCTCCTTGAGGTCGTGCAGCGGGCCTTGTGCGAGTTCGTGGATCCGGTCCCCACCGTGGTGCGGAGGCGGGCCGTCCGGGTAGCCCGGGCCGTCCTCGTGGTGCGGCGGGCGGTCCTTGCATTCGTCCCCGGCCGTGGGTCCTCCCGCGCTCACGCTCGAGAGCTGCGCCGGGCTCTGGGGCGCGGCGATCACAGGCGACGCGACGCCCGACAGCACGAGGGCGAGCGAGGCGACGGCCCCACCCGTGAGCCAGGAACGTCGACGGGCGAGCGGGCCCAGAGAGGACCTGGTCCTGAGATCAGGACGCATACGTGTGCTCCTTAGATAACCGGATCGAGCGATGGTGTGGAAGCCGGTTCGGGCTTCCCCTGGGGTCATCGGATCGCGATTGCAACGCCTTGAGCGTGTTGAGGAGCTATCAACATCCTGGCGTACGCCCGGAGCCGAATGGCTGCATACGCAGGAGCGAATCTGCCGTTGTGCCTCGGCGTGCCGCTGTCGGGCGGCCCGCCCGGTTCGTAGGGTCGCCCGGGCGTGAAGTCGCCCGGACCGATCCGCCGGAGTGGTGGTGCCATGAAGCCGTCGATCTGCCTGTGCATGATCGTCAAGAACGAGGCGCGCGTCATCGAGCGCTGCCTCGCATCCGTCCGCGATCTGGTGGACACCTGGGTCATCTCCGACACCGGGTCCACCGACGGGACCCAGGATCTGATCCGTGCGGCGCTGAGCGGGATCCCCGGCGAGCTGTACGAGGAGCCCTGGACCGACTTCGGCCACAACCGGAGCCTGAACATCCGCCATGCCCGCGGCAGGGCCGACTACTTGCTGCTCCTCGACGCGGACCACGTGGTCCGACGCGACGGGCCGCTGCCCCCGCTGACCGCCGACGCGTATCTGCTGCGCCACGGGGGCGCGCTGGAGTACCGCATCAAACGTCTGGTCAGAGGTGGTCTTCCCTGGCGGTACGAGGGCGTCACCCACGAGTACCTCACCGCCGACCAGGACCACGTCGAGGAGAACCTCGACGCCCTCGTCGTCGAGGACCACGCCGACGGGGGCTCGCGGCACGACAAGTTCGAGCGGGACGCCCGACTGCTCTCCGCCGAACTCGAACGCGACCCCGCCAACACCCGCACGGTCTTCTATCTCGCCCAGACCATGCGGGACATGGGCCGTACGGGCGAGGCGATCGACCTCTACGAGCGCCGCGCGCGCATGGGTGGCTGGGCCGAGGAGGTCTACTGCGCGCTGCTCCAGTCCGGGGTCCTCAGGGCGGAGGCGGGCGACTGGCCATCGGCGGCCGACACCCTGTCCCGCGCCTGGGAATCCCGCCCGGAGCGCCTCGAAGCCTGCTACGAACTGGCGGCGCGGCTCCGCCGGATGAACCGTCACCACAGCGCCCACGCGATCGTCTCGGCCACCGTCGACCGCGAGCCGCCGGACGACATCCTGTTCACCCAGCCGTGGGTCTACCGCTGGGGGCTGCTGTTCGAGTTCTCGATCACCGCCTACTGGGTCGGCGACCTCGTCGGGTCGCTGGCCGCCTGCGACCGACTCCTGGCGATGCCGGACCTGCCCGAGGAGTACCGCCGGCAGACCGTGAAGAACCGCGAGTTCGCCGTACGAGGCCTCGGGCTCGTCCCGATTCCCGAGCCGGCCGCCGCGGTCCGAGCGGCCACCGCGCTGCGGGACTGAGGCCGCCATGGTGACCCCTTCCTCCGCTCCCTCGTCCGTCGCCGCCCCGGTCCTGGACCGGCCGCCGCCCGCGCGACACCCCGACGGCCGGCGCGACGACGGACAGCGGCGGCACGGCGTGTGGCTGTGGCCGACTCTGGTCACCCTCGCCCTGACGGTGTACGAGATCGGCCGGCCCCTGCTGTGGGAGGACGAGCTCAACACCTGGGACATGGCCGGCCGTTCCCTCGGCCAACTCCTCGACGCGGTCCAACGCGTGGACGCGGTCCTCGGCACCTACTACGTCCTCCTGCACGGCTGGATGACCGTCTTCGGGGACTCCGCCACCGCGCTGCGCATGCCCTCGGCGCTCGCGATGGCGGGCACCGCCGGCTGTACGGCGCTGATCGGGCAGCGTCTGTTCGGCCACCGGGCGGGCCTGGCCGCCGGGCTGCTGTTCGCGCTCACCCCCGTCGTCACGCGCTATGCCCACGAGGCCCGGCCCTACGCCCTCGTGGTCCTGGCCGCCACCGTCGCCACCCTGCTGCTGCTCCGGGCCCTGGAACGCCCGGAGAGCGCGTGGCGCTGGACCGCGTACGCCCTGTCCATGGCGGCGGTCGGCCTGCTGCACCTGATCGCGCTGACCGTCCTGGCCGGGCACCTGGTCGCCGTCGCCCGGAGGGCACGAGGGGAACGCTCGGTCGCCCTCCGCTTCGGTTGCGCTGTCCTGGCCGGGACAGCCCTCGTCGTACCCGTCGCTCTTCTCGGGCGGGCGCAGGCAGGCCGTCAGATCTCCTGGATCCCCGGCCCGGACCTGTGGGGCCTGGTCACTTTCTGGCCGCAGCTGTACGCCTCCGCGCTGGTCGCCGGAGCGGTGACCACCCTGGCGGTACTGGCCTGGGGCGAGCGACGCCCCTCGACCAGAGGCCCGCTCCTGGTCGCCTCGGCACTCGCCGTGCTGCCTCCCCTGCTGCTCTGGGCGGTCTCGCACGGCGACACCTCGTACTTCTTCTACAGGTATCTGCTCTTCACCCTGCCCGCGTGGACCGTCCTGGCCGGTGCGGGGCTCTGCGCCGTGCGCTCCCGGGGTGTCGTCGCGGCGGTCCTGGTCGCCCTCGCCGTTCTCACGCTGCCGGACCAGCAGGCGGTGCGGAGGCCGTTCGCCCACTTCTGGCAGGGCATCGACTACGAGGGCGCCGCGCGGACCATCGAGAAGTACCACCGACCGGGGGACGCGGTCGTGTTCGACCGGGGTGACGACTACTGGCGCATGCTCGACGTGGGCGTCCGCTTCTACCTGCCGGACCGGCTGCGGCCCCGCGACGTCTTCCTCGGCACGTCGGCCGCCGACCGCGCGGAACTGTGGCCGACGGAGTGCCCCGACCCGGCCGCGTGCCTGAAGGACGAGCCGCGGATCTGGCTGGTGGTCGCCGGTGACGCGGCCGACCCGCTGGACGCGCTCCCGGCCGACCAGGCCCGGGCTCTCCGGGCGCGCTACACCGCGACCGGCGCCGAGCGGGTGACCGGCGTGACCGTGGCGCTGCTCGTGCGCACCTCCTCCTAGGGCCTGTCTTCCGGATCTTGCCGGGCTCGCGACGCCTGGCACGCACGCTCGCCGCGTTGTCGTCAGTCGTCGACGCTCCGCGTGGACTCCTTCCTCCGCCTTGCGATCGCACGCACCAGACGCCGCTCGCTGATCCGGCCTGAACCGAAAGACAGGCCCTAGGCGGGCTCGGCAGGGCGGCCACGCGGCCGCGTCAGCGCACCCGGGCGCGGTGCTCCATCGCCTCGCGGGCCGTGCGCTCGTCCTCGTACACCTCGCACATGTGTCGGCCGTCCGGCGTCGCCGTGTGCTCGACCTCCCACAGGCTCAGCTCGCCGCCGTCGAGCAGCAGGAACGCGTGCTCGTAGAGCGTGAATCCGGCGTCCCGGCCGCTCTCCACCGCGCACTGGCGGCCGAACGCCTGGGTGATGTGGTGCGCGAACGCCACCCGCAGCCGGCGCGCCGTCTCCTCGCCCGGCCGGTCCGCGTTCTCCGCGCGGCGCAGCACCCTGCGTGCGTGGTCCGCGGAGTTCTCCGGCACGTACATCCGGGGCTGCGTCGGTATCGGGTGGGACAGCAGGGCGCTCAGCAGCTCGAGGTCGCTGTCCTCGTCGGCGTCCGGGTCGGAGGAGCGGTCGACGCCCCATCCCGGGTCGAGGCCGGTCGGCAGCCGGGACGCGGCGAGCCGGGCCTCCGCCTCGTCCGCGTACAGCTCGTGCTGCTCGGCGCCGTCCCGGCCGGAGTTGTGCACCAGCTCCCACAGGCTGAGCGCCGTGCCGTCGGCGAGCAGATAGGTGTGGCGGTACGTGGTGCGGTGCAGCGACGCGCTGTGGTGCGAGGAGTGCAGCGCGCTGGAGTGGGCGAGCGCCGTCTCCAGCCGCTCGACCGTGGTGTCCGGCAGGTCGAAGGAGTTGAGCGCCCGGCCGAGGAGCCGCTCAACCTGCGTCTCGGTCGTCTCGTACGGATCGTGAGGATCCTGCGGATCGTTCAAGAGGGTCTCCAGGCCGTCGCCGCATGTCACTTGGTGCTTGCTTAACGTAGTCCCTGGGTCTGACATCGTGTCCGGGGTTCGGCAAAACGAAGGGCGCGCGGGGGAAGTTCCCGCGCGCCCGGCGCTCTCCGGACTCAACTCCCGTTGTTGTAAGGGGAGTCGACAGTGGGGTCCGGTTCCGGTCCGGGGGGCGTTCCCGGGTCCGGTTCGTACAGCTCGCGGTAGGACGGGAAGTGGCCGCCGGGGCCCCTGACGCCCTCGGCGGTCTCCAGGACCGCCCGCACGATCGCCCGGGTCACCGTGTCCGCGCCGGCCGCCAGGAGGTCGTTCAGGGCGAGCGGACCCGCCTTCGCGGGCAGTTCCCGCTCCCCGGTCGCGAGGGCGAACACGGTGTCCCCGTCGTTGAGGAGATGGACGGGACGGATGGCGCGCGCGATGCCGTCGTGCGCCGTGCCCGCCAACTTCTGCGCCTGGGCACGCGTCAGGACGGCGTCGGTGGCGACGACCGCGAGCGTGGTGTTCAGGGGCGGCGGGGTGTTCGTGGCCAGGGCCTCGGCGAGGCGGCGCCGCGCCGCCTCGTGGACGGCCCGGGCGGGGTAGTCGGGGCGGCCCTGGAAGTACTGCCCGTACAGCACGCCCGTCTCCGGGTCGACCGCCGAGCCGACCGCGTTGACGACGACCAGCGCGCCGACCGTGATGCCCGAGTCCAGGACCGTGCCGGCCGTACCGACCCCGCCCTTGAGCCCGCCGACGACGGCGCCGGTGCCCGCGCCGACCGCGCCCGTCTCCACGCGCGCGTGGAGCCCGGTCGCCGCGGCGGCCTCCACCGCCGCGCGCCCCGTGGCGGCTCCCGGGCGGGCCGTGAAGTCGCCGCCCCGGCCCAGGTCGAAGACGCAGGCGGCGGGGACGACCGGGACCACGTGCGAGGGGTCCGGCCCGACCCGTACCCCTCTGCCCCGCTCCTCCAGCCAGGCCATCACCCCGGCCGCCGACTCCAGTCCGTACGCGCTGCCGCCGGTGAGGACCACGGCCTCGATCCGCTGGACGACGTTACGGGGGTCGAGCGCGTCGGTCTCCCGGGTGCCGGGGCCGCCGCCCCGTACGTCCACGGCCGCCACGGCCCCGCCCTCCGGGGCGAGGACGACGGTGGTGCCGCTGAGGGCGTGCGGACCGGCCACGCGCGCGTGGCCGACCCGCAGGCCGGCCACGTCCGTCAGTGCGTCGTGCTTCGTCATGGTCCTTGCGTACCACGCCTGTTCGGTCAGCGCTTGGGGCCGAGGTAGGTGCCGCCCGAGGCGTCGATCACGGTGCCGGTGATCCAGCGGCCGTCCTCCGATGCGAGGAAGGCGACCGGGTCGGCGACGTCCCGCGGCTGCCCGACCCAGGGGAGTGCCTGTCCGCCGATCAGCATCTGCTCCAGCTGGGGCATCGCGGCGAGCGCGGCGGTCAGTTCGGCGGTCTGGGTGGGCCCGGGGGCGACCGTGTTGACGGTGATCCGGCGGGCGCCCACGACGTTCGCGAGGGTGCGGGTGAAGGTCTCCATCGCGCCCTTCGTCATCGCGTACGCCAGCTCGTCGGGGAGGGCGATGCGGGTGACGGCGGAGCCGATGTTGATGATCCGGCCCCCGTCGCGCAGCACCGGCAGCAGCTGCTGCACGAGGAAGTACGGCGCCCGGACGTTCACCGCGAAGAGCCGGTCGAACAGCTCCGGCGTCTCGTCCGCGAGGTGACCGCCGGAGCGGGTCGCCGCCGCGTTGTTGACCAGGACGTCGAGGGCGGCCTCCCCGGTGTGGGCGAGCAGGCCGGCCCGTACGCCCTCGACGAGGGCGAGGACCCCCTCGTGGCTCGCGAGGTCGGCGCCGACGGCGAACGCCCGTCCGCCGGCCTTCACGATCAGGTCCACGGTCTCCTGGGCGGCGGCGCCGTCGTGCCCGTAGTGCACGGCGACGAGCAGTCCGTCGGCGGCCAGCCGCTGAGCGACGGCTCGGCCGATGCCCCGGGAGGAGCCGGTGACGAGGGCGGTACGGGAGGCGTGGTGGGCGGTGGCGTTCATGACGTTCTCCTCGGTGGGTGGGGCGCCGGGCGTCCTGCCCGACAAGGAGGAGACTGTCGGCGCCCGCTCACCGTCCACGCACCGATCGCCGACGGCGACTGACGGGCGCCGGCAGGGGCTGACAGCGGCCCACGGGGTGCCGGTCAGGACCGGGCGCCCAGGCCTGCGCGGCGGGCCACCGCCTCCGCGTGGGTGCGGTCCTCGGACGCCGCCGTGAGGTCGCCCGCCGCCTCGTGAACGGCGGAGCGGCGGTGCAGGAGATCGACGACGTCCTCGGCGACGCCCAGGGACTCGAGGAGCCCGAGGGCCTCGGCCAGCAGGGGCAGGGGCTCGGGCGAGAGCGACGCCAGGGCTTCCAGCGCCGTCGCCTGACCCCAGCGCTCGCCGAGGGCGCGGAAGCCCGCCAGGGACCCCGTGAGCAGCGCGCCCGCCGCCTCCGTGTCGCCCCGGGCCAGCGCCAGGTGGCCCTGTCCCACCAGATCCAGGGCGCGCGACCACGGGTCGTCGCCCACCCGCAGGCCTTCCACCGGGCCCATCGACGTCGCCCACAGGAACGCGGTGAAGGGCTGGCGCAGCGGCTCGGTACGGGCCTCCAGGAGCGCCCGGGCCCGGGACAGGTGCGCCGGGTCCCGCGTGCCGGCCGCGAGCACGCACAGCACCCATTCCTCCTCCAGGTCTCCGGGAGAGTCGGGTACCCGGGCGAGCAGCTCCGCCGCCGGGGCCGTCACCTGCCCCCGCAGCCCCCGCAGCCACCAGTACGGGGTCAGCGCGGCCACCATCCGCAGCCCGGCCTCCGGCTCCGCCCGCCGCAGCGCCGCCCGCAGGTTCGCGTCCTCCGTGTCCAGCCGGGCCAGCCACTCCAGCTGCGCCGCCCCGCGCAGCTCGGGGTCCGCCGTCTCGGCCAGGCCCAGGTAGTACGCGGTGTGGGCGGCGGGCGTCGGATCGTCGTGCGGCAGCTCCTCCGCCGCGTAGGCGCGGATCGTCTCCAGCATCCGGTACCGGCCGTCCCACACCTCCACGACCTCCACGAGGGACTTCTCCGCCAGCCCGGCCAGGACGTCACGATCCGCGCCGCAGACCCGCTCCACCGCCTCCGCGGTCGCACCGCCCCGGAACACCGAGAGCCGGGCGGCCAGTTCGCGTTCCTCCGGGGCGAGGAGCGACCAGCTCCACGCCACGACCGCACGCAGGGTGCGATGCCGCTCCGGCGCCGTACGGTCCCCGCGCGACAGCAGACGGAAGCGGTCGTCGAGCCCTTCGCCGAGCCGTTCACCCGGCCGTTTACCGAGCCGTTCACCCGGCCGTTCACCGAGCTGTTCGCCCAGCCGGTCCGCGAGCTCGTCCACCGACAGCGACCGCAGCCGGGCCGCGGCCAGTTCGATCGCCAGTGGCAGCCCGTCGAGCGCGGCGCAGACCTCGGCCACGCGCGCGTGGCCGGTGAAACCCGGCCGGGCGGCGGCCGCCCGCCGGACGAACAACTCCACTGCCGCGTCCGGCGCGAGCGCCGCCAGCGGCAGCAGAGACTCGCCGGTGATGCCGAGCGCCTCCCGGCTGGTCGCGAGCACCCGCAGGCCGGGGCAGGCGGTGAGCAGGTCGCGTACCAGTACCGCCGTCTCGACCACCACGTGCTCGCAGTTGTCCACGATCAGCAGCATCGGGCGGTTCGCCAGAGCCGTCGTCAGCCGTCCCTCCTCGCGCAGGCCGAGCGCGGCCGCGCAGGCCCGCGCGACCTCGCCGGCCCCGGCCGCCTCCAGGTCCACGAAACACACCTCGCCCGCCGCCCCGGCGCCCACCTCGAGGGCGAGCCGCGTCTTGCCCGCGCCGCCCGGGCCGACCAGGGTCACCAACCGGGCCGCCGTCAACAGTTCGGCAAGCAGCCCCCGTTCGCGCGCCCGCCCGACGAAGCCGGTCAGGGGGACGGGCAGCGGGCGTACCGGCGCCGGTGCGGTGGCCGTGGTTCCGGCGGCTCGCTCCGCCGCCTCGCCGCGCAGGATCGCCAGATGCACCGCCGCCAGCTCCGCCGACGGGTCCGTCCCCAGCTCCTCCACGAGCGTCGCGCGGACCTCCTCGTACAGCGCCAGCGCCTCCGCGGACCGCCCGGCAGCGCGCAGCGCGCGCATCTGCAGCCCGCGCAGCCGCTCGCGCAGCGGATGCGCCGCGGCCGCCTCCTCCAACTCCCTCACGAGGACGGCCGGATCGCCGCCCAGGGCCAGGGAAGCCGCCGCCCACTCCTCCACCACGTCCAGCCGCAGCGCCTCCAGGCGGGCCGCCTGCCCCGCCGCGTAGGGCGCGTCCTGTACGTCGGCGAGTGCGGGGCCCTGCCACAGCGCGAGCGCCTCCTGAAGTACCCCCACCGCCCGTACGGGATCTCCCGCGGCCCGCGCTCGTGCCCCTTCCTGGGCGAGCCGCTCGAACCGGAGCGCGTCCACGTCGTCGCGGGCGGCGACGGCCAGCCGGTAACCGGCGGGCGAGAACTCCACGTCCGGGGCGGGGAGGACCCGGCGCAGCCTCGAGACCTGCGACTGCAGGGCGCTCATGGCCCCGGCCGGGGGCTCGTCCCCGTACAGTCCGTCGACGATCTGCTCGACGGGGACGGTCCGGCCGGCGTTGAGCAGGAGCAGGGCCAGCAGGGCCCGGACCTTGGGGCCGCCGAGGGATATCGGGGCGCCGGAGTCGTCGGACACGGCCAGCGGGCCGAGAAGGCGGAAGATCATGCGCCGGATTGTCGCCTACGCGCGCCGCCCTACGTGCGGGCTCGTGTGGCGGGGTTGCGGGTGGTCAGTGTCACCCCGACCGCCACGGTGGCCGCCGCCACGAGACCGGCCGCCAGGATCGCCCAGTGTCCGGCGAACGTGCACATCAGGATCGCGAGCGCGGAGACGGGCAGCACGGACTGCTGCGCGATCCCGACCTTGAAGTAGCGGGCGTGGAGCAGCCAGACGCAGAGCAGGAACAGCGCGGCGGGGATCGTCACGGCGGAGGACGCGGCGAGGGTGGAGATGTGGGCCTTGCCCACGGCCTGTTCCACGGCGATCTCGATGCCGGCGCCGATGGCGGCGGCGGAGGCGAAGATCAGATAGTGGCCGTAACCCCACAGGAATCCCTGCCGGTTGGAGACCAGGCGGTCGTGGGCGGGCACGACGAAGTAGACCCACCACGCGGCGTAGACGATCAGCAGGCCTCCGGCGGCGATGGGGAGTAGCTCGTCGAGCGCGTCGTACTCCGTGATCCCTGTCTTCACGGCGACGGTCGCGGCGGCGATGGTCTCGCCGAGCACGATGATCGTGAACAGGCCGTAGCGCTCGGCGATGTGGTGCGGGTGCCACTGGGTGGTGACGTCCTTCTCCGCGTACATCGGAACCGCCATCTCGGCGACGGCCATGACGAGGAAGATCCAGGGGCGGGCGGACTCGGGGGTGTAGAGGAGGGTGGTCCAGCCGATCTGGCAGAGGAGGACGCCGGCCGCGTACCGGCGGCACATCGTGCGCTCGGCGGGTTCGGACGCGTGGTGGGCGGCGCGCAGCCACTGGAAGGCGAGGGCTACGCGCATGACGACGTAGCCGAGCACCACGACGAGGAAGTCGTCCTGGAAGGCGCGGGAGACCCCGGCGGCGAGGATGAGGACACCGGCGATCTGGACGAAGGTGACGACGCGGTAGAGGGCGTCGTCGTTGTCGTAGGCGGAGGCGAACCAGGTGAAGTTCATCCAGGCCCACCAGATGGCGAAGAAGACCATCGCGTAGTGGGCGATGCCGTCGGCGGTGTGGGCCTCGGCGACGGCATGCACGAGTTCGGCGCCGGCCTGGGCGACGGCGACGACGAAGCAGAGGTCGAAGAAGAGCTCGAGCGGTGTGGCGGCGCGATGCGCCTCGGCGCGGGAGCGCGCGGTGAGGGGCAGAAACGGTTGCGTCATGCGCCCCAGCACACCAGAGCCGCGGGTGGGGCGACACCCACGGCACGCCCGTGTCCGTAGGGCCCTGGAGGGACGGGACTTCCGCCCGGCCCGATCGGCGACCACGGCCTCTGACCTGTCCCTTGTGGGCGGGCGGAGCCTGGAGAGGCGAGCTCTTCTGGAAGTCGATCGGTAAGCGCGTCGCCCACCGCAACCTGTGGATCGCGGTGCCGGCGCTTCTGGTGGCCTTCGTCGTCCGGCAGGTGTGGAGCGTCACCTGGTGGTTCTACGCCCGCAGGGGCGCGGAGGCGCCCAGCTGACTGGCGTACTCCGTCGACCGGTGTGACACCCTCACCCACTCGTACCGCAAAACAGGCTGATCCTTGACATATCACCCTACGGTGACCGGGTGACCGAGCCACCGCAGGGCCCCGCAGATATGACGCCGGCCCAGCCCGCCCCGACCGCGACCTCGACTTCGCCGACGACTCGGCCGACGCCCGCGACCGTGGCCGAGGTGCCCCCGGCCGCCCACGGGACCGCGCGCGTCGTCCAGACGCCCGCCGACGTGCGGCGGCGGGCCACGCTCGCCGGGGCCGCCGTCTCGGTGCTGCTGATCGTCGCGATCGTCCTCGGAAGCCGGCTCCTGCGTGACTTCGACTCGGCGCTCCTCCCGTACGCCGTCGCCACCGTCTTCCTCGCCTTCGGTGTCGCCTACCGCTACACGGTCTGGATCTCCGCCCCCGGCGCCCACCGCCTGTTCAAAAAGGGCTGGGGCTCCTTCTTCTCCGCCGCCAACTTCCGCAATGCACCCACTGCCCTGCCGAAGATGATCGCCACCTATCTCGGCTTCCAGAAGTTCCTCGGCGCCCGCTCCCACGCACGCTGGGCGGCCCACCAACTCATCTTCTGGGGCTGCGTCCTCGCGGCCCTGATCACCTTCCCGCTCACCTGGGGCTGGTTCACCTTCACCTCCTCCACCGGCTCCGGGCCCGGCTACGAGATGCGGATCTGGGGCTTCAAGGTCCTCGGCTTCGACTCGCTGAACCTCGTCGGCTGGCTGATGTTCCACGGCCTCGACATCGCCGCCGTCCTCGTCATCCCCGGCGCCTCCTACTTCCTGTGGCGCCGTATGAAGGACCGCGGCGCCATCACCGGCCAGCGTTTCGCCTACGACCTGGTCCCGCTGATCGCCCTCGTCGTCATCGCCGTGACCGGGCTCCTGCTCACCTTCTCGTCGATCTTCCTGCACGGCGGCGGCTACCAGTTCCTGGCGATCCTGCACATGGTCTCGGTGGTCTTCACCCTCATCTACATCCCGTTCGGGAAGTTCTTCCACATCGTCCAACGGCCCGCCGCCGTCGGTATGCAGCTCTTCAAGTACACCTCCCGCAAGAAGGACGAGGAGGTCCTCGCCTGCCGCCGCTGCCGGCAGCCCATCGACACCGCCCCCTACGTCGAGAACCTCCAGGGCACCATGCGCGATCTGAAGCTCGGCTTCGACGCCTGGGCCGAGTACTGCCCCCGCTGCAAGCGCGTCCTGCGCGGCACCGCCTACCTCACCCACGTCAAGAAAGGCTTCAAGTGACGCAGCAGCAGGCGGGGCAGCACCCCCTTCCGCTCGACCCCTCCATCGCCCCGCCCGGCACCCGCAACTTCCGCGACGCCGGAGGCATCCCCGCCGACCGCTGGCACGCCGACCAGAACGGCGAGACGCTCGTCCCCACCCACTGCTGCTTCTGCGGCGTCCAGTGCGGCATGTACCTCCGCGTCGACCGCGGCGGCAAGGTCTTCGGCGTCGAACCCCGCAACCACGACATCAACCGGATGCGGCTCTGCCCCAAGGGCATCAACGCCTACCAGCAGGTCAACCACCCCGACCGGCTCACCGCCCCCCTCGTCCGCGGCAACCGCGACGAGCCCTTCCGCGAGGCGAGCTGGGAGGAGGCGCTCGACTTCACCGTCTCCGAGATCCGCCGCATCCAGGCCGAGTACGGCAACGACGCGTTCGGTCTGCTCGGCGGAGCCAGCCTCTACTCGGAGAAGACGTATCTCATCGGCAAGTTCGCCCGCGTCGCCCTCAAGACCAAGCACGTCGACTACAACGGCCGGCTGTGCATGGTCTCCGCCGCCGGCGCCAACAAACTGGCCTTCGGCATCGACCGGGCCGGCAACCCGTTCTCCGACATCCTCCTCACCGACTGCCTGCTCATCGCGGGATCCAACGTCGGCGAGTGCTTCCCCGTGATGACGCAGTACCTCTGGGGAGCCAGGGACCGCGGGGCAAGCCTGATCGTCGTCGACCCGCGCGAGACGGCGATCGCCCGCACCGCCGATCTCCACGTCGCCCTCAAGCCCGGCACCGACTCCGCCTTCTTCAACGCCGTCCTGCACGTGATCGTCTCCGAGGGCCTCACCGACGAGGCCTATCTCGCCGAACACGCCACCGGCTGGGACGAGGTGAAGAAGACCGTCAAGGACTACCCGCCCTCCCGGTCCGCCCAGATCTGCGGCGTCCCCGAGGAACAGATCGTCCGGACCGCCCGGATGTTCGCCGGCGCGGACAGGGCCATGGCCTGGCACGCCAGAGGCGTCGAGCACCACTCCCAGGGCGTCGAGAACTGCCTGACGATCATCAACCTCTGCACCGCCACCGGAAACATCGGCAAGCCCGGCGCGGGCTACGGCACCATCACCGGCCAGGGCAACGGTCAGGGCGGCCGCGAACACGGCCAGAAGTCCGACCTGCTGCCCGGTGGCCGCTCCATCACGAACCCCGAGCACCGCCGCCAGATCTGCGAGATCTGGGGCATCGAGGAGTCCGAACTCCCGCCCGCAGGCACCTCCATGATGGAGATGGTCTGGCAGATGCAGCGCGCGGAGATCCGCGGTCTGATCGGCATCTGCAACAACCCCTTCGTCTCCCTCCCCAACTACGCGACCGTCAAGAACGGTTACGACACCCTCCAGTTCCACGCCCAGTTCGACTTCTTCCTCTCCGAGACCGCCGCCAACGCGCACGTGGTCTTCCCCGTCACCGTCTGGGCCGAGGACGAAGGCGTGATGGCCAACGCCGAGGCCCGGGTCGTCAAGCACAACAAGGCCCAGGAACCGCCCGCCGGGGTCCGCACCGACACCTGGGTGATCTGCGAGCTCGGCAAGCGCCTGGGCGCCGGCGACAAGTTCGCCTTCCCCGACTCCCGCTCCGTGTTCGAGGAGCTCCGCATCGCCTCCGCGGGAACGGTCAACGACTACTACGGCATCACCTACGAACGCCTGGAGGAGACCGGCGGCATCGCCTGGCCCTGCCCCTCCACGGACCACCCGGGCACCCCCCGCCTCTTCGAGGACGGCAGGACCTACCACCCGGACGGCAAGATCCATATGCAGGTCGTCGAATGGCACCCGCCCATGGACCCGTACAGCGAGGAGTACCCCCTCTCGCTCACCACCGGCCGCACCGTCGCCCACTTCCTCTCCGGCAACCAGACCCGCCGCCTGGGCGCCCTCGTCGAACAGACCCCACGCCCGTGGGTCGAGGTCCACCCCTCCCACGGCTTCCGCAACGGCGACCCCGTCCGCGTCGTCACCCGCCGCGGCAGCGAGGTCTTCCCCGCGCTGGTCACCGAGGCGATCCGCCCCGACACCGCCTTCGTGCCGTACCACTGGCCGGTCCCCACGGCGGCCAACGCCCTCACCGTCGACGCCCTCGACCCGCGCTCCAAGATCCCCGAGTACAAGGTCTGCGCCGCCCGGATCGAGGCCGCGGAACGGATCGACGAGGTCCCCGCGCCCCCGACCGCCCCGGGACACGTCGCCTACCCGGAGACCCAGGTCTCCCGCACCGACCCCCTGCCTCCCACGTCCCCGCAGGGCCGTGGCACCGCGGAGAGGAGCTGACGCCGCTCATGATGGGCCGCACGATCTTCATCGACCCAGGGCGCTGCATCGGATGCCAGGCGTGTGTCTCGGCCTGCCGCGAGTGCGACTCGCACCGGGGCAAGTCGATGATCCACCTCGACTACCCCGACGAGGGCCACTCCGTCGCCTCCCTCCCGACCGTCTGCATGCACTGCGAGGACCCGGTCGCCCCGTGCGCCGAGGTCTGCCCCGCCGACGCGATCCTCGTCACCGCCGACGGCGTGGTGCAGCAGGCGGACACCACCCGCTGCATCGGCTGTGCCAACTGCGTCAACGCCTGCCCCTTCGGTGTCCCGAAGATCGACCTCCAGGCGAAGCTGCAGATGAAGTGCAACCTCTGCTACGACCGCACCGCCTACGGGCTCGCCCCGATGTGCGCCACGGTCTGCCCCACCGGCGCCCTCTTCTACGGAACCCTCGAAGAGCTCCAGGCCGAACGGCCCGAAGTCCAGGTCGCCGACTCCTTCACCTTCGGCTCCACCACCGTCTCCACCGGAGTGGCGATGGTCGTTCCCGCCGACAAGGTCCAATGGCCGGTCCCCGGCGGGCTCCCCGTCGTCGAGATCAATGGGATGGACGTGAGCGAAGCGAACTCGAACAAGGGTGGCGGCGGGCGACGGGAGGGCGTCCGATGAGTGTCACCGAGCAGCCACCCACCAACGGCCCTGGAGCGGCCGATGCCGCCCAGGAAGCGCTGCACGACCGCATCGCGGCCGACTCGCTGACCACCCGGCGCGACTATCTGCGGATCGTCGCCACCGTCTCCGGCGGCCTGGCCGTCGGCGGCATCGGCGTCGCCTCGGGCATCCTGCACCGCCACGGCGACGCGGACGGGGCGCCCCAGCCGAAGAAGATCGCCGACCAGTTGCTGCCCGGCGACTCCCTCGCCTTCCGGTATCCCGAGCAGGAGGACCGGGCGGTCGCCGTCCGGCTGGAGGACGGCACCCTCGCCGGCTACTCGGCCGTCTGCACCCATCTCGCCTGCGCCGTGTTGTGGCGCAAGGACCGGGGCAGCGAGGGCGAGCTGTACTGCCCCTGCCACGAAGGAGTCTTCGACGCACGTACGGGAGAGGTGACCGCGGGGCCGCCGCCCCGGGCGCTGCCGAAGGTGCTCCTGGTGGAGGAGGCCGACGGCAGCGTCTGGGCCGTCGGCACCACGCGCTCCGGAGAGAGCGTCCAGGAGGGCCTGTGCCGCCAGCTCGGTGAGGAACGACCGGACCTGGCCGAGCGCCTCGACTGCCCGGGACTCGCGGCGCGCGGCGCGGGGAAGAGGAGCGAGCGGACATGACCGACACCCCGTTCCCGAGGGACCCGGAAGCCCCGCCCCGCGGACCCGCCACCCCCATGACCCCCACTACCCCCATGACCCCCACTACCCCCATGACCCCCACTACCCCCATGACCCCCGCCACCCCCATGACCCCCACTACCCCCGAGGCCCCTGTGCCGCCCCGCCCCGCGTACACGCCCGGCAGCGCGCAGCCCCGCCTGAACCGCCCCGTCCGCGAGCGATATCCGCAGATCCGGCCGACCAGCGGTTACGGCGACCCCCGGATCCGCCACACCGGGCCCGGCCCGGGCGCCGGCACCGAGCAGGAGCCCGAGCGCTCGTCGAAACTGAGCGCGCGTCTCGCCCTGGCCCTCACGGTCGTCATCGGCCAGCTGTGGGGTCTGACGATCGTCGTCGACGAGTGGATGGCGGGCGACACCGGCACGGCCTGGTGGGGTGCCGGCTTCCTCGTCCTGTCGTTCCTCGTCGTCCTGGGCCTGTGGCTGATCGACCCGAAAGACCGCTGATCGACGCGGTACGAGGCCGAATTCCCGGCGTACCCTGGAGGTATGAGCACCGCCCCCGCCCACGGACCGCGAGACGCGAAGCAGCCCGGCGCACAGCCCAACCCCGAGAACACCACGAAGCCGAAGCTGATCTTCGACGATCCACTGGACCAGCAATCCGCGGACGATACGGACCGCGGGTGGGGCGAGCGGCCTCCCGGCGGTAGTGACAGCGCCGCCGATCTCGCGCGCTTCCTCGAAGAGAAGCCGCCGCACCACCTCTGACGCCGGTGCGAGTCGCCGGCTAGGGGGTGGGGTGCGTCCCGGCCCCGGTCCTGACGCCCGAGCTCGGGCCGCGCTGAGTGATCAGGTGGTCGCGAATCTCCTTGAGGACCTCCAGCTCGCTGACCTCCATCGTCTCCTGGACGCCCTCCTGCGCCCGGTCGTGGGCCGCCCGCTTGGCCAGGATCTTGGCCAT
The DNA here is from genome assembly GCF_040645695.1 of Streptomyces sp. NPDC046712. Classification (NCBI taxonomy): domain Bacteria; kingdom Bacillati; phylum Actinomycetota; class Actinomycetes; order Kitasatosporales; family Streptomycetaceae; genus Streptomyces; species Streptomyces sp. NPDC046712. The sequence continues at coordinate 192,401 of NZ_JBEYYW010000009.1, read as the reverse complement.
CGGCAGGACCATCAGGAAGTAGACGACGGCCGCCGTGATCAGGAAGCTCAGAACGGAGCTGAGGACGAGGCCCCACTGGATCTCGATGCCCTGCATCTCGCCGTTCACGATCTGGCAGGGGTCCCTGAGGCAGGACTTGTAGCTCTCCAGGTCCTTCGTGCCGAAGGCGCCGACGAGCGGGTTGATGACACCCTTGACGACCGAGTTCACGATGTTGGTGAAGGCGGCACCGATGACGACCGCCACCGCCAGGTCGATCACATTGCCGCGCATGAGGAAGGCTTTGAAGCCCGCCAGCACGCTCTCCTTCTTGTCGCTCACCAAGGTGCCTTTCGTCGCGTGTGCAGTTGGCGCAGCCATTAGGCCGTGAACGGCGCAGGGGCGTCCAATCCGTACACACGGAACGGTTACTTGACAGGCAGTCCGTGCGAATCAGCACAGTGTCACCGCCAGTCGGGAGGTGACCCCCGCGCCTGCCAGAGCCGTCGCCGTCGACCGTGGAACGGACAGGACGATCAGTGCCCCGCCGTCCGGACGAGTCTCGCCCGTGCGCGGAACTTCGGCCACCCGGGCGCCCGTAGCGACCACTCGGGCCGCATCGTCCTCGCCCATCGGTGAGTTGGGGGCGGCGATCACGTCGACCCGGTCGCCGGGGCGCAGCAGCCGCACGGTCGCCGCGTCCGCGATCCGTACCGGAGCCGACACCAGCCGAACCGCGGCCGGCCGGCGCTGCTCCTTCACCGCCTGGCGCGTCGGCGGATCGGCGGACACCTCGCCACCGCCCGCCACCGCCAGCGCGGCCGCACTCATCGCGAGGATCGCGGCCGGTGTCCGCCGCCGGCGCCGCAGCGCCCGTCGCAGCCGCTGCCGCCCGCCCCGTACCCGCAGCGGCTCGAACCGCGGAACACCACACGTCTCGGGAACGGGGGAGCGGTCGAGAGGAGGAGAGGTCGTCATCGTGTGAACCGCCTGTCGGGAGTCGCGTACCGTCCCCCGGACCGTCCGGAGAACCGCTCCCACTCTCCCGGCCCGGCGAACATCCCGCTCCCGCCTGTGGATCACCCACCGCCTGTGGACAACTCCCTCACCCACCGGGGGGATTCACGGCGCTCCACGGACTCACGGCACTTCGCCGCGACCTACGGCAACTCGATCCCCAGGTCCCACCCGTCGTGCGCATGCGTGCACAGGCAGTCCCGGTCGGCGGTGTCCGGCAGAGCCCCGACCGCGTCGAAGACGACCTCGCGCAGCCGCCCGACGTTCTCGCCGAACACCCTCAGCACCTCCGTGTGAGAGACCCCCTCGCCCGTCTCCGCGCCCGCGTCCAGGTCCGTGACCAGCGCCAGCGAGGTGTAGCAGAGCCCCAGCTCCCGGGCGAGGACGGCCTCCGGGTGCCCGGTCATCCCCACCACCGACCACCCGGCCGCCGCGTGCCAGCGCGACTCCGCACGGGTCGAGAACCTCGGTCCCTCGACGACGACCATCGTGCCGCCGTCCACCGGGTCCCAGCCCTTCCCCCGGGCCGCCTTCAGGGCCACCCGCCGCCCGTCCGGGCAGTACGGGTCGGCGAAAGTGGTGTGCACGACGTTCGGCACCGCCCCGCCCCAGGCCTCCGGCAGCGGCTCCCCGTCGAAGTACGTCTGTGCCCGCGTCTTCGTCCGGTCCACCAGCTGATCCGGTACGACGAGCGTCCCGGGACCGTACTCCTCCCGCAGCCCGCCCACCGCGCACGGCCCGAGCACCTGCCGTACGCCCAGCGAGCGCAGCGCCCAGAGGTTGGCGCGGTAGTTGATCCGGTGCGGCGGCACGGTGTGGCCGCGGCCGTGCCGGGGCAGGAACGCGACCTGCCGGCCGGCGACCTCGCCGACGAAGAGCGAGTCGCTGGGGCTGCCGTACGGGGTGTCCACGGACACCTCCGTCACGTCCTCCAGGAAGGAGTAGAACCCCGAGCCGCCGATCACACCGATGTCCGCGTACGCATTGGTCGCCATGCCGGTCAGATTAACTGCCCACGCAACGCCGAAAGCCCTGCCTCGCGCAGCGCCGTAGGCCCTGCCGCGCGCAACGCCGAAAGCCCCACCGCGCACAGCGGCAGGGCTTCCGTAAGAACCTGGGCGTTACTCGATCAGGCGGCGGAGCTGGACGAGCTGGAGCTCGTCGAGGCCGTGGACGTCGAGCTCGTCGAAGCGGCAGGCTTCGAGTCCGAGGAGGACGTGGACGACGTGGAAGAAGTCGTGGAGGACTTCGACGACGACGCGGGCGAGCTGCTGGACGACGAGCCGCGGCTGTCGTTCCGGTAGAAACCGGAACCCTTGAAGACGATGCCGACCGCCGAGAACACCTTCTTCAGGCGTCCCTTGCAGCTGGGGCATTCGGTCAGCGCGTCATCGGTGAACTTCTGCACCGCCTCGAGGCCCTCGCCGCACTCGGTGCACTGGTACTGGTAGGTCGGCACTTGTCTTCCTCCTGGCACTCACACTCGTGGAGTGCTAACGACGATCCATAGTGACGTATTCCGCGGGATCAGTCCACCGTCACCGGCACTCGGTGACCGATACCACGTGCCGCGACCCGACCCGACGCCCGGGGCGCCAGTCGCGAGCGCAGCGTGAGCAGCGTGGCCAGCGCGAGCGCCGTACCCACCAGCGGCACCAGGAATCCGGTGCTCGCGCCGTGCTCGTCGGCGAGCCGGCCCGCGACCGTCACGGCCGCCGCCTGCCCCAGGGCCACCGCGCCGGTGAGCCAGGTGAAGGCCTCGGTACGGGCGGAGGCCGGGACCAGGGTCTCGACGATGGTGTAGCCGGTGATCAGGGCCGGTGCGATGCACAGACCCACGATCAGGCCGAGGGCGCCGAGCAGCAGCACGGAGTGCGCGGACCAGAGCAGCGAGGCGGCCACGGTCAGTCCGGCGTAGCCCAGGATCAGGCGTCGGCGCGGGCCGATCTTCCAGGCGATGGCGCCGCACGCGATGCCCGCGAGCATGTTGCCCGCGGCGAAGATCCCGTAGAGCAGACCGTTGGCGCCGGGGTTGCCGATCTCCTCGGAGAACGCGGTCAGCGAGACCTGCATACCGCCGAAGACCGAGCCGATGCCCAGGAAGGCGATGGCCAGGACCCGCACGCCGGGGATCGAAAGGGCGGAGACGCGCGGCTCGCTCGAGGCCGCGGCGATGAGCCCGTGGGCCGGCTGGGTGCCCCGCTGGGCGGCGAAGAAGAGGCCGCCGAAGAGCGTGAGCGCCGCCTCGGCGATCAGGCCGGCCGCCGGGTGCACGCCGGTGCACAGCGCGGTGGCGAGCACCGGACCGACGACGAACGTGAACTCGTCCGTGACCGACTCGAAGGCCGCGGCCGTCGGCATCAGCGGCGAGTTCTCCAGCTTCGCCGCCCAGCGGGCGCGGACCATCGGCCCGATCTGCGGGACGGAGGCGCCGGCCGGTATGGCGGCGAGGAACAGGGCCCACATCGGGGCGCCCGCCAGGGCGAGCACCACCAGCAGGGAGACCGCGGCGGTGTGGATGAGCACGCCGGGGACCAGGACGGCGCGCTGGCCGAAGCGGTCGGCGAGCTTGCCGCTCTGCGGGGCGAACATCGCCATGGAGACGCCGGTGACGGCGGCGACCGCGCCCGCGCTGCCGTACGAGCCGGTGGTGTGCTGGACGAGCAGGACGATGCCGATCGTCAGCATCGCGAACGGCTGCCGGGCGGCGAAGCCGGGCAGCAGGAAGGACAGGGCTCCGGGGGTGCGCAGGAGCTGTCCGTAACCGGCCCGCTTGCTCGGCTTGGCGGCCGTGTCGGCCTTCGCGGCCGTGTCGGCCTGGCCGGTCGTGCCCGACGTCGTGGCAGGCGTGTCAGAAGTGACCGTGGACACCACGGTCCTTGCCTTTCTGCCGCCTGGTAGCGCGCCCGTGCACGGTGGTGCGGGTGCTGCCGAGAGCTGTCCTCATGCGCGGAACTGCGGTAGATACCGGGCCCCACTGCGGAGGGCGTCACGGCCGCCATACGGTCGCGCCAGCTCTGCGTCAGGCAGAGTTGGTTCGATCAAGTGTGCCTTCATGGTACAGGGAAAGGGCGTCTTCCCGCCTGGGAAAACGCCCGTCCGCCCGAAACTATGCCTGTGATTAACCGGACGTTCGCTTTCCACCCGGCAGATGCGGCCAATGCATGTGCCCCTTGTGCTCGGAAACGGCCGTCGCGCCGCCCGTCCCGAGCCACCCGGCCAGCTTTCCGCCCTGCCCGACGGCCCGCAGCCGCCGCTCGGTGGCGTCCCGTACCGGATCGGTCGCGACGACGAGCAGTTCGTCCCCGTGCCGCAGCACGGTCGCCGGACCGGGCACGAAGCTCTTCTCCTCCCGTACGACGAGGGTGACCGCGGCTCCGGGCGGGAGGCGCAGCTCCGCGACCTCCACGCCGTGCATCCTCGAGCCTTCCGGGATGGCGACGGAGAGCAGATGTCCGCGCAGCCGCTCCAGCGGTGCGGACTCGACGCCCAGGTCGGCGGCCTCCGAGGAGTCGCCCAGCTTCAGCGCCTTCGCCAGCCAGGGCAGCGTCGGCCCCTGTACCAGCGTGTAGACCACGACGAGGACGAAGACGATGTTGAAGACCCGCTCGCTGCCCTCGATCCCGGAGACCATCGGGATCGTGGCGAGAATGATGGGTACGGCTCCGCGCAGGCCGGCCCAGGACATCAGGGCCTGCTCCTGCCAGGGGATACGGAACGGCAGCAGGCTGACGAAGACCTCCGTGGGCCGCGCCACGACCGTCAGGACCAGGCCGATGACGACCGCCGGCCAGAAGTCGTCGACCAGCTTGGTCGGGGTCACCAGCAGGCCGAGCAGCACGAACATGCCGATCTGGGCGATCCAGCCGAGCCCTTCCGCGAAACCGCGGTTGGCGGGGGCGTGCGGCAGCTTGGCGTTGCCGAGGACCATCGCGGCCAGATAGACGGCGAGGAAGCCGGAGCCGTGGGCCAGGGCGCCCGCCGCGTAGGCGACCACCGCGATGGCCATGACGGCGATCGGGTAGAGGCCGGAGGCGGGCAGGGCGACGTGCCGCAGGCCGAAGGAGCCGAGGAAGCCGACCAGGAGGCCGACGCTGGCGCCGATGGCGAGTTCCAGGGCGATCTTGCCGACCAGGACGTACCAGCTGTCGACGGGGCCGACCGCCGAGAAGGCGACGACGAGGATGACGACCGGGGCGTCGTTGAAGCCGGACTCGGCCTCCAGGACGCCGGTCACCCGGGAGGGCAGCGGCACCTTGCGCAGGACGGAGAAGACGGCGGCGGCGTCCGTCGAGGAGACGACCGCGCCGATGATCAGCGCCTGCCGCCAGTCCAGGCCGACCAGATAGTGGGCGGCCGCGGCCGTGATGCCCACGCTCACCGCGACGCCGACGGTCGACAGCACGACCGCCGCGGGCAACGCGGGTTTGATCTCCTTCCACTTCGTGCCCAGGCCACCTTCGGCGAGGATCACGACGAGTGCGGCATAGCCGATCACCTGGGTCAGTTCGGCGTTGTCGAAGGCGACGTTGCCGATCCCGTCCTGCCCGATGGCGACCCCGATCCCGAGATACAGCAGCAGGCTGGGGAGCCCGCTCCGGGAGGAGATCCGCACCGCCGCGACAGCGATGAGCAGCACGAGCGAGCAGATGAGCAGGAGTTCATTGAGCTGGTGGACAGTCAGTGGCCGATCCTTCCCCTCGCGTGCAGCCGGATCGTTCCTCCAGCAGCCGGTACTTCGTTACCTTACCTAATCTTTAACGCTTTCTTGACGCCCTTTTGCATCTCCCTCGGTATCGCCTCGATCACCAGTGCGGTCTGCTTACCGGCACCGCGTCCGGGCCGCTCGGACGCTGCGCCTAAGGTTGCTCCCGTACTCCAGGACCACCCTGCCCCTCGAAGGACAGAGATGCCCTCCAACACGACCGCGCCTCCCGCCAAGAAGAAGGGGCGACGCGCCCGCCTGATCGTCCTCGTCCTGGTCCTCGCACTGGTGGCGGGCATGGGATACGGCGGGTACTGGGGCGTCAGCACCGTTCGCGGCTCGTTCCCGCAGACCACGGGCGAGCTCCGCCTCGACAAGCTCTCCGGCCAGGTCGAGGTCAAGCGCGACGCCTACGGGGTGCCGCAGATCTACGCCGACACCGAGGCCGACCTCTTCCGTGCCCAGGGCTTCGTCCAGGCCCAGGACCGCTTCTACGAGATGGACGTCCGCCGTCACATGACGTCGGGCCGGCTGTCCGAGATGTTCGGCAAGGACCAGGTCGACACCGACGCCTTCCTGCGCACCCTGGGTTGGCGCCAGGTTGCCCAGGAGGAGTACGACAAGGTCCTCTCGGAGGAGACGAAGAAGAACCTCCAGGCCTACGCGGAGGGCGTCAACGCCTATCTCAAGGACCGGGACGCCTCGGACATCTCGGTCGAGTACGCGGCGCTGGCCTTCTCCAACGACTACGAGATCGAGCCCTGGACCCCCGTCGACTCGGTGGCCTGGCTCAAGGCGATGGCCTGGGACCTGCGCGGCAACATGCAGGACGAGATCGACCGTTCCCTGATGACGAGTCGGCTGAGCGCCGCGCAGATCAAGCAGCTCTACCCGGCGTACCCGTACGACCTGCACCAGCCGATCGTCGAGGGCACGGGCAAGGGCGCCACCGGCTCGACCGACGGCACCGGCACGGACGGCTCGACCGACGGCACCGGCACCAACGGCTCGACCGACGGCAGTGCGGACGGCGCGCTGCAGGGGACGCAGTCCCAGCTCGGCGCGCTCTCCGACGCGCTCGACAAGATCCCCGCGCTGCTCGGCCCCAACGGCAACGGCATCGGCTCGAACTCCTGGGTCGTCTCCGGCAAGTACACGACCTCCGGCAAGCCGCTGCTCGCCAACGACCCGCACCTCGCGCCGATGCTGCCGTCCCTCTGGTACCAGATGGGCCTGCACTGCCGCTCCGTCTCGGCCACCTGCCGCTACGACGTCGCCGGCTACACCTTCTCCGGCACGCCCGGCGTGATCATCGGCCACAACGACACCATCGCCTGGGGTCTCACCAACCTCGGCGCGGACGTCACCGACCTCTACCTGGAGAAGGTCGGGAACACGGGCTACCTCGTCGACGGCCGGGTCAAGCCGTTCGCGATCCGCGAGGAGATCATCAAGATCGCGGGCGGCGGCAGCCGGAAGATCACGATCCGCTCCACCGGCAACGGCCCCCTCGTCTCCGACCGCTCCTCGGAACTGGAGCACGTCGGCCAGAAGGCCCCCGTCGGCAACGCCGCCCCCGACCGGGGCACCGGCTACGCCGTCTCCCTCCGGTGGACGGCCCTGCAGCCCGGCAAGTCCATGGACGCCATCTTCGAGCTCAACCGCGCCCAGAACTTCAAGCAGTTCCGCGCCGCGGCCAAGAACTTCGAGGTCCCCTCCCAGAACCTGATCTACGCCGACGCCGAGAACATCGGCTACCAGGCACCCGGCAAGATCCCGGTCCGCGCCAAGGGCCACAACGGCACCGTGCCCGCGCCCGGCTGGGACTCCGCGTACCGGTGGAAGGGCTACATCCCGTACGACGAGCTGCCGTACGAGGAGAACCCCGACCGCGGTTACATCGTCACCGCCAACCAGGCCGTCGTCGACGCCGACAAGTACCCCTACCTCCTGACGGAGGACTGGGGATACGGCTCGCGCAGCCAGCGGATCAACGACCTCATCGAGTCGAAGACCAAGGACGGCGGGAAGATCTCGCCCGACGACATGCGGACCATGCAGATGGACAACCGCAGCGAGATCGCGACCCTCCTCAACCCGCTCCTGCTGAAGATCGACATCTCGGACCCCTACGTCCGCGAGGCGCAGAAGCTGCTCGAGGGCTGGGACTACACCCAGGAGCCCGACTCGGCCGCCGCCGCGTACTTCAACGCGGTCTGGCGCAACGTCCTCAAGCTCGCCTTCGGCGACAAGCTGCCCAAGGAGCTGCGGGCCGAGGGCGACTGCATCAGCGTCCGCCCGGCCGACTCCACCGGACTGCCGGTGGACGAGCAGAACAAGCGGGTACGGGAGTGCGGCGAGCGCGACGCCGACTCGGCGCAGCCCGACGGCGGCGACCGCTGGTACGAGGTGGTCCGCCCGCTCCTCAAGCAGGAGAACAGCGACTGGTGGAAGACCGAGGCCAACCGCACGAACCAGGCCACCGAGAACCGTGATCAGCTGCTCGCCCGGGCCATGGAGGACGCCCGCTGGGAGCTGACCGCCAAGCTCGGCAAGGACGTCTCCACCTGGAGCTGGGGCCGACTGCACCAGCTGACCCTGCAGAACCAGACCCTCGGCACCGCCGGACCGGGCTTCATCCAGTCCATGCTCAACCGCGGCCCCTGGAACCTGGGCGGCGGAGAGGCGGCGGTGAACGCGACCGGCTGGAACGCGGCCGGCGGCTACGAGGTCATCTGGGTCCCGTCGATGCGGATGGTCGTCAACGTCGGCGACTGGGACAGGTCCCGCTGGATCAACCTGTCCGGCGCCTCCGGCCACGCGTACCACTCGCACTACACCGACCAGACCGACGCCTGGGCGAAGGGCGAGCTGCTCGACTGGTCCTTCGGCAAGGCGGCGGTCGAAGCCTCGACGAAGGAGACGCTGGTCCTCAAGCCATAGGGCTCGACAAGCCCTAAGGCCTGAAGTGCCTGACCCCCTCCGGGGTCACCACCGCGTGCACGGGGTGGTCGTGCGGTTCCTCCGGGACCCGGGCGACCACCTCGTTCGCGTAGAGGAGGACCACCAGGGACGGCTGGGCGTCCGCCCGGGCCAGCCGGGCGAGCACCCGGTCGTACGAGCCGCCGCCCCGGCCCAGGCGCATCCCGCGCTCGTCGACCGCGAGGCCGGGCAGCAGCACCACGTCGGCCTCGCACACGGCCTCCGGACCGAGCCGCGGCCCCGTCGGCTCCAGCAGGCCCCGGCCGGCCTTCGCCAGGCTGCCCGCACCCTCGTACACCGCCCAGTCGAGATCGTTGTCGGGCAGCAGCACCGGCAGCAGGACGCGGACGCCCCGCGCCCGCAGCACGTCGAGCAACGCGCGCGTGCCCGGCTCGCGTCCCACCGACACGTACGCGGCCACGGTCGACGCCTCCGCCAGCGCGGCCAGCTCCAGAGCACCCCGGGCGAACAGCTCCCCGGTGGATTCGAGAACATGGGTGGGCAGCTGGGCACGGGCAGCCAGAAGCCGGCGGCGCAATGCGGCCTTTTCGACCATGTCGGCCGTCACCGGGGACTCACGTGAACTCACGAAACCTCTCGTAACTGTCGTATCCGCAGGAAGCCAATGGGACGCCCATCTTCCTCTCATATCGAACGGCTATCATGCGCGCATGACTCAGTCCCCTCCCAGGATCAGCAAGGCTGTCATCCCGGCCGCCGGTCTCGGTACGCGCTTCCTTCCGGCCACCAAAGCCACGCCGAAGGAAATGCTCCCGGTCGTCGACAAGCCCGCGATCCAGTACGTCGTCGAGGAAGCGGCCGCCGCCGGCCTCTCCGACGTCCTCATGATCACCGGTCGTAACAAGCGTCCCCTCGAGGACCACTTCGACCGGAACTATGAGCTGGAGGAGGCACTCGTCCGCAAGGGCGACGCGGAGCGCCTCTCCAAGGTGCAGGAGTCCAACGACCTCGCGACGATGCACTACGTGCGCCAGGGCGACCCGCGCGGTCTCGGCCACGCCGTGCTCTGCGCCGCGCCGCACGTCGGCGACCAGCCCTTCGCCGTGCTGCTCGGCGACGACCTGATCGACCCGCGCGACCCGCTGCTCGCCCGCATGGTGGAGGTGCAGGAGCGTGAAGGCGGCAGCGTCATCGCGCTGATGGAGGTCGAGCCCTCCCAGATCCACCTCTACGGCAGCGCCGCGGTCGAGGCGACGATCGACTCGGACGTCGTGAAGGTGACGGATCTGGTCGAGAAGCCGGCGCCGGAAGAGGCGCCCAGCAACTACGCGATCATCGGCCGATACGTCCTGGATCCCGCGATCTTCGGGATACTGCGCGAGACCGAGCCGGGCCGCGGCGGCGAGATCCAGCTGACCGACGCCCTGCAGAAGCTCGCCAAGGACGAGACGGTCGGCGGCCCGGTCCACGGCGTGGTCTTCAAGGGCCGGCGCTATGACACCGGTGACCGCGGGGACTATCTGCGTGCCATTGTCAGACTCGCGTGCGAACGTGAAGACCTGGGCCCGGACTTCCGGACCTGGCTCCGTAGTTACGTCACCGAGGAGTTGTAGCACCTTGAGCAGCAGTGCGGCACCGGTGTCCGGCGATACGCCCGGCGATCCCTGCGCGGGTCCCTCCCGCGACCTGTGGTCGGTGGACGAGCACCTGGACGACATCCTGGCGGCGGTCTCCCCGCTCGAACCCATCGAGCTGCAACTGCCCGAGGCCCAGGGCTGTGTCCTGGTCGAGGACGTCACGGTGCCGGTCGCACTGCCCCCGTTCGACAACAGCTCCATGGACGGTTACGCGGTCCGGGTCGCCGATGTCGCCGGTGCCACCGAGGAGTTCCCGGCCGTCCTGACCGTCATCGGCGACGTGGCCGCCGGCGCCGGCGGCCTGCCCGAGGTCGGCCCCGGCCAGGCCGCCCGCATCATGACCGGTGCCCCGCTGCCGCCCGGCGCCGAGGCCGTCGTCCCCGTCGAGTGGACCGACGGCGGTACGGGCGGGGGAGCGGCGAGCGGGATGCGCGCCGCCAGCGCCGCCCCCGAGGGCGCCGGTGGCGAGGTCCGCGTCCACCGGTCCGCCGGGGCCGGCGCGCACGTCCGCGCGCGGGGCAGTGACGTCCAGGCCGGTGACCTGGCCCTGGAGGCCGGGACGGTTCTCGGGCCGCCCCAGATCGGGCTGCTCGCCGCGATCGGCCGCGCCACGGTGCGGGTACGCCCCCGCCCGCGCGTCGTCGTGCTTTCCACCGGCAGTGAACTGGTCCAGCCCGGCGAGGAGTTGGGCGCGGGCCAGATCTACGACTCCAACAGCTTCGCGCTGGCCGCCGCCGCGCGCGACGCGGGGGCCATCGCCTACCGGGTCGGCGCCGTCACCGACGACGCCGAGACGCTCCGGGCCACCATCGAGGACCAGCTGATCCGCGCCGACCTGCTCGTCACCACGGGCGGGGTCAGCGTGGGCGCGTACGACGTGGTCAAGGAGACGCTGACCGCCGACGGGCGGGTCGACTTCCGCAAGCTGGCCATGCAGCCGGGCAAGCCGCAGGGCTTCGGGACGATCGGCCCCGAGCACACCCCGCTGCTCGCCCTGCCGGGCAACCCCGTCTCCTCCTACGTCTCCTTCGAGCTGTTCGTACGGCCCGCGATCCGGGCTCTGATGGGCCTCGGCGATCTCCACAGGTCGCGGGTCCGCGCCGAGCTCAAGGCCGACAAGGCGCTCTCGTCCCCGGCCGGCCGTCGCCAGTTCCTGCGCGGGACGTACGACGCCGAGTCGGGCACCGTCACCCCCGTGGGCGGCGCGGGCTCCCACCTGATCGCCGCGCTCGCGCAGGCGAACGCGCTGCTCGTCGTCCCGGAGGAGGCCACGGAAGTGGAGCCGGGCCGCGAGCTGGAGGTGGTCCTCCTCGGCTGAGGAGGCCCTGGTGGCGGTACCGTGGCGTCCCACACAGCGACCGGGAGTGTCACGGCCATGAGCACGCAGCAAGGACTCACCCACATCGACGAGGCGGGTGCGGCCCGCATGGTCGACGTCTCCGCGAAGGACGTCACGGCGCGGACCGCACGCGCCAGTGGCCGCGTCCTCGTCTCGCCTCGCGTGATCGAGCTGCTGCGGGGCGAGGGCGTACCGAAGGGCGACGCGCTCGCCACCGCCCGGATCGCCGGGATCATGGGCGCGAAGAAGACGCCCGACCTCATTCCCCTCTGTCACCCGCTGGCCGTCTCGGGCGTGACGCTCGACCTCACGGTCGCGGACGACGCGGTGGAGATCCTGGCGACCGTGAAGACCACGGACCGCACGGGCGTGGAGATGGAGGCCCTGACGGCCGTCTCGGTGGCCGCGCTGACGGTCGTCGACATGATCAAGGCGGTCGACAAGGGCGCGGTCATCTCCGACGTACGGGTGGAGGAGAAGACCGGCGGCAAGTCGGGCGACTGGACCCGCGAAGGGGCCGAGTCGTGACCCGCGCGGGTCGCGTGGCGGGGGCGCACGAGCACGAGGAGCACCCCCCTGCGGCGCTGGGTGAGGGCATCGGCGGCGCCCTCACCGCCCCGTACTCCGCCCTGGTCGTCACCGCCTCCAACCGGGCCGCGGCCGGTGTCTACGAGGACAAGGGCGGCCCGCTGCTCGCCGAGGGGCTGCGGCGGATGGGCTTCGCGGTGGACGGCCCGCAGGTCGTCCCGGACGGCGCGCCGGTCGAGGCCGCGCTCCGGGCCGGGGTCGCGGCCGGGTACGACGTCATCCTCACCACCGGTGGCACCGGTATCTCGCCGACCGACGCCACCCCCGAGGTCACCCGCCGGGTCCTCGACCACGAGATCCCCGGAATCCCCGAGGCGATCCGCGCGTACGGCCGTGAGAAGGTCCCGACCGCCGCACTCTCCCGCGGCCTGGCGGGTGTCGCGCGCGGGACCGTGATCGTGAATCTGCCGGGCTCCTCGGGCGGGGTCCGCGACGGTCTGGCCGTCCTGGAGCCGCTTCTCGTCCACGCGGTCGACCAGGTCCGCGGCGGTGACCACCCGAGACCCGACGCGGAACCGGGCCCGGCGTCATGATTCCGTCCTGGCCCGTGGTCCTCTCCGACGGAGACGTCGTGCTCCGCCCGATAAAGATGCGCGACCAGCGGGCCTGGCGCGAGGTGAACCGGCGTAACCGCGACTGGCTGCGCCCGTGGGAGGCGACGATTCCGCCGCCCGCCCCCGGCGGTCCGGTCACGCAGCGGCCGACGTACCGGCAGATGGTCCGTCATCTGCGGGCCGAGGCGAACGCCGGCCGGATGCTTCCGTTCGTGATCGAGTACCGCGGCCGGCTCGTCGGTCAGCTGACCGTGGCGGGAATCACCTGGGGCTCGATGTGCTCGGGCCACGTCGGCTACTGGGTGGACAGCGAGGTGGCGGGACGCGGTGTGATGCCGACGGCGGTCGCGCTCGCCGTCGACCACTGCTTCCGCACGGTGGGGCTGCACCGGATGGAAGTCTGCATTCGGCCCGAGAACGGCCCCTCGCGACGGGTCGTGGAGAAATTGGGATTCCGGGAGGAAGGGCTGCGGCCGCGCTACCTCCACATCGACGGGGCCTGGCGGGACCATCTCGTGTTCGCCCTCACCGCCGAGGAAGTGCCCGAGGGGCTGCTGCGCCGCTGGCACCAGGCTCGTCCCGCCCACCCCGCAAAATAAAATAAGTGTTCGAATTCAATCAGCAGTTGATCCTCAATCGATCTGAACAATCACAAAAAAGTTCAGTGATATCAGCCAGATCGTGCGACACACCGGGCCAATTGGCCGATGCCCGTAACGGAACCCCTCTACGGTGTGAAGCGTGAGCAGCAGCGGCCTCATCTACGCAGTCATCGTCGGGGCCTGGGCCGCCTACTTGGTACCGATGTGGCTCCGCAGGCAGGACGAGCTCAACGAAGCCCGTCCGACGGAACGCTTCAGCACCGCCATCCGGCTGCTGTCCGGACGGGCGGGGATGGAGCGCCGGTACGCCAAGGAGCTGAAGGACCGGGACCGTGGGGCGGACGACGCGGAGCCCGACGTGGACCCGGACGCCGAGACCGAGCATCTGAGCTCGGTCGACGTCCGGGCCTTTTCCGCGCCCGCGGCCAGGACGGAAGCCCGCCTGGAGATCCCGGAACCGGCACCCGAGCCGGCACCGGCTCCCGCCGCCGCGCGGAGACCCTCGAAGGCGGCCGCCGAGCGCGCCCGCCGCGGCAAGGTCCTCGCCCGGCGCCGGCGCACCACGGTCGTCCTCTTCCTCGCCTTCACCCTCGGCGCGGTCGTCGCCGCGGTCGGCGGCCTCGCGTTCCTGTGGGCACCGGGCGTCCCGGCCGTGCTGCTGAGCGCGTACATCGTGCATCTGCGGACGACGGAGCGCCGGCGCTTCGTGTACGTGATGGACCGCCGCCGTGCCGAGGCAGCGGCGGCCCGCCTGCGCGAGAGCCGGCCGCAACGCCGCCAGCCGGTGCCGGACGCCGACGAGGAGCCGGCCCGCCCCGAACCCGAACCGGCCCCCTCGGTCTCCCCGCAGGAGGCCGGCCGCCGCGCGCTCGTCGAGCAGACCGACCACGCGGAGTGGGTGGACCAGCAGCGCGAGCGCGGCCCGGCCCGCGGCGACAGCTGGGACCCGGTCCCGGTCCCGCTCCCCACGTACGTCACCGCCCCCGTCGCGCCGCGTGCGACGAGCGGTGTCGACATCACGGACCCGGAGACCTGGAGTTCGGCCCGCTCCTCCACAGCGGCGGACCCGACCCCCGCTCCGTCCCCGGCCCCGGCGCAGGCCCCGCGCCAGCGCACCAACCCGCCGCGCCGCCAGCGCGACCACGGCCGCACCCCGCTCTTCGACCAGTACGCGGACGACGACCGGCCCCGCGCGGCCAACGAATGACCCCCGGCCGTGGGCCCTTCGGGGCCCTCGGCTGACCTGCGGGGGAACGGATTTCCTCGTACCCCGATCGGGATGCTAATGTTTCACACGTCGCAAGGGCCTGTGGCGCAGTCTGGTAGCGCACCTCGTTCGCATCGAGGGGGTCTGGGGTTCAAATCCCCACAGGTCCACAAGCGCAAGACGGGATCCCGTCCGATCTGATTGATCGGGCGGGATTTCGTCGTTTCCGGGATGGTGCGGCACCTCGGCATCTCGGCGTCTCCGGACCGCGCGGCATCGGACCTGGGTCCGATGCCGGAAACCGGGCCCAGGTCCGACGCGGGCGAGGAGCCGTTCGCGGGATCGTCCTCGCATGACGACAACGCAGAACACCCCGCCCGTCACCACGGAACGGCCGACGCGCACGGCCTCTCTGCTCGGCAGACGCACGATGGCTCTGCCGGTCGAATGGGCCGGAGACACACCGTTCCCCGGGCGGTGGGTCGGTGGGGTCTCGCTCGTACTCGGACCGTCGCTGCTCCTCACCGGCGTGCTCCTGCGGCTGCCCTTCCCCTTCTTCTTTCCCGAGCAGCTCGCCGCTCGCGCCGATCACCCCGGACTGATGGCCGCCTCCTACGGCGCCTTCGCCGCCGGCACCGTGCTGCTGTGGCCCGGCGTGGCCGTGCTCACCTCCCGGATCGGGCGGAGCAGGCCGGGACTGGCCCTGTGGGGCGGGGTGTTCGCCGTCCTGGGGCTCTTCGCCCGGACGTTCCACGCGGGTGTGGACCACCTGGCCCTCCAACTCGCCGACCGCCAGGGCGCGCAGGAGGCGAGCAGGTTCGTCGCGGAGACGTACGGCGCCTTCCACGTCTTCAGCGCACTCAACATCGCCATCATGGGCGGCTGGCTGCTGCTGGCCCTCGGCGCCTGGCGGGCGCGGGTGCTCGGACCGGTCCGGGCCGTCGCTCTCGCGGCGGCGGCCGCTCTGCCGCTCGGCGTGCTCAAGGGCACCACACCCCTGTCGGTCGTGGCGGTCGCCGGGCTGTGCCTCGCGCTCGTTCCGCTGGGGGTCACCGTCCTGCGGGACGGTCCGGCGCCGCGCCGCGCCACGGCTCTGCGCTGGATCGGGCTGGTCGCGGCCGTGGCCGTCGCGATGATCGTCCTGGGACGAGCGGGTTGACCGGTTACGGTCAAGCCATGCGACCCCCGCGTATCGGACGACTGCGGCGCGACGGCCATCTCCTCGCGCTCGACCTCGTCGCCGCGCTCCTCCTGACCGCCGTCTACATCGGGTTCGCCGGCATGACCGCGGTCGACACCCAGCCCGCCTACACCGGACCGGTGTGGGCGGGCTGGGTCGTGGCCTGCGCCGTCGGAATGCCGGTCGCGGTACGGCGGCAGTGGCCCCTGGCCGCGACCGCGACCGCGCTCGCCGGAGCCACGGCCGCCGCACTCCTGGACATCACCCGAGAGCCGTGCGCCGCCGTCGCCCTCACCCTCTACCTGGTCGCGCTCGTCGAGCCACCGCGGCGCTCCGTGCCCACACTGGCCCTGGCGCTCGCCGTGTCGGGAGCCGCCGTCCTGGCCGGCGAGGCCGTGGTGACCCCCGCCGAGACATGGAGCGGAGCGATCGGCATCGCCGCCACCGTCTGGCTCATCCTGGGCGCGAGCTGGGCGGCAGGCTCTGTCGTACGTCTGCGCCGGGCCAGGGAAGAGGCGGATGCCGAGCGACAGGCCGAGCAAGGACGCGTCGAGGAACGGCTGCGGATCGCACGCGAGTTGCACGACATCGTGTCCCACAGCCTCAGCCTGATCGCGGTCAAGGCGGGCGTCGCGGGCCACGTCGCCCAGGCCCGCCCCGAGGAGGCGCGGGACGCGCTGCGCGTCATCGAGGAGACCAGCCGCGCCGCGATGATCGAGATGCGGCGCACGCTCGGGGTGCTGCGCACCGACACCCCGGGCAGCCGCGGCGGCGCCGCGCTCGTCCCCGTCCCCGGGCTCGACGACGTACCGCTCCTGGTCGAGAAGGCCCAACAGGCCGGACTCGTCGTGGATGTGGACATGACGGTGCCGGACGAACTGCCCGCGGGCATCGCCCTCGCCGTGCACCGGATCGTCCAGGAGAGCCTCACCAACGCGGTCAAGTACGCGGCGCCCGCCCGCTGCCGGGTCGAGATCGAGGCGGACCGGCGCGAGGTCCGCGTCGACATCACCGACGACGGCCGCGGCGGAGACGGCAGCGGCGGAGACCGCGGCGGGGGCGGTCTGCCGTCCGGGGGGCATGGCTTGGTCGGCATGCGGGAGCGCGTGATGATGTACGGCGGAACGTTCAGGGCCGGCCCGCGCCCCGGCGGGGGTTTCGCGGTCGCCGCCCGACTGCCGATGGACAGCGCTGGGGGGACCACGTGAGCGATGCGGCGATCCGGGTACTCGTCGTCGACGACCAGGTACTGCTGAGGGGCAGCTTCCGCATCCTTGTGGAGAACGAACCCGGTCTCACCGCCGTCGGTGAGGCCGGTGACGGCGCAGAGGCGGTGGAACTCGCCCGGCTGCACCGCCCGGACGTGGTGCTGATGGACGTCCGAATGCCCGTCATGGACGGCATCGAAGCGGCCCGGCAGATCTGCGGCTCCCCGGAGACCGCTGACGTACGGGTGCTGATGCTCACCACGTTCGACCTGGACGAGTACGTGTACGCGGCACTGCGGGCGGGGGCCGCCGGCTTCCTGCTGAAGGACACCCCACCCGCGGAGGTACTGGCGGGCATCCGTGTGGTGGCCTCCGGCGAGTCGCTCCTCGCGCCGTCCGTGACGCGCCGGCTCATCGAGGAGTTCACGAGCCGCCCGGAACCGAGCAGCCGCGTCGCGCATGCGCTGGTCGGGGTGACCGAGCGGGAACGGGAGGTCCTGGAACTGATCGCCCGCGGGCTGGCGAACGACGAGATCAGGGCGTACCTGCACATGAGCACGGGCACGCTGAAGACCCACATCGGCCGCCTCCTCGCCAAGCTGGGCGCCAGAGACCGCGCGCAGTTGGTCATCGCGGCGTACGAGGCCGGGGTCGTGACGGCCCAGTCCCCGAGCAGGCGCGGGCACACGCCCTGATCCGGGCGGCGGACCGTGACTGGGCGGTGGACCGTTACCGGGCACGGACCGTATTGGGGCGGCGGAGCGTTCCCTTCCCGTTCCACCCCACCGTTCTGGGTCTGAGCGTTCCCGCAGGTCAGATGGGGTGGAACGTCCCAGCGTCCCGCATCGGCGGTGGGCTCTGGCGGCGGTGGCGGGCCCGGCCGCAGGGTGGTGACCAGGCCGCCGGACGAGGCGGTCACCACCTACGGGGAGTTCACATGCGTACCTTCCGCACCCGCACCACCGTCCTTGCCGCCGCCACCGCCGCGCTCGCCCTTGCGCTCACCGCCTGCGGCGGCGCGGACGACGCCGGTACGAAGGACGAGGGCGCCGCGTCCGTCTCGGAGGTCACGCCCGGCGCCGGCGCCGCGGACAGCGGAACGAGCACCGGGGGCACGGGCGGCACCGGTACGACGGGCGGCACCGGCACCAGCGGCAGCACGGGCAGTACCGGCACCGCCGGCGCGGACGCGTCGAACCCGGCGACGTCCGCCGCACAGACGGGTACCAAGAAGAAGAACGACGGCAAGACCCCGGCGTGCACCGTCAACGACGTGAAGATCTCCGCGGCCAAGCAGGACGGCGTGCCCACCACGCACATCACCCTGACCGCGACGAACGTCTCCGGCCGTTCCTGCACGCTGCTCCAGTACCCGCTGATCGCGTTCGGCGAGATCCAGACGGCCAAGGACGTCCCGTCCGTCGCCAAGAGCAGGCCGGGCACGCCCGTCGTGCTGTCCGCCGGAGCGGCGGCCTATGCCGCCGTGCGGATCAACGACGGCGGTGTCGACGAGGAGAACCGCGCGGTGTCGTCGTTCCACGTGAACCTCTTCGCCGCGGACGGCCCGGCCGAGGGCAGCAAGGTCGTCACCGCGCCCGCGGGCGGCATCGCCGTCGACGACGCGGTCGCCAAGACCGGCTACTGGACGCACGAGCTGCGCAACGGCGCCGACGAGTTCTGACCCCTCCGCGCCGGGCGAGGGCGGCCGCACCGACGCGGCCGCCCGCGCCCTGGCTCACGCGGTGCGGGTGATCCACCGCTGGAGCGCGATGTGGGTGAAGTCGTCGAGCGTGCACAGCGCTTCGATCGCGTCGAGGTCGCCGGGCAGCGGGGCGATGCCCGCCGTGGTGAGCGCCGCGTGCAGGTCCAGCCGCCGCCGGTCCGCCGGCTCCAGAGCCACGGACAGCCGCGTGCTGGGCACCGGCGCGGGCAGCGGGTAGTCGCCGGACTCCATGAAGCCGTGCGCGACGTACGTCTGCGTCCGCGGCTGCGTCCATGCCTCCGGCTCCTCGGCGAAGTCGTCGATGAACGCAGCAGGGAAGCGGTAGGGATCGAGGTCCGCCATCTCGGTCGGGGCCGCGGTGAAAGACTGGAGCGCAGTCATGAGTTCCTCCTCGGTTGTCCTGCCACTGGCCATGAGGACTGCGGCCGGGCCGCGGGCAGTTGCGGTTCCCGCGACTTACCACCCGAACGCCCCCTATCCCATCTCGTCACACAAGACACGACAGGACGCCCCCGGACGCACCCGGGGCGCACCGCGTCCCCGGCGGAGGAGTTCGCCGGGGGCCGCGGGCGGGGGTCAGGAGACCTGCGCCCGGTCGTACAGGGCCTTCGCGTCGTTGCCGAAGTACGGGCCGAACATGCGGTTGGGCAGGAAGGTGTAGCCGAAGCTGTTCACCGAGACCTGGAGGCCGGTGCCGGTGGCCTCGCTGAAGCCCGTGAACCAGGGGCCGCCGCTGGATCCGCCCGTCATGTTGCAGGCGAGGCTGTGGTCCTGGGAGAAGAGGAAGTCCTTCGAGGAGTTCCCCGCGCAGTGGATCAGCTTCGAGCCGTCGTACGGGGAGGCGGCCGGGAAGCCGAAGGCGTACATCGGCTTGTTGTAGCCGCCGTTGAACTGGATGCCCTGGGCGCCGGTGACGGACGTCAGCTTCTGGCCGTTCAGGGGGGCCACGACCGCCGCGCCGACGTCGTAGTTGATGTCCTCGCTCGCCTCCCACTGCGGGGTCGTGAGCGTCTTCGTCGCCGCCCACTGGCCGTACGGCGCGCTGCCGTTGTCGTACGCCGGGACGAACACCCAGTTCGTGTGCCACGCGCCCTGGTACTTCACGCAGTGGCCGGCCGTGATGACCGTGCTCTGGTTCTGGCTGGTGACCGCGTTGCCCGAGCAGGAGGCCGTACGGCCCTGGAAGGTGAAGAACACCCGGCCCGAGGTCTTCACGACCGCGCCGCCGCCTGTCCAGGGGCCACCCGGCTGCGGGAAGGCCGTCGGGGCGACGGAGGTCGGGGAGATCGTGGTCGGGGTGGACGAGCGGGCGACCTGCTTGAGGGTCTTGAGGGCGCCGGGAGCGACCTCGAGGTCGAGCGGGGTCGCCGAGCGCATCCGCTCCGCGGTCCAGAAGGCGGGCTTCTCCGCCGCTTGCGCCGAGGTCGTGGTCAGGGCTCCGGTCAGCAGCGCTCCGACCGACAACAGGACGGCTGCGACTGTGCGATGGCGTCTCACGCATGTCTCCTTCTGCCGAGGCAGGTGGGGGATGAGAACGGTGCGGATCGACGTGCGTGAGGAAGCGTGCCAGATGGTGAGACGATTGTCAGGGGCGCGTCAGGGAATCAGGTCGGCGATTTCAGGTCAGAGGCTTTGCGTAGCAGCGGCTGTTCTCGTACTCCCGGTAGTGGCCGAACTTCGCACACAGCTCGTACCCGCTGCTCGTGTACAGCGCGATCGCCTCCGGCTGCGCCGTTCCCGTCTCCAGAACCATGCGGATACGGCCCGCCGCGCGGGCGTCCGCCTCGAGGGCCGCCAGGATGCGACGGGCCAGCCCCAGGCCGCGCGCCTCCGGCACCACGTACATCCGCTTGAGCTCGGCGTCGCCGTCCGAGTAGCCCTCGTCGTTCCTGTCCTGGGTGCGCCAGCCGCCGGTCGCGACGGGGCGGTCCGCGGAGTCGTACGCGAGGAGATAGAGCCCGGATGGCGGCGCGAACATGCCGGCGTCGAGTGGTGTGACATCGCCCTCGTCGCCGTAGCGGGCGGCGTACTCCAGCTGAACGGCGTCGTTGAGTTTGACCGCGTCAGGGTGGTCGTAGGGAGTGGGGCGTATGTTCATGCGAAGCATCGTACATCTATGCATGCTCGGAGGGTCGGCATTCTGTCGAGGATGCGCTCCCCGACCAGAAGAGGCTAACCGCCCAAGATGTTTAGGGGTACCCTAAAATCGTGATCGAGACTTCTCCTGCTGTGGACGCGATCCGTGGCGTCATCGCTGAGCTTGCCGCTATGCCCGACGCGACAGACCGGGCCCGCGCGGTCGCTTCCGTCCTGGACTCCGTGCCCCGGCTCCAGGCGGAGCTTCGTGCCGTCCGACAGGCCGCCGTCGTCGAAATGCGCACCACCCAGTCCCTTGCGGAGGTGGCCGCAGCGCTCGGAATTTCCTTGCCCCGTGTCTCGCAGATCGCCTCCGGTATCAGCCGCACAGCGAAGAAGTGACGACCGCGACGGATGTCGCCGAGCGCTTCAGCACGTCGCCCTCGGCCTGCCCGTCCCGACACCGACCAAGCGGCGCCGTCGTACCGATCCGCAGCGATTTCCCACGCCCGCACGAACGGCAGGCACAGTGACACCGAACCCCGCCACAAACCAGGGCTCTCCCGACGAGGGCGAGCCCTGGCTCGCGTACGTCAGAGTCTCCACCTGGAAAGAAGAGAAGATCAGCCCTGAGCTGCAACAGGCGGCGATCGAGGCATGGGCGAAGCGCACAGGACGTCGCATCGTCGACTGCGTCGAGGACCTCGACGTCTCCGGCCGTCACTTCAAACGCAAGATCATGAAGTGCATCGAACGCGTCGAAGCAGGCGAAGCGCGCGGCATCGTCGTCTGGAAGTACAGCCGCTTCGGGCGCTCCCGCGACGGCATCGCCGTCAACCTCAAGCGGCTCGACGATGCCGGCGGCGAGCTGCAATCCGCCACTGAGGAAGCCGACGCCCGCACCGCCACCGGCCGCCTCCAGCGCGGCATCCTGTTCGAGTTCGCGGCGTACGAATCCGACGCCCGCGGCGAACAATGGCGCGAGACCCATGACCATCGACGCTACAAGCTCTGCCTCCCCGCCACGGGCCGGCCCCGCTTCGGCTACATCTGGCAACCCCGCCGGCTGCCTGACGGCAAAGGCGGCTGGATCCTCCAGGAGGAGAAGTATGTAGCCGACCCCGAGGCCGGGCCGGTCATGGCCGACCGGTACCGGCAGTACATCGGTGGCGCCCCGTTCTACGCACTCCTCGACGAGCTCAACACTGCCGGATGGCGCACCACACGCGGGGGCCTGTGGACCGCCCAGACCCTCATTCGCTACATGGACAGCGGGTTCTGCGCCGGACTGCTCCGCATCCACGATCCGAAGTGCGTGTGCCATCCGGCCGGTCGCGGCAACTGCCCGAACGTGTTGTTCGTCCCGGGCGCGCAGGAAGAACTCGTCGACCTGGAGCTGTGGCAGCAGTACCGGGACCGCAGGCAGGCGACAAAGAAGACCCCGCCCCGCGCCCCGACCGCGCTCTACCCGCTTACCGGGCTGGTGCGCTGCGCCGGATGCCGTGGCACCACGCCAGTGCAGAGCGCCATCAGGATGGTCGACGGCGAGCCGCGGTCGATCAAAGGCCACAACTACATGTGTGGCCGTCGCAGCGTCACCGGCACCCACGGATGCGAAGGCGTGTACGCGGCCCGGGTCGATGTCGAGAAGCGGGTGCATGACTGGCTCAAGGAGCCGGCACCGGACCTCGACGCCGGGTGGAGCGCTCCGCCGCCCCAGGACGAGGCGCTCGGCGAGCGGACTGCGGCCGCCAGGGAGCGTGCACGGCTCGAAGCCGAAGCGGCCAAGCAGAGGCAGGCGGTGGCGAACCTGCGCGCCGACCGGGCCATGAATCCCGACGGGTACAGGCCGGGGGAGTACGAGGCGGCCCTCGACCGCATTCGGCAGCAGCAGACGGCGACCACTGCCGCGCTCGAGCGGATGTCGGTGGAGAACCGTACGCCGCGACAGTCGGACTACGAGCCGGTGATCGCAGGGCTTCTTGAGGAGTGGGACCTGCTGAGCGACGCGGCGAAGAACGGGCTGCTCAAGCAGCTCGTACGGCGGGTCGCGCTCGTCCGCCAGGAGAAGGGTTTCGGCGTCGAGGTGCATCCGGTGTGGGAGCCTGACCCCTGGGCGTGACCTCGCTGCCCACCTGAAAAGGAGCATGTTTTGTACACAGTGACGTCCGTCAATGTCAATGGTCTCCGCGCCGCCGCCAAGAAGGGCTTCGTGGAGTGGCTCGCCGGCACCTCCGCCGACGCCGTCTGCCTGCAGGAGGTACGCGCCGAGGAATCCCAGCTTCCGGCCGAGGTCGCGGCGCCCGAGGGATGGTTCACCGCGCACGCGCCCGCCGCCGCCAAGGGGCGCGCGGGGGTGTCCCTCTACACCCGGCGTGAGCCCGACCAGGTGCGGGTCGGGTTCGGGTCGAGCGAGTTCGACGGCAGTGGCCGGTACATCGAGGCCGACCTGCCCGGCGTCACCGTCGCCAGCCTCTACCTGCCCTCCGGCGAGGTCGGCACCGAGCGGCAGGACGAGAAGGTCCGCTTCATGGACGAGTTCCTGCCGTATCTGAAGGAGCTCAAGGAGCGCTCCGCCGCCGACGGCCGCGAGGTCGTCGTCTGCGGCGACTGGAACATCGCCCACCGCGAGGCCGACCTCAAGAACTGGAAGACCAACCAGAAGAACGCCGGCTTCCTCCCCGAGGAGCGCGCCTGGCTGAGCCGCGTCTTCGACGAGGCGGAGTACGTCGACGTGGTCCGCGCCCTCCACCCGGACCAGGAGGGGCCGTACTCGTGGTGGTCGTACCGCGGGCGCGCCTTCGACAACGACAGCGGCTGGCGCATCGACTACCAGGTCGCGACGCCGGGCCTGGCCGCCAAGGCCGTCAAGGCGTTCGTCGAGCGGGCCGCCACGCACGGGGAGCGGTGGAGCGACCACGCGCCCGTGACGGCGGTCTACGAGCTGTAGCCGCACACAGGGGGAGGGGGGAGTCGTTGAGCGCGCGCATTCTTCTGTCACCCGGTCATGCGGGTGCTCGAAGGGTCAGCGTCGCAACGTCGCAGGACCTCAGGGCCTGTCCCGCATGCGGCGGTCCATGGCCATCGAAAGCTCCGCCTCCACCACGCTCTTGGCGAGCGGCCGCAGGCGCTGGATGTCCTTCTCCTCGGCGTGCTCGCGCAGCAGGTCGGTGAAGAGCGCGGCCAGGGCGTCCGCGTGTTCGCGGACCGCCCGGCCGGCCTCCAGGACGGCGGAGAGCGGGACGCCCTCCTTCACCAGGGCCGCGGAGACGTCGAGCAGCCGGCGGCTGATGTGGACGATCGTGTCGCCGTCGGTGGCGAGGTAGCCGAGGTCGAGGGCGGCCAGCAGGTTCTCCGGGGTGACCTCGCCCGCGAAGTAGTCGGCCAGTTCCTGCGGGGTGAGCCGGACCGGCTCCTCCTCGGTGGGTTCGCCGAGGCCGAGGACCTCGCTGACGTCCTTGCCGCTCTCGAAGGCGGTGTTGAGGTCGGCGATGCCGTTGAGGGTGTGGCCGCGTTCGAGCAGGGCCGCGATGGTGCGGAGTTTGGCCAGGTGGTGGTCGTCGTACCAGGCGATGCGGCCCTCGCGGCGGGGCGGTGCGATCAGGCCGCGCTCGCGGTAGAAGCGCAGGGTGCGCACGGTGATGCCGGCCGCCGCGGCGAGTTCGTCCATGCGGTACTCGCGTACACCTGTCACGTCTTCCGATCGTTCTGCCACGCCCGCAAGCCTATGTTGTACCGCCGGTAACTTTCCCTTGCCCGACCCCTACCGCTCGGTATGCCGCTGCTCTACAGTCCCGACTGTGCCAGTGATTGCTGGCGGAATCTTGGCCGGGCGCACGGGAGGCGGCATGGCGAAGCACGAGCACGTACGGGTGGCGGTGATCGGATCGGGGTTCGGTGGACTCGGGGCCGCCGTCCGGCTGCGCCGCGAGGGGATCACCGACTTCGTCGTCCTGGAGCGGGCCGACTCCGTGGGCGGCACATGGCGCGACAACAGCTATCCGGGATGCGCCTGCGACGTCCCGTCCCACCTCTACTCCTTCTCCTTCGCGCCCAACCCCGACTGGCCCCGCACCTTCTCCGGGCAGCGCCACATCCGTGCCTACCTGGAGCACGTCACCGACACCTTCCGGCTCCGCCCGCACCTGCGGCTGAACCACGAGGTGAAGCTGATGCGCTGGGAGGCCGAGGAGCTGCGCTGGCACATCGAGACCAACCAGGGCTCCTTCACCGCCGATGTGATCGTCTCCGCGACGGGGCCGCTCTCCGACCCGAAGATCCCCGACATCCCGGGCCTGGCCGACTTCCCCGGGAAGGTCTTCCACTCGGCGCAGTGGGACCACGACTACGACCTCACCGGCAAGCGCGTCGCCATGGTCGGCACCGGCGCGTCCGCGATCCAGATCGTGCCCGCGATCCAGCCGCAGGTCGGGAAGCTCACCCTCTTCCAGCGCACCCCGCCGTGGGTCATGCCGCGCATGGACCGCGCCATCACCGGCGCCGAGCGCTGGCTCCACCGCACGATCCCCTTCACCGGGACCGCGCGCCGCGGGCTGCTCTGGGGCATCCGCGAACTCCAGGTCAGCGCGTTCACCAAGCGCCCCGGCGAGCTGGGTCTCGTCGAGTCGCTCGCCAAGGCCAACATGGCCAAGGCGATCAAGGACCCGGCGCTGCGGGCCAAGCTGACCCCCTCGTACCGCATCGGCTGCAAGCGCATCCTGCTGTCCAACACGTACTATCCGGCGCTCGCCCGGCCCAATGTCGATGTCGTCGCCTCCGGACTGCGCGAGGTCCGGGGCTCGACCGTCGTCGCGGCGGACGGCACCGAGACCGAGGTCGACGCGATCGTCTTCGGTACGGGATTCCACGTGACCGACATGCCGATCGCCGAGCGGGTCGTCGGCGCGGACGGCGTCTCGCTCGCCGAGGCGTGGAAGGGCGGGGTGCAGTCGCTGCGCGGCGCCACCGTCGACGGCTTCCCCAACTGGATGACGATCATCGGGCCCAACACCGGTCTCGGGAACTCCTCCATGATCCTCATGATCGAGTCCCAGCTGAACTACATGGCCGACTACCTGCGCCAGTTGAACGTTCTCGGAGGGCGTGCCGCCCTCGCCGCCCGCCCGTCCGCCGTCGGCGCCTGGAACCGGAAGGTGCAGGCCCGGATGGAGCGGACCGTGTGGAAGGCGGGCGGCTGCGACAGCTGGTACCTGGACGCCAACGGCCGCAACACCACGCTGTGGCCGGGCACGACGGGCGAGTTCCGGCGCGAGACGCGCCAGGTGGACCTCGCGGAGTACGAGGTGCTGCGCCCGGGCGCCGAGGCCGCGTCCGCGCAGCCGAAGCGCACGGCCCGCAAGAGGGAGGCCGTGAAGTGAGCCGCCTCTCCGCCGGGCCCCGTACGACCGCGTCCCGTGCGAAGTCGTCCCGTACGGCCCCGCGTGTCCCGCTCCCGCACCCGCGCGAGGTGATCGCCGTCTCCGCGGACGGCGCCCGCATCCATGCCGAGGTGTACGGGCCCGAGGGCGCCCCGACCGTGGTCCTGGCCCACGGATGGACCTGCTCCATCGCCTTCTGGGCCGAGCAGATCCGCGACCTCGCCCGCGACCACCGGGTCATCGCCTACGACCAGCGCGGCCACGGCCGCACACCCGCCCCGGCCGGCGCCTCCGGTCACTCCACGCGGGCGCTCGCCGACGACCTCGAAGCGGTCCTCGCCGCCACGCTCGCCCCCGGCGAGAAGACGGTCCTCGCCGGGCACTCCATGGGCGGCATGACGCTTATGGCGGCCGCCGCGCGCCCCGGCTTCCGGGAGCACGCCGCCGCCGTGCTGCTCTGCTCCACCGGCCCGTCCCGGCTCACGGCCGAATCCCTCGTCGTACCGATGCGGCCAGGCGGCCTGCGGACCCGGCTGACCAGGGCGATCCTGGGAGCGAGGGCGCCGCTCGGACCGGTCACGCCCGTGTCGAAGAGGATCCTGAGGTACGCGACGATGGGCCCGGGTTCGGCGCCCGAACGGGTCGACGCCTGTGCCCGGATCGTGCACGCCTGCCCGCGCGTCTCGCGGGTGGCCTGGTCGCACGTGCTCGCGGAGCTCGATCTCGAAGCGGGCGTACGGGAGTTGGAGCTGCCAGTGGCGGTGCTCGTCGGCGCGGCGGACCGGCTCACCCCGCCCGTCCACTCCCGCGCCATGGCCGAGGCCCTGCCGCAGTGCGTGGGGCTCGACGAGTTGGCGGGGATGGGCCATATGACACCGGTCGAGGCCCCGGAGGCCGTCACCGCGCGGATCAGGGAACTCGTGACCACGTACGTATGTCTGAGGGAGGACGCATGAGCAGGGTGAGTCTGGAAGGCCAGGTCGCGGTCGTCACCGGAGCGGCCCGCGGTGTCGGTGAACTCCTCGCCCGCAAGCTCTCCGCGCGCGGCGCGAAGATCGCGCTGGTCGGCCTGGAGCCGGACGAGCTGAAGCAGGTCGCCGCCCGGCTGCACACCGAGGCCGACTGGTGGCACGCGGACGTCACCGACCACGAGGCGATGGCCCGGGTGGCGTCCGAGGTCAAGGAGCGCTTCGGCAAGGTCGACATCGTGGTCGCCAACGCGGGGGTCGCGGCGGGTGGTCCGTTCGTGGACTCCGACCCGGTCGCCTGGCGGCGGGTCATCGAGGTCAACCTGATCGGCGGAGCGGTGACCGGACGGGCCTTCCTGCCCGTCCTGATGGAGTCCCGCGGCTACTTCCTGCAGATCGCCTCGCTCGCGGCCATCACGCCGGCGCCGATGATGACGGCGTACTGCGCCTCGAAGTCGGGCGTCGAGGCCTTCGCGCACAGCCTGCGCGCCGAGGTCGGCTACAAGGGGGTGAAGGTCGGCGTCGGCTACCTGTCGTGGACCGACACCGACATGGTCCGGGGCGCCGACCAGGACGACGTGATGAAGGAGCTGCGTCAGCGGCTGCCCTGGCCGTCCAACCGCACGTACCCGCTGGGCCCGGCCGTGGACCGGATCGTGGCGGGCATCGAGCGGCGCTCGGCGCATGTGTACGCCCAATGGTGGCTGCGCGGGATGCAGTCGGTCCGCGGCTATCTGCCGGGGGTCATCGCGACGGTGGGTCAGCGCGAGATGCAGCGCTTCGAGCCGCGTCTCTCGGGTGTCTCCAAGGGCCTTGTCGGGGCCGGAGGGGTGGCCGACGAGCAGGCGCGTACGGGGGCCAACTCCCAGCGGTAGCTGAGAGTATTTGATCGAAATGCGCGGAATGTTCCGCCATGCCACGCTGGTCGAGGCCCAAGGGGCGAGCCGCCCCGTTCCCCTCACACCCGTCAAGGAGTGAACCTTCATGGGCATGCAAGACCAGTTCAAGGACAAGGCGAAGCAGGCCGCCGAGCAGGCGAAGCAGAAGATGGGCAACGCACGCCAAGAAGCGTCCGAGCGCGCCTCCCAGGCCAAGGGCCGCCCCTCCGACGAGGAGCAGCGCCGGGCCCACCAGGAGGCCCAGGACCGCTTCGACCAGGACTACGACGCCTGACGTCTGTCCCCCGAGAAGGCGCACCCGGGACGCCGGGTGCGCCTTCCGCGTCGCCTTATTTCCCGTGCGGTCCGCACGCAGGGCCACGTACCGTGCCGCCCATGCCCGAACTGCAGCTGCTGCGACCCGAACACGCCCCCGCCCTGCTCGCGTTCGAGCGGGAGAACCGGGGGTATTTCGCTGCCTCCGTGCCCGATCGGGGGGATGCGTACTTCCGCGAGTTCGAGGCGCGGCATCAGGCTCTGCTCGACGAGCAGGAGACCGGGGCGATTCTGTTCCATGTGCTGGTCGGGGGCGGTGGGGAGGTTCTCGGGCGGTTCAATCTCGTCGACGTGGCCGACGGGTCCGCCGATCTCGGGTTCCGGGTCGCCGAGAAGGCCGCCGGGCGGGGTGTGGCCACCGGCGGGGTGCGGGAGGTGTGCCGGCTCGCCGTGGTGGAGTACGGGCTGGTGCGGCTCACGGCCGCCGCGGCCCTCGCGAACGCCGGGTCGAGGGGCGTGCTCGCGCGGGTGGGGTTCGTGCCCGTCGGGGACTGCGTCCTCGACGGGCAGCCCGGGACGTCCTACGTGGTGGACCTCGGCGGGAGCTTCGGGCGGGAGTTGTCGGGCACGTCCTCGTAGCCGGGCGGGGTCGCCGCCGGGGTCTCCCCGAGCAGCGAGAGGGCCACTTCGACCGCGTCGTCGAGCTGGGCGTGGCGGCCCTCGGCCCAGTCCAGCGGGGTGCGCATGATCGCCAGGTCGGGTTCCACGCCGTGGTTCTCGACGGACCAGCCGTACTCGGGGAACCATGCCGCGTTCATCGGGACCGTGATCTGTGTGCCGTCGCCGAGTCGGTGACGGCCGGTCATCCCGACGACCCCGCCCCAGGTCCGCTGGCCCACCACCGGGCCGAGGCCGAGCAGCTTGAACGCGGCTGTGATCATGTCGCCGTCCGAGGAGGTCGCCTCGTCGGCGAGGGCGACGACCGGCCCGCGCGGGGCGTTCGAGGCGTACGAGACGGGCTGGGCGTTACGGGTCAGGTCCCAGCCCAGGATCTTGCGGGTGAGCTTCTCCACGACCAGCTCGCTGATGTGGCCGCCCGCGTTGCCGCGCACGTCCACGATCAGGGCCGGCCGGGAGACCTCCATCCGCAGGTCGCGGTTGAACTGGGCCCAGCCCGAGCCGCCCATGTCCGGGATGTGCAGATAGCCGCACTTGCCGCCGCTGACCTCCCGGACCACCGCGCGCCGCTTGGTCACCCAGTCCTGGTAGCGCAGCGGCCGCTCGTCGATCAGCGGCACGATCGCGACCCGGCGCGCGCGGCCCTCGCCCTCCGCCGGCTGGAAGGTCAGCTCGACCGTCGTACCGCCGGAGGAGGACAGCAGCGGGTACGGGCCGGCCACCGGGTCCACCGGCCGGCCGTCCACGTGGGTGAGGATCGCGCCCTCGCGGATGCCGGTGCCCGCGAGCGGTGAGCGTGCCTTGGAGTCGGAGGAGTCGCCGGGCAGGATCCGCTTGACCATCCAGCCGCCGTCCCGGGGGACCAGGTTGGCGCCGAGGAGGCCCATCGGCCGCTGGTAGTGCGGCGGGCCCTCGTTGCGGCGGGCGGGCGAGACATAGGCGTGCGAGGTGCCCAGCTCGCCCATGACCTCGCGCAGCAGATCGGCGAACTCGTCGGGGGAGGCCACCCGTTCGACCAGCGGTCGGTACTGGTCGAGGACGGCCGGCCAGTCCACTCCGCACATGTTCGGATCCCAGAAGTAGGCGCGGACGATCCGCCCCGCCTCGTCGTAGGCCCCGCGCCACTCCGCCTCGGGGTCGACCTCGTGCAGGATCCGCCGCAGGTCCATGTAGACGGTCGAGTCGCCGTCCCCGGGCTCGGTCGCCGGCACCGCCCGCAGATCGCCCTCGTCGACCACGACGAGCCGTGATCCGTCGCCGCTGACCGCGAACCAGTCGAGGTGGCCGACGAGTTCGGTCTTGCGGGCCTTGGTGATGTTGAAGTGCTCAAGGGTGGGGCGGCCCGTGGTGTCCGCCGGGTTGGCGAAGGTCTCGCCGAGCGCGCCCGAGATGGGCCAGCGCAGCCAGACGAGCCCGCCGCCGCTGACCGGGTACAGCGCCGAGTACTTGGAGGCGGAGACCGGGAAGGGGGTGACCCGGTCCGGGAGCCCCTCCACCTCCACGATCGTGGTGCCCTCCCCGCCCTCGGTCTCCGTCTCGGTCGGGTCCAGGCCACCCGCCGCCGGGCGCCCGTCCGGCAGCAGCGCGAACGGCGACGGGGTGGCGGACGACAGGGGTACGAGATAGGGGCGGCAGCCCAGCGGGAACGACAGGTCGCCGGTGTGCACGTCGTACACCGGGTCGAAGCCCCGCCAGGAGAGGAAGGCGAGATAGCGGCCGTCGCTGGTGAAGACCGGATTCTCGTCCTCGAAGCGGCCGTTGGTGACGTCGACGATCGTCCGGGTGCCCGGCCCGGAGATCCGGGCCATCTTGATGTGGCGCAGCGAGCGCCCGATGCCGGGGTGAGACCAGGTCAGCCAGGCGCCGTCGGGGGAGAAGGCGAGATCGCGGACGGGCCCGTTGTCCGACCGGATCACCTCGCTCACCTCGCCGTTGGACTCCTCGGTCGCGTCGATGAGGAGCAGCCGGCCGTCGTTGGAGGCGATCGCGAGGCGTTCGCCCTCGGGGTCGGCGACCATCTCCTCGACCCGGCCGAGTTCGCCGGAGGCCATCCTGCGCGGCTCCCGGTCCCCGCTGGCCCGCGGCAGGTAGGCGACCTCGATCGCGTCCTCGCCCTCGGCGTCCGTGACGTACGCGATCTGGCCGCCGCTGCCCAGCATCTCGGGCAGCCGGACCCGGACGCCCGGGGTGTCCGTGATCGTGCGGGCCGGTCCGTCGCGGTGGGTGAGCCAGTAGAGGCTGCCGCGCACCGATACGGCGCTGGCCCGCCCGGTCTCGTCGACCGAGATCGCGTCCACGTGGTTGGCGGCCGGGACCTGGTAGTGGCGCCGGCCCGCGCGTGGGCCGCCGAGTCGTACGTCCAGCTTGCGCGGCACGGCGTCGGGGACGGTCAGGTCGTCGACGATCCACAGGTCGCCGGCGCACTGGTAGACCACTCGTCGCCCGTCGCTCGACGCGTGCCGGGCGTAGAAGGCGTCGTGGTCGGTGTGGCGGCGCAGATCGGTGCCGTCGGGCAGGCAGGAGTAGAGGTTCCCGATGCCTTCGTGGTCGGAGAGGAAGGCGATCCGGCCGGAGACGAACATCGGGGTGTCGAGCTGGCCCTCGAGATCCGGCAGCAGCTGCTCGCCGTGCAGCCACAGCCGCCCGGTGGCGCCGCCCCGGTACCGCTTCCAGGCCGCCGCCTCGTGCGGCGGCTTTCCGGTGAGGAGGAGGGTGCGGCGCTCTCCGTCGAGATCGGCCACGGCGATGTCGGAGACCGGGCCCCAGGGCATGCGGCCGCCGGGGGAGCCGTCGGTGGGGACGGTGTACGCCCAGGAGAAGTACGAGAAGGGCTGGCCGTGCGAGGAGACGGCGAGGATGTCGCCGTCCGGGGACCAGGAACAGACCCGGGTGTCCGTCGAGCCCCAGTAGGTCAGCCGCCGGGCGGGACCGCCCTCGACCGGCGCGAGATGGATCTCGGGGTCGAGGCTGCGCCAGCTCGTGTAGGCGAGGTGGCGGCCGTCGGGCGAGAAGCGCGGGTGGCCGACCCGGGTCCGGTCGACGGTGACCCGCCAGGCCCGGCCGGGCCGTTGCCCCTCGGGCACGAGGGGCGCGACCCAGAGATCGTCCTCGGCCACGAAGCACAGCAGGTCGTCGTGGAGGTGCGGGAAGCGGAGATACGCGACGTCGTCACTCACCCCCCAATGCTTTCCACCCTGATGGGGTGCGGCAACTCGTACGGACGTGCGCGTGTGGTCCACGACACGTACGAAACGGTTTCGTTTCGCTAGGCGCTCGGGTACCTTCGAGGTGTACGAAACCGTTTCGTTCGGATGGGAGGCCGGTCATGGCCCGCAGCAGGCTCACCCCAGAGCGTGAGTCCGAGCTGTACGGAGCCGTGCTCGAGCTCCTGCGCGAGGTCGGCTACGACGCCCTCACCATGGACGCCGTCGCCGCCCGCACCCGCTCCAGCAAGGCCACCCTCTACCGCCAGTGGGGGAGCAAGCCCGAACTGGTCGCCACGGCACTGCGCGACAACAAGCCCATCAAGCTCGCCGAGATCGACACGGGCACCTTGCGCGGCGACTTCCAGGCGATCATGGAGCTGACCGACGACTGCCAGATGGAGAAGGACACCGCGCTGATGCGCGGCCTCGCCCAGGCGGTCCATGCCAACCCCGACCTGCACCAGGCGCTGCGCGAACTGCTCATCGAACCCGAGATGAGCAACCTGCGCGTCACTCTGGAGCGAGCGGTGGCACGGGGCGAGATCAGCGCCGACAACCCGGCACTGAAGTTCGTCCCGCACATGATCATCGGGGCGTTCGTCGCCCGTCCGCTGATCGAGGACCAGCCGATCGACCGCGCCTTCATCACCGACTACGTCAACGCCGTCGTGCTCCCCTCACTCGGCGTCTGACACTCCCCGCAGCACCACCCGCACCGCCCGCACCACCTGACGTCGCACCGCTCACGCCGTCGGGCCGGCTCCCCATGCCCTGTCCCACCACGAAATTGGGAGTACGCCCCCGTGGCCACGTTCCTCTACAAGTTGGGTCGCTCCGCCTTCCGGCGCCGACGGCTCGTCGCCCTCCTCTGGGTGGCGCTCCTCGCGCTCGCCGGGGTCGGCGCCGCCACCGCGCCCGCCGCGACCTCCAGCTCCTTCTCGATCCCCGGCACCGAGGCCCAGAAGGCCTTCGACCTCCTTGAGCAGCGCTTCCCCGGCGGCAACGCCGACGGGGCCACCGCCCGGGTCGTCTTCAAGGCCCCCGAGGGCCAGAAGATGACCGACCCGGCCAACAAGGCCAAGGTGCAGGACGTCGTCGCCGAGCTGAAGGCCGGCTCCGACGAGGTCGCCTCGGTCACCGACCCGTACACCGCCCAGGCGGTGTCGAAGGACGGCTCGACCGCCTACGTCTCCGTCAGCTACAAGGTCTCCGGCATGGAGCTGACCGACGCGACGCGGGAGGCCCTGAAGAAGACCGGGCACGACGCGCAGGGGCAGGGCCTGACCGTCGAGATCGGCGGCGACGCGCTGCAGACCATGCCCGAGACCGGCGCGGGCGAGATCATCGGTGTGATCATCGCCGGCATCGTGCTCGTCATCACCTTCGGTTCGCTGGTCGCCGCGGGGCTTCCGCTGCTCACCGCGATCATCGGCGTCGGTATCGGCGTCTCCTCGATCACGGCGCTCGCGAACGTCCTCGACCTCGGCTCCACCACCTCCACCCTCGCGATGATGATCGGCCTCGCGGTCGGCATCGACTACGCCCTCTTCATCGTCTCCCGCTACCGCGCGGAGCTCGCCGAGGGACGGGAGCACGAGGAGGCCGCGGGCCGCGCGGTCGGCACGGCCGGCTCGGCCGTCGTCTTCGCCGGTCTGACCGTGGTCATCGCCCTGGTCGGCCTGGCCGTCGTCAACATCCCGATGCTCACGAAGATGGGCTTCGCCGCCGCCGGCACGGTCGTGATCGCCGTCCTCATCGCGCTCACCCTGATCCCGGCCCTGCTCGGCTTCGCCGGCGCCAAGGTCGTGGGCCGCAAGGAGCGCAAGGGGCTGAAGAAGTCCGACGGCAAGCCCAACATGGGCACCCGCTGGGCCCGGTTCGTCATCCGCCGCCCGGTCATGGTCCTGCTCGTCGGCGTCCTCGGCCTCGGTGCGATCGCCCTGCCCGCCTCCTCCCTGGAGATGGGTCTGCCGGACGACGGCGTCAAGCCCACCTCCGCCACCGAGCGTCGCGCCTACGACCTGCTGTCGGACGGATTCGGCCCCGGGTTCAACGGCCCCCTGATGGTGGTCGTCGACGGCGACAAGGCCGCCGCCGAGTCCACCGTGAAGGAGATCGAGGGCCTGGACGGGGTCGTGGCGGTCACCCCGCCGACGCCCAACAAGGCCGGCGACACCGCGATGATCACGGTGATCCCGAAGGACCGCCCCTCCTCGGTGGAGACCGAGAACCTGGTCCACGACATCCGGGACGCGACCGGCGGCAACGTCCTGGTCACCGGCGCCACCGCGATGAACGTCGACTTCTCGCAGAAGATGAACGACGCGCTCGTGCCCTATCTGGCCCTGGTCGTCGGACTCGCCTTCCTGCTCCTCATGGTGGTCTTCCGCTCGATCCTGGTCCCGCTGAAGGCGGCCCTCGGCTTCCTGCTCTCGGTGGTCGCGGCCCTCGGAGCGGTCGTCGCGGTCTTCCAGTGGGGCTGGCTCGGCTCCCTCTTCGGCGTCGAGCAGACCGGCCCGATCATGTCGATGATGCCGATCTTCATGGTGGGTGTGGTCTTCGGACTCGCGATGGACTACGAGGTCTTCCTCGTCACCCGGATGCGCGAGGCGTACGTCCACGGCGAGCGGCCCGGCGAGACGATCGTGACGGGCTTCCGGCACAGCGCCCGGGTGGTCACCGCCGCCGCGGTGATCATGATCGCGGTCTTCTCCGGGTTCATCGGCATGGACGACCAGATGATCAAGATGATCGGCTTCGGTCTCGCCGTCGCCGTCCTCTTCGACGCCTTCGTGGTCCGGATGGCGATCGTCCCGGCGGTCCTCGCCCTGCTCGGTCACAAGGCGTGGTGGCTGCCGAAGTGGCTGGACAAGGCGCTGCCGAACGTGGACGTGGAAGGCGAGGGCCTGGCCGCGAAGGACGCCGGGCCCCAGGACCCGGAGCGTGAGCTCGTGAAGGTCTGAGCCCCATGAACCCCGGGGCGCCTCCTTGAGCGGAGGAGGGTTACGTCCCGGATCGCGCCGGAACCTGTGGGGACGGGGAGCCGACGCGGCCCTGCGCCGTCATCGTGTCGTGGTCGACGCGGTGACGGCGTAGGTGTGTTTCAGGAACCGGAGCAGGGCCGTGGTGTCGAACTGGACGACCGCCACGCCGTCCGCCGTATGGAACTCGACCACCGTCTGTACCCGCCCGCAGGGCCAGACGCCTATGTCGCCGCGCCGGGTCGGGCCGCGCATCCCGGTCTCGAGGAGGGCCCGCGGGAACGACCACTCGATATTGCCGGGGAAGACGAAGCGCACCGTGGCGGGGGCCTCGGGGTCGTAGCGCAGGGCGACGGGGACGGGGCGGGAGAGCGGGGCGTCGGTGATGATCCGCCCCTTGGCGTGATCCTCGACGGCGTGATCCTCGACTGCATGGTCATCCGTGGTGGGGGACATCGAGCCACTCCTCACACTCGTCTCACTTATCCCCTAATGTCGCATATTTCCCGGCGCGCGCGTGGCGAGCGCATCCTTTCTGTGATCTGTGCGCTCTTGCAAGTGCTTTGCAGAAACACTCATCATTCGGGACGTGCATGTACCTGACGGATTCATCAACGCCCCCGTGTCCGCCGCCGCCGGTGTCGTCGCCGTCGGCGCACTCGCCGTCAGCCTGCGCGGTGCCCGACGCGAGCTCGACGAGAGGGCGGCGCCGCTGGCCGGGCTCGTCGCGGCCTTCATCTTCGCCGTACAGATGCTCAACTTCCCGGTCGCGGCCGGGACCAGCGGTCATCTGCTCGGCGGTGCGCTCGCCGCGATCCTCGTCGGGCCGTACACGGGCGTGCTCTGTATCGCCGTCGTCCTGCTCATGCAGGGCATCCTCTTCGCGGACGGCGGACTCACCGCGCTCGGCGTGAACATCACCGTCATGGGCGTCGTCACGGTCGTCGTCGCGTACGCGCTCTTCCGCGGTCTCGTCCTCGTGCTGCCGCGCACCCGCCGCTCGGTGACGGTCGCCTCCTTCGTCGCCGCGCTCGTCTCCGTGCCCGCCGCGGCCGCCGCCTTCACCCTCGTCTACGCCGTCGGCGGCACCACCGACGTACCGCTCGGCAAGGTGCTCACCGCGATGGTCGGCGTCCACACGCTCATCGGCATCGGCGAGGCCGCCATCACCATGCTGACCGTCGGCGCCGTCGTCGCCGTACGCCCCGACCTCGTGTACGGCGCCCGGGGCCTGAGCGCCCCGCTCAAGCTGCGGGTGAACGGTGAACTGGTCGACGCGGCTCCGGCTGCCGAGGTCACCCCTGCCGGCTCCCCGAAGAAGGTGTGGATCGGCGGCGTGGTCGCCGCCCTGGTCCTGGCCGGCTTCGTCTCCTTCTACGCCTCCGCAAGCCCGGACGGCCTGGAGAAGGTCGCCGCCGACAAGGGCATCGACAAGAACGTCGAGGAGCACGCCGCCGCCGATTCCCCGCTCGCCGACTACGGCGTCAAGGGCGTCGAGACGGCCCGGCTCTCCGGTGGCCTGGCGGGCGTGATCGGCGTGGGCGCGACCCTCGCCGTCGGCACCGGCGCCTTCTGGGTGATCCGCCGCCGCCGTGCGGCCTCGGCCACGGCCCCGACCGCGGCGCAGGTCTGACATGGGAGCGGGGCATGCCCACAAGCTGTACCGGCGGGGGGACTCGCCGGTCCACGCGCTGCCCCCGCACACCAAGCTCGCCGCCGTGCTCGCCTTCGTCGTGGTCGTGGTCTCCACGCCCCGCGAGGCGGTCTGGGCCTTCGCCCTGTACGCCGTCCTGCTCGGTGTCGTGGCGGCGCTCGCCCGCGTCCCGGCCGGGTTCCTGCTGCGGCGGCTGCTGATCGAGATCCCGTTCGTGGCCTTCGCGTTCCTGATGCCGTTCGTGGTGCCGGGCGAGCAGACGGACGTCCTCGGGATCTCCGTCTCCGTCCCCGGCCTGTGGGGCGCCTGGAACGTCCTCGCCAAGGGCACCCTCGGCGTCGCCGCCTCCGTGCTGCTCGCCTCCACCACCGAGCTGCGCGAGCTGCTCCTCGGCCTCCAGCGGCTGAAGCTCCCGCCCCTCCTCGTCCAGATCGCCTCCTTCATGATCCGGTACGGCGATGTGATCACCGACGAGATGCGCCGGATGTCCATCGCCCGCCGCTCACGCGGCTTCGAGGCGAAGGGGATCCGCCACTGGGGCGTCCTCGCCAAGTCCGCGGGCGCGCTCTTCATCCGCTCGTACGAGCGTGGTGAGCGCGTCCATCTCGCGATGGTCAGCCGGGGCTACACGGGCTCGATGCCGGTCATCGACGAGGTGACCGCCACCCGTGCCCAGTGGCTCAAGGCCGGCGCCCTGCCGCTCACCGCCCTCCTGATCTGCCTCCTCGGATGGACGTCATGACCGCTCCGACCCCTGCCTTCGTCCCCTCGCTCGACGTGCGCGGCCTCGCCTACGCCTACCCTGACGGCCACCAGGCCCTCTTCGGCGTCGACCTCACCGTCGAGCGCGGCGAGCGCGTCGCGCTGCTCGGCCCCAACGGCGCCGGCAAGACCACGCTCGTCCTCCACCTCAACGGCATCCTCACCGGCGGCGCCGGCACGGTCTCCGTCGCCGGGCTGCCCGTCGAGAAGCGGAACCTGGCCGAGATCCGGCGCCGGGTCGGCATCGTCTTCCAGGACCCGGACGACCAGCTGTTCATGCCGACCGTCCGGGAGGACGTCGCCTTCGGCCCGGCGGCGGCCGGGCTGCGCGGCGCGGAGCTGGAGGCGGTGGTGGAGAAGGCCCTCGCCCGTGTCGGCATGGCGGAGTACGCGGACCGGCCGCCGCACCACCTGTCGTTCGGGCAGCGACGGCGCGTGGCCGTGGCGACCGTCCTCGCGATGGAGCCGGAGATCCTCGTCCTGGACGAGCCCTCCTCCAACCTCGACCCGGCCTCGCGCCGTGAGCTCGCGGACGTCCTGCGGTCCCTGGACGTCACCGTCCTGATGGTCACGCACGACCTGCCGTACGCGCTGGAACTCTGCCCGCGCTCGGTGATCCTGAGCGAGGGCGTGATCGCCGGCGACGGGCCCACGGCGGACGTCCTCGCCGACGAGGAGCTGATGGCCAGGAACCGCCTGGAACTGCCGTACGGCTTCGTGCCCCGCCCGGTCGCCTGACCGTTCCCGACCCCCGGAATCGGTGGTCCCGGATCGACGTTGCACCATGGGGGCGCGACGGGTCCGTACGAGCGAGAAGGAGTGTGGGACGTGGACGTCCGGGGCACGGTGGCGGCTGGATTCGAGCCGGTCAGGGACGCGTTCCTGCGCAACTTCGAGCACCGCGGCGAGCGGGGCGCGGCGGTCGCCGTCTACCGCGACGGCGTGAAGGTCGTCGACCTGTGGGCCGGGACCCGCGATGTCGACGGCGAGGTCCCCTGGGCCATCGACACCGCCCAGGTCGTCCGCTCGGCCACCAAGGGGGTCGCGGCGGCCGTACCGCTGCTCCTGCACCAGCGCGGGCAGCTCGACCTGGACGCCCCGGTCGGCACGTACTGGCCGGAGTTCAAGGCGGCCGGCAAGGACCGGGTGAGCGTACGGCAGTTGCTCGCGCACCGGGCCGGCGTGCCGGTCCTGGACCGTCCGCTGACCCTCGCGGAGGCCCTCGACCCGGAGACCGCGCAGCGGGCGATCGCCGCCCAGGCGCCCGTCTGGGAGCCCGGCACCGCGCACGGCTACCACGCCCACACCTTCAGCTGGCTGCTCGGCGGCCTCGTCCACCGGGTCACCGGCCGCACCATCGGCCGCTGGGTCGCCGAGGAGATCGCCCGCCCGCTCGGCCTCGACCTCTGGATAGGTCTGCCGCCCGAGGAGGCCCACCGGGCCGGCCGCCTCGGCCCGGTCGAGGAGATCGAGCCGCCCGACAGCGGGGCCCTGAAGCTGCGCCCCAAGCGCTCGGTGACCGAGGCCTACCGCGACTCCGAGTCGCTCACGCGGCGCGCCTTCGGGGCGATCGACCCCAAGCCCGACGAGAACGACCCGCTGTACCGGGCGGCCGAACTGCCCGGCTCGGCCGGTGTCTCCACCGCCCGCGCGCTGGCCCGCTTCTACGCCGCCACCCTCGGCCCGGTCGACGGCGGCGCCCGCCTCTTCGCCCCGGCGACCCTGACGCTCGCCCGCACCGAGGAGTCGGCGGGCCCCGACCGCGTCCTGATGGTCGGCACCCGCTTCGGCCTCGGCCACATGCTCCACGGCCCGGCCTCCCCCCTCCTCGGCCCCACCTCCTTCGGCCACCCCGGCCGCGGCGGCTCCCTGGGCTTCGCCGACCCCGAATCGGGCATCGCCCTCGGCTACGTGACGAACGGCATGCGCAAGACGGTCACGGCCGACCCGCGCGCCCAGGCGCTGGTGCGGGCGGTGCGGTCGGTGCTGTGATCGGGCCGCGTCGGCACCCCCGAGGACGTGGCCGCCGCGGTCGCCTTCCTCGCCTCCGCGGACGCGGCCTGGATCACCGGGACGACGCTCCGGGTGGACGGCGGGCTGCTCGCTGTGAACACCCACTTCGCCGAGGTGCTGGGGGAGTAGCTCGGGCGGCCCCCGCCCCGCACGCGCAGCGGTCCCCCGGGGTCAACTCGTGTGCAGCATCAGCCCGATGCCCACCACCATCAGCCCGGCCGCGGCCACCCTCGGCCCCCCGAAGCGCTCCTTGAAGAACAGTGCACCGATGGCCGCGCCCACGATGATCGAGGATTCCCGCAGGGCCGCGATCGGGGCCAGGGCCGCCTTCGTCTGGGCCCAGAGGACCAGGGCGTAGGCGGCGGTCGACAGCGCCGCCCCGAGCAGTCCCCGGGCGGCGTGCGGCCGGAGTTGGGGGAGGAGTGCGGACCGGCGGGTCCACAGGGCGTACGCCGGGATGGCCGTGCCCTGCAGGAGCATCAGCCAGGCGATGTAGCCGAGCGGGGTGCCCGAGGCGCGGACGCCGACGCCGTCGACGACGGTGTAGCCGGCGATGGCCAGGCCCGTCGCCCCGGCCGCGAGCAGCGCCGGCCAGTCGGGGCGGCGGCCGGAGCCCCGTATTCCCCACAGGGCCAGACCCGTCAGGCCCGCGCAGGCGAACGCGACCCCGGTGAGCTGCCAGCCGTCCGGGACCTCGTCGACGAAGGCGGCCGCGAGGAATGTGACGGCCAGCGGGGCCGTACCCCGCGCGATCGGGTACATCTGGCCGAAGTCGCCGAGCGTGAACGACCGCATGAGCAGGGCCATGTAGCCCACGTGCAGAACCGCCGACGCGATCAGGTACGGCCACGCCCCGGCCGCGGGCAGCGGTACGAAGAAGGCCGCCACGGCCCCGATCAGCGCCCCGCCGCCGGCGATCAGCGTGAAGGAGAGCAGCTGGTCGCGGATCGTGTGGGCGATGGCGTTCCAACTGGCGTGTGTCACGGCGGCGATCAGCACCGCCGCCGCGACCAGGGGGGTCACTGAGTCCGCTCGCGGACGTCCACCAGCGCGCCGCCCGCGTGGGCGACGAGGGACTTCGGGTCCAGCGCGAACACCGTGTGCGGGGTGCCGGCCGCCGCCCACACCACGTCGTGGTCGAGCAGCCCCCGGTCGGCCAGGACCCGGGTCCGGGTGCGGTGCCCGAACGGCGGGACACCCCCGATCGCGTACCCCGTGGTCTCCCGTACGACCTTCGCGTCGGCCCGGGTCACGGCCTCGGCGCCCAGCTCCTCGCGCACCCGCTCCACGTCGACCCGCGAGGAGCCGTCCATCAGGACCAGGACCGGGACCCCGTCCGCCGCGAAGATCAGGGACTTGACGATCTCGGAGACCTCGCAGCCGATGGCATCGGCGGCCTGGGCGGCGGTGCGGGTCTCGTCCGGGAAGCGGCGGATCTCGACGTCGAGGCCCAGCTCCTGCAGGGCCTCGGCGAACTGGGGGTGCGCGAGCGATTCGGTCATGGCCCGCACGCTAGCGGTACGTGTACGGGCCACGCGAGCACGTTTCCCGCCGCTCGGCCTGGCCGGCGGACCATGGCCGACCCTGGTCCGCCGGACACCCGCTAGCCGGCCTTCAGCACGCTCGCGACCACCGGGCCCGCCGCGTCCCCGCCGTGCCCGCCCTCCTGCACGACGGCCGCGGCCGCCAGGTCGTCGGAGTAGCCGGCGAACCAGCTGTTGGAGGTCTCCTGACCGCCGACCTCCGCCGAACCCGTCTTCGCGCCCTTGTCCCCGCCGACCGACGCCATCGCCTTCGCGCCGGTTCCCTCGCCGGTCGCCGTGGCCCGCATCATCGCGCGCAGCTGGCGGGCCACCGAGCCGGGCAGCGAGCGCGAGGCCTCGGCGAACGTCCGGCCGTCCAGCTCCTGGGACACGAGGAACGGCTGCTTGAACGTCCCGTACTTCGCGGTGGCGGTGATCGAGGCGATGTTGAGCACGTTCATCTGCACCGTGCCCTGGCCGATGTACTGCGCCGCTGCCTCGCCGCCCTTCTCCTCGGGAATGGAGCCGTCGAAGGACGTGATGCCCGTCTTCCAGTCGAGACCGATCCCGAAGACGTCCCGGGCCTCCTTGCCGAGCGCGGAGTCGTCACCCACGTCGTCGATCTTCTTGATGAAGGCGGTGTTGCAGGACCGGGCGAAGCTCCGTGAGAAGGAGACGTCGCCGAGTGCGAAGCCTTCGAGGTTCTGGAAGGTCCGTCCGTAGTACATGGCGTTCTTGGGGCACTCGGTGGCCTGGTCGGCCTTGACGAGCCCCTTCTCCAGGAGCAGCGCCGCCGTGGCGATCTTCAGGGTCGAGCCGGGCGCCTGCTTGCCCTCGAACGCCGTGTTGAAGCCCGCCGCCGGGCTGTTGGCGACCGCCCGCACCTCGCCCGTGGACGGCTTGACCGCCACGACCGACGCCTGACCGTACTGCTTCACGGCCCGCTCGGCCGCCGCCTGGACGGTCGCGTCGATGGTCGTCTGCAGACGACCGGGCTTCCCTGGGACGTGTGTGATGAGGGTGGTGTCGGGGACGCCTTCCGTGCCGGACTGGACGACGGTCTCGATACCCGGCTCGCCGCCGACCTTCCTCCCGTACTTCTCGCGCAGCTGGTCCAGGATCGGGCCGAGCGAGGGGTACTTCTCCTTCGTCAGCTCGACGCCCTTGCGGTCGACGGCCTTGATGCCGCCGGTCTTCGCCGCGCCGGTGCGCAGGGTCGTGTTCTTGGTGAGCTTCGGGTGGATGACGGCCGGCGTCCAGTCGACCAGCGCCCGCCCGGTGGTCAGCCCGCGTACGACGGTCAGTTCCGAGGTGTACGTCCAGAGCTTCGTCTGCCCCTCGTACGTCACCGTGGCGACCACCGTGAACGGCACCTTCGCGCCGGCTGCCTTCCCCGGGGTGATCTGCGCCCCGGAGATCTTCGCGCCCTCGCGGTAGTTCAGCACGGCCGGCCCGGCCTCGACGGGGTTGTTGGTCAGTTGCGCGGCCCGGTCGGACTCACCCGCCGCCCAGGCGGCCAGGAACTCCTTGGCCGCGTTCTCGACCTCGTCCTCCGTGACGGGCCCGGACCGTTTCTCCTCGGTTCCGCCGGACCGGGTGCCGATGTCCGAGCCCCCGTTGATCCCCTGCCAGAGGTTGTAGCCCCCGTACCCGACGCCGCTCGCGACGACGACGAAGACTCCTCCGACTATCGCGACCTTCGCTCCACTGCGCATCTCAGTTGGTCCCCTCCCCAGAAGCCCCAAAAGTTTGCATAGTCAACCAGCGTCACACGCAGGTGTCGAGCAACATTGATCACACCCGACCTGTTTGGGCCGGTCAGGACGTGGGCGCGTCCGGGGTCGAACTCCGCTTCACCGCGGCCACGTTCACGTCCTCCGTCTCCGGAGCACCGAACACCTCGACGGTCACCCCGCCGGCGGTGCCGGTGACCTCCAACACCTGGTGGCCGCCCATCATGCGCAGGTCGACCCGTGCCCGGGGCGCGCCCGCCCGGTCCGGCATCCGGTGGATCCGTGCCGCCGGGTAGTCCAGGCCGGTCAGCTTCTTGTGCATCGCCTCGTAGCCGGTGGTCCCCGTGTTCTTGAACGCCTCGCCGACGCGCTGTGCGTGCTTGTCGCCGCTGCACTTCTCGGCAGGGTTCAGCGGCACTTCCTCGAGCGACGCGGGCTTGGCGGGGGACGGGGCCGACTCCGGCGGCGCGGCCGCGTCCGAAGGCAGGGGAACCGGTATGTCCCCGTCGGCGTTCGGCACACCGGGCGGCGTCTCGCCCGGCCCGTACCTCGGTGTGGGCGCACTCTCGAAACCCGGCAGATCCTCGGGCGCGGGCACGCCGTCGCCGCCCTTGTCCTTGGGGGCCTCCGGAGCGCAGTCCTGCATGACGCGGCCCAGCAACGCGAGGAACCGCATCTCCGGATCGTCGCCGCCCGGCGGAGTCGCGGCCGGAGTCGTGGCCGACACGGTGGTGCCCGCGGGGACCTGGTCGGCGGCGTTCTGCGTGCCGCAGCCGGACAGCGCCATGCAGCCGAGCGCGGCCGCCAACACGGACTTCAGCAAGGGAGTTGATCGCATGCAGGCACGATCCGGGCTGCCGGGCACCGCGCACATGAGTACCCGTACTCACCTTCACCCGGAGCCGACTCACGGCTCCGGTCTACTGGGCGCGGTTCGACGGCGCGGGCGCCCGACGATGCTCCAGCCAGTTGCGGCTCAGGTCGTCCCAGATCGCCTGGTACCGACCGAAGATCTCGTTCAGCTGATCGAACGTGAGCTGCTCGGCCGGCGTGGATGCCACGAGGTATTCGAGGTCATCGGCAAGCCGCTGGAACCGGTACTGCGCTTCCTCCATCAGAACCCACCGGGAGCGCCAGTTGAAGAACGGTTCGATGGCCCCCAGCAGCGTCACCAGCGCCACACAGGCCAGGGCGAGACCGGCCCACGCGTCGAGATTCTGCAGACCCAGGATGACGGTGGACGCGGCGGACAGTCCGAGCGTCGCCACCTTGGTGGCGGAGGCGCTCCGACCGAACCGCTTCTTCTTGCCGCGGGCGTAGCCGGTGCCCTGACCGATCTTGTCCAGCAGGAGAGTCGCCGCCTCCCTCGGGCTGAGACCGCCCCCTGGTCCACTGTCCGGCTGCACTCCGCCCCCAAAGCTCTGTCGCCGCTCGATAGCCCAACCGCGGAAGGTTATCGAACGACAATCGCCGAGAGGGCGCGACCGTCGGCCGTGCCCTCTCGGTGTTCCTGCCCCGCTAGACCCAGGTGTCGAGCCACATCCGGTTCCGCCACTGGTCCATCGGAATCGACGTGCCCGTGTAGATCGGCCAGAAGTAGATGAAATTCCAGACGATGAGGAGAACGAGAACTCCCGCCCCCACCGCCCCGAATGTGCGACGCCTTTCCGAGGAGCCCGGGGGGCCGATGATCGCGCCGATCATCATCGTCACCGCCAGGCACAGGAACGGCACGAACACCACCGCGTAGAAAAGGAAGATGGTGCGTTCCTGATAGAGCATCCACGGCAGCCAGCCCGCCGCGATGCCGCACGCGATCGCGCCCGCCCGCCAGTCCCGGCGGAAGAACCAGCGCCACAGGATGTACAGGATCGCGAAGCAGGCCGCCCACCACAGCAGCGGGGTGCCGAGCGCCAGGACCTCCTGGGCGCACTTCTCCGTCGCGTTCGCCGGACAGCCCGCCGTTCCCGGCGCCGGGGACTCGTAGAAGTACGAGACGGGGCGGCCCAGGACGATCCAGCTCCACGGGTTCGACTCGTACGTGTGCGGCGAGTTCAGGCCCACGTGGAACTTGTAGACCTCCGTCTCGTAGTGCCACAGGCTGCGCAGCCAGTCCGGCAGGAAGGCCCAGGTCCCGCCGCCGTTCACCTTGTCCTGCTCGGCC
The DNA here is from genome assembly GCF_040645695.1 of Streptomyces sp. NPDC046712. NCBI lineage: Bacteria > Bacillati > Actinomycetota > Actinomycetes > Kitasatosporales > Streptomycetaceae > Streptomyces > Streptomyces sp. NPDC046712. Next base: position 147,429 of record NZ_JBEYYW010000009.1, on the reverse strand, counting down.
GCCCAATTGCGGAAGTACCCCTTGTCCGTGACGATCCAGCCCGTCCACGAGACCAGGTACGTGACGATCGCGACCGGCACCACCGAGACGAACGCCGGCACCAGGTCGCGCCGCAGCACCGCGGCGTACGGCCGGACCGCGCCGGCCGTGCGGCGGCCGCCCACGTCCCACAGCACCGCCATCAGACCGAACGCGGCCATGACGTACAGACCGTTCCACTTGGTCGCCGCCGCGAGCCCCAGCGACACCCCGGCCGCGAGCCGCCACGGCCGCCAGCCGAGCCGCAGGGTCTCCGCGATGTCCGCGTCCGGCCGCAGGACCCCTTCCTCGTCCTCAGGAAGGGCCCCCGCCAGCTTCCGGCGTGCCCAGTCCCGGTCGACCACCAGACAGCCGAAGGCGGCCAGCACGAAGAACATCAGCACCTGGTCGAGCAGCGCCGTCCGGCTCATCACGAAGTGCAGGCCGTCCACCGCGAGCAGCAGACCGGCCAGACACCCCAGAAACGTGGAGCGGAACAGCCGCCGCCCGATCCGGCAGAGCATCAGCACCGACAGCGTGCCGAGCAGCGCCACCATGAACCGCCAGCCGAACGGCGTGAAGTCGAAGATCTTCTCGCCCAGGCCGATGACCCACTTGCCCATCGGCGGATGGACCACATAGCCCGGTTCGGTGGGGATCAGGACCGAGTCGGGGTCGCTGAGGATCGTCTTGTCGATGTCCTTCGGCCACGCCCCCTCGTACCCCTGGTTGATCAGCGCCCAGGAGTCCTTCGCGTAGTACGTCTCATCGAATATCACCGCGTTCGGCTTGCCCAGGTTCCAGAACCGCAGCAGCCCGGCCAGCAGCGCCACGAGCAGCGGCCCGCCCCAGGCGGCGAGCCGCCAGATGCGGTCCGCGGCCCCGGCGGAGACGCCGAGCAGCGACCACAGCCGCTCCGACGGACGCGTGTACGGCGGTACGAGACGCTCGCGCAGCCCCGGCCCCGCCGCCTTTCCGGCGGGCGGTGCGTAGCCGAAGCGCCGCAGACGCTGCTGCCACGACGGGGGCTCTTCCACGACGTGCTGACCCTGCAGGGCCTCGGGTGCGGTACTGGTCACCGCGCCATCGTAGGGAACGCGCCTGTGCGAGTCGCCTGTCCGGGCTGCGAGGATGACCCATGTGACAGGAACGCTGGTACTTGCAGGGACTCCCATCGGGGACATCGCGGACGCTCCGCCGCGGCTCGCGGCCGAGCTGGAGACCGCCGACATCGTCGCGGCGGAGGACACCCGGCGGCTGCGCGGCCTGACCCGCGCCCTCGGTGTGCACACCTCGGGGCGGGTCGTCTCCTACTTCGAGGGCAACGAGTCCGCCCGTACGCCCGAGCTGGTCGAGGCGCTCGTCGGCGGCGCGCGGGTGCTGCTCGTCACCGACGCCGGCATGCCGTCCGTCTCCGACCCCGGCTACCGGCTCGTCGCGGCCGCCGTCGAACAGGACATCAAGGTCACCGCCGTCCCCGGCCCCTCCGCCGTGCTGACCGCGCTCGCCCTGTCCGGGCTGCCCGTGGACCGCTTCTGCTTCGAGGGCTTCCTGCCCCGCAAGGCCGGCGAGCGGCTCGGCCGGCTCCGTGAGGTCGAGAAGGAGCGCAGGACCCTCGTCTACTTCGAGGCCCCGCACCGCCTCGACGACACCCTCGCCGCGATGGCCGAGGTCTTCGGCGCCGAGCGCCGGGCCGCCGTCTGCCGCGAACTCACCAAGACGTACGAGGAGGTCAAGCGCGGCGGCCTCGGCGAACTGGCCGCCTGGGCCGCCGAGGGCGTACGGGGCGAGATCACCGTTGTCGTCGAGGGCGCCCCGGAGGCCGCGCCGGCCGAGCTGGACGCCGAGGAGCTGGTGCGCAGGGTGCGGGTGCGCGAGGAGGCGGGGGAGCGGCGCAAGGAGGCCATCGCGGCGGTCGCCGCCGAGGCGGGCCTACCCAAGCGCGAGGTCTTCGATGCCGTCGTCGCGGCAAAGAACGCGGCTGCGCAGGGCCCTGGAAAGGGTAAAGAGCTATCGTAAAAAGCAAAGCGAAACCCGTGCGGCGGGCCTTCCGAGGGCCTGAGAGCAAGGGAAGGTCCAAGGGCATTCCATTGTTCGACCGGCGCTGATGCGCTCCGGCCCGAAAAGGCGTCCACTGGTCGGTGGAGAGGAGCTGGCATGAGCGAGATCACCGGCACCGGCATACCCGTCGCCCACGAGGCGTACGCCTTCGCCTGCATGAGGTGCGGGTACGGCTGGGAGCAGGCGTACGACATCGAGCACCACGTCGACGCGGCCGGCCAGGAATTCATCGTCTACAAGGCCGGCGGCGAACGGGTCCCCTCGCCGCTGTCCAGCCCGACCTGCATGAACTGCGGCGGCCATGTCGTCCGCATCATGCGCGCGGGTCAGGTTTCCTCGGTCCTCGACTCGTGGGAACAGACCCATCATCCGAACGTGGCGGGGACGCCGCGTCGGCCGGTCACCCCGGCGGGTCCGATCGGCCTGGCGGGTCCGATCGGCCAGGACCTGGAGCGCGAGGAGCGCCCGGAGCGGGACGTCCCCGGTCCGGTGCACATCGAGGAGCCCCGCCGCCGGCGTCTGGCGGATCTGTTCCACCGCAAGCCCCCGGCCCCGTAGCCGAGGCTTCGCAGCCCCCGGCCTCGTGGCCGAGCCTTCACGGCCCCGGCCCGTAGGCCACCGCAAGTGAACTCATGGCCCCTCGTACGATCGGAGCCATGAGTTCCAAGGACGCCCCGCCGCCGCTGCCCGAGCCCCTCCTGGTGCCCGTGGCGGACTCCCACACCCACCTGGACATGCAGTCCGGCACCGTCGAGGAGGCCCTCACCAAGGCCGCTGCCGTCGGCGTCACCACCGTCGTCCAGGTGGGCTGTGACCTCAAGGGCTCCCAGTGGGCCGCCGAGACCGCCGCCGCGCACGAGAACGTGCACGCCGCCGTCGCCCTGCACCCCAACGAGGCTCCCCGGATCGTGCTCGGCGACCCGGACGGCTGGTCCCGCCAGGGCGCCCGCGAGGCGGGCGGGGACGCCGCGCTCGACGAGGCGCTCGCCGAGATCGACCGGCTGGCCGCCCTGCCGTACGTACGGGCCGTCGGCGAGACGGGTTTGGACTACTTCCGTACCGGCCCCGAGGGCATGGCCGCCCAGGAGCGCTCCTTCCGCGCCCACATCGAGATCGCCAAGCGGCACGGCAAGGCGCTCGTGATCCACGACCGCGAGGCCCACGCCGACGTGCTCCGCGTCCTGGAGGAGGAGGGCGCGCCGGAGCGGACCGTGTTCCACTGCTACTCCGGCGACGCCGAGATGGCCGCGATCTGCGCCAGGAACGGCTACTACATGTCCTTCGCCGGCAACATGACCTTCAAGAACGCGCAGCCGCTGCGCGACGCCCTCGCCGTCGCCCCGCTGGAGCTCGTCCTGGTCGAGACGGACGCCCCGTTCCTGACCCCGGCGCCGTATCGCGGACGGCCGAACGCCCCGTACCTGATCCCGGTCACCGTGCGCGCGATGGCGGCCGTGCGCGGGATCGCGGAGGAGGAGCTCTGCGAGGCGATCGCCGTGAACACCGCCAGCGCCTTCGACTACTGAGATCACTGATCAATAACAGTTACGGGCAGTAGTCGGGTCGCTTTGGAGAGTGACCGGGGCTCCGCTAGGGTCCGGGCCTCGTGAGCAACTCGCAGGGAAGTCACCGCGCCGCGCGGGGCGGGCGTCGGTCGGACGTCTCCGTCCATGAGCAGCCGACCCAGGCGGCCCCCCTCGTCGTCCCCGGCCAGGGCACCCGTGCCGAGGCCCGGCGCGCCGCCCGCCGCCGCAAGGCGTCCCCCGGCGCGGCCGAGGGGCTGCGGCGCATCGTCCCGCAGGCCCTCGTCGTCGCCTTCCTCGCGGGCGGCACCAGCGCCTTCGTCGCCAACGACAAGGCGATCCGGCTCTCCGTCGACGGCGTGCCGCGCACCCTGCACACCTTCGCCGACGACGTCGGCGAACTCCTCGCCGACGAGGGCCTCGCCGTCGGTTCCCACGACATCGTCGCCCCCGCCCCCGACGCGGACCTGGCCAGCGGCGACGCGGTCGTGGTCCGCTACGGCCGGCCCGTCGCCCTCACCCTCGACGGGCAGCGCCGCCAGGTGTGGACCACGGCCCGTACCGTCGACGGAGCCCTGCGCCAGCTCGGGGTCCGGGCAGAGGGCGCGTATCTCTCGGTCTCCCGCTCGGCCCCCATCTCCCGCCAGGGCCTCGCCCTGGACGTCCGCACCGAGCGGACCGTCACCCTCCTCGCCGACGGCCGCGAACGGACCCTGCGCACCAACGCCGCCACGGTCCGCGAGGCCGTCGAGGAGGCCGGGATCACCCTCTCCGGCCAGGACACCACCTCCGTACCGCCGAGCTCCTTCCCGCGCGACGGCCAGACGATCACCGTCATGCGGATCACCGGCACCAAGGAGATCCGGGAGGAGCCGATCGCGTACGCCGTCGAGAAGACGCGTGACCCCGAACTCTTCGCGGGCATGGAGGTCGTCGAACGCCAGGGGGTGCAGGGCGTGCGCCGCGTCACCTACGCCCTGCGGACCGTCAACGGCGTCCGGCAGAAGCCGAAGAAGATCGGCGAGGAGATCGTGCGGGAGCCCGTCAGCCGGAAGGTGAAGGTCGGCACCCAGCCGCTGCCCTCGTCGGTGGACGGCGCGGACGGTCTCGACTGGGGCGCGCTCGCGGCCTGCGAGTCCGGCGGCCGGGCGAACGCGGTCGACCCCTCGGGGACGTACGGCGGGCTCTACCAGTTCGACCCCGGCACCTGGCGCTCCCTCGGCGGCAGCGGAGTCGCCCAGAACGCGCCCGCCGCGGAGCAGACGTACCGGGCGAAGAAGCTCTACGTGCAGCGCGGAGCGAGTCCGTGGCCGCACTGCGGCCGAAGGCTGTACCGGTGAGCCGTAGGCTGTACCGGTGAGCACCACCACCGGCCCCGAAGGCCCCGACGCCCTCCTCGGCCCCGCCGACATCCGTGAACTGGCCGCCGCCCTCGGCGTGCGCCCCACGAAGCAGAAGGGCCAGAACTTCGTCATCGACGCCAACACGGTCCGGCGGATCGTCCGCACGGCCGGGGTGCGCCCCGACGACGTGGTCGTGGAGGTGGGCCCCGGGCTCGGCTCGCTGACCCTGGCGCTCCTGGAGGCCGCGGACCGGGTGACGGCCGTCGAGATCGACGACGTCCTGGCCGGCGCGCTGCCGTCGACGATCGCGGCCCGCCTGCCGCGGAAGAAGGACCACTTCGCGCTGGTCCACTCCGACGCGATGCACGTCGAGGAGCTGCCGGGCCCGCCGCCCACGGCGCTCGTCGCGAACCTCCCGTACAACGTGGCCGTGCCCGTGCTGCTGCACATGCTGGACCGTTTCCCGACGATCGAGCGCACCCTGGTCATGGTCCAGGCGGAGGTCGCCGACCGGCTTGCGGCGCAGCCCGGGAACAAGGTGTACGGCGTGCCGTCGGTGAAGGCGAACTGGTACGCCGAGGTGAAGCGGGCGGGCGCGATCGGCCGCAACGTCTTCTGGCCGGCGCCGAACGTCGACTCGGGTCTCGTCTCTCTCGTCCGCCGTACGGAGCCGGTGGCGACCACCGCGTCCAAGGCGGAGGTCTTCGCGGTGGTCGACGCGGCGTTCGCGCAGCGCCGCAAGACCCTGCGGGCCGCGCTCGCCGGCTGGGCGGGCTCGCCCGCGGCGGCGGAGGAGGCCCTGGTGAAGGCCGGGATCTCGCCGCAGGCGCGGGGCGAGGCGCTGACGGTGGAGGAGTTCGCGCGGATCGCGGAGGCGAAGGCGTGAGCGCCGGTACGCGTGTCGTCGTGCGGGTGCCCGCCAAGGTCAACGTGCAGCTGGCGGTCGGCGGGGCGCGCCCCGACGGCTTCCACGACCTGGCGAACGTCTTCCTCGCCGTGTCCCTGTACGACGAGGTCACGGCGGAGCCCGCCGACGAGCTGACGATCACGTGCGAGGGCCCGGACGCGGACAAGGTTCCGCTGGACCGGACGAACCTCGCCGCGCGCGCGGCGGAGCTGCTCGCCGCACGGCACGGCATCTCCCCGGACGTGCACCTCCACATCGCCAAGGACATCCCGGTCGCCGGCGGCATGGCGGGCGGCAGCGCGGACGGCGCGGGCGCGCTGCTCGCCTGCGACGCGCTGTGGGGTCTGAACTCCTCGCGCGCCGAACTCCTCGAGATCTGCGCCGAGCTCGGCAGCGACGTTCCGTTCAGCCTGGTCGGCGGGGCGGCGCTCGGCGTCGGACGCGGCGAGAAGCTGACGGAGCTGCCGGTCGGCGGTGCGTTCCACTGGGTGTTCGCCGTCGCCGACGGCGGGCTCTCGACCCCGGCGGTGTACGGCGAGTTCGACCGGCTCACCGAGGGCGTCGCCGTCCCCGAACCGGTCGCCTCCGCGGACCTCCTGGAGGCCCTGCGCACCGGCGACGCGAGCGCCCTGGCCGGCGCGCTGGCCAACGACCTCCAGCCGGCCGCCGTCTCCCTGCGCCCGTCCCTGACGGCGACGCTGGAGGCGGGCCTCGCGGCCGGCGCCCTGTCCGCCCTGGTCTCGGGCTCGGGCCCGACGACGGCCTTCCTGGTGAAGGACGCGGAGTCGGCGGAGTCGGTGGCGGCCGCCCTGATCGCCTCCGGCACCTGCCGGACGGCCCGGACGGCCACCTCTCCGGCGGCGGGCGCGACCGTCCTCACCTGACCACCGCACGTCCGTCAACGCCAGGCCGTGACCTCCACGGACTCCGGCCTGTGGGGGTCGGACGTCACTTGTGGCCCTTGCTGAGGCGGGCCAGGAGGAGGTTCGGGTCCGGGTTCACCGGGTTGAAGAAGGCCGCGCTGGTCACGTAGACCTTCTTGTGGCCGACCGCCACCGCGGTCGGGTTGTCGAGCCCGTCCTGTTCCGTCAGGACGACCTTGTGAGTGCCGTCGGGGCGCACCAGGGCGACCTGGTTGTCCATGATCAGCGCGGCGAGGACCGTGTCTCCGCGACCGGTGAAGTCGAAGTCGTCGATCCAGCTGAGCCCGGTCGCCCTGGTCTCGATCGCGCCGGCGGTCTTGTCGTGGCGGATCGGGATGCGCAGCAGGGTCTGCCGGTCGGTGTTGGACACCCACACGGCGCCGTTGTGGACCTTGAGGCCGTTGGCGCCGACGAGGCCGTCGGGGGCGGGGAGCGGCTGGAGTTCGGTCCCCGTCGCCCAGGCTGTACGCGGCCCGCCGTCCTGCGGAACGCTCCACACGGTCCCGAGCACCGAGTCGGCGACGTAGAGCGTGCCGCACTCCTCGTCGATGTCGATGGCGTTGGGGAACCCGTTGGTCGGCAGCTCCGCGATCTGTTCGGGGCCGCTGCCGTCGGGCCCGATGCGCCAGACGCCGGTCTCGCTCGTCCCGGTGGCGTAGACGACGTAGATGGTGCCGTCGTGGGCTCGCGTGACCCCCGTGGTCGCGGCCACGCCGATGACGGGGGTGTTCGGGTTCGCCACCGGGGGCAAGGTCGCGAGGATCGTGACCGTCCCCTGCTTGTCGACGCGGGCCACCTGGCGGGCGTTGGAGAAGGACACGATGGCGGAGCCGTCGGGTTCGAGGACGATGTTCTCCGCGGTCTGCCCCTGGGCGAAGTCGAAGTGGGCGACGACGCGTGGGTCCGACACGGTCGGCTCTCCCCCGACCGATGGCCGGGAGGACCCCCATCTCGCTTCGCTTGCCGAGGTGGGGACTGACACGAGGACGGTGAGCGCGAGGGTGGCCGTGGCGACGGCGGCCAGGCGGGGGAGTCGGGACATGGGGGCCTCTCCTTGGGGGGGGCGGGCACGAGGCGCCGGGTGCCCGGCACCAGAAGAAAGATGACGACGCGTCAGTCCAGGTCGGTGGGAGGCATGGCCGAGGGATCGCCCGCGTGGCCGACGGCTTGGGGCCAGTTGGCACTGCCGCGTCGGGGGCGCCCGTACTCAGGTGCCGGTTGAGTATCCGCGCCCTGACGGCCCGTGGGGTGTCCGCGGGACCGTACGCGTATGGGAAACAGCGGAATCAGCGGAGTCAGCGCGCGGGAGCTCGCCGCCGCCACACCCGCGACGCGGGACCGGTACGTCGACCTGCTGCGGGTCGCCTCGCTCGGGGTCGTGGTCCTCGGCCACTGGCTGATGGCCGCGGTGACCGCCGACGGGTCCGTGGGGAATCTGCTCGCCGTCGTGCCGGAGCTCCAGGTGGTGACCTGGGTGTTCCAGGTCATGCCGGTGTTCTTCTTCGTCGGCGGCTTCTCGCACGCCCTCGCCCACCGCTCCCGTCCCCAGTACGCCGCCTTCCTGCGCGCCCGGCTCCAGCGGCTGCTGCGGCCGACGATGGTCTTCGTCGGGGTGTGGGGGGCCGTCGCGCTGGTGGTCCAACTCCTCGGCGTCGACGACGACGGGCTGACCGGGGTCGCGCTGCGGCTCGTCACCCAGCCGCTGTGGTTCATCGGCATCTACCTCGCCATGGTGGCGTTCACCCCGCCGCTCCTGAAGCTCCACGAGCGGTGGGGCTGGGGCGCCTTCGCCGCGCTCGCGGGCGGCGCGGTCGCCGTGGACGTCCTGCGGTTCGCGCTCGACGTGCCCTTCGTCGAGTTCCTGAACTTCGCCTTCGTCTGGCTCGCGATCCACCAGCTCGGCTTCCTCCGGGCCGACGGGATGATCCGCCTGCCCGGCGTCCTCGCCGCGGGCGGCCTGCTCGGCGCGGGCCTCCTCGTCGCCCTCGGGCCGTACCCGCTCTCCATGGTCGGGATGCCGGGCGAGAAGGTCTCCAACATGGCCCCGCCGACCCTGGCCCTCCTCTGCCACGGCCTCTGGCTCGTCGGCGCGGTGGAGCTGCTGCGAGGCCCCGGGGCCCGGTTCGCCGCGCGGGCGGGCGTCTGGCACAAGGTCGTCGCCGCGAACGGGATCGCGATGACCGCGTTCCTCTGGCACCTGACCGCGATGCTCGGGGTGTACGGCACGCTCCTGGCGGTCGGCGTGCGGCTCCCCGAGCCCGGGAGCGCCGCCTGGTGGGCCCAGGTCCCTCTCCGTATCGCCGCCGCGGCCGTCCTCACGACCCTGCTCGTCGCCGCCTTCCGCCGCTTCGAACGGCCCGTCGCGACGGCGCCCGCCACGGGCTCGGGCGGCCTTCTCGCCGCCCTCGGCATCACCCTGGCCCTCTTCGGCGTCCTGGGCCTGTCCATGGTCGGTTTCGGCGGCCTGCTGGAGGGTCACTCGGCGACGCTGATCGCGGTCGAGGTCACCGCCCCCGCGGCGGTGGCGATGGCCCTGGCGGGCTGGCTCCTGGTCGAACGGGCGGGTCGTGGGCGGAACGCACAAACATCCTGACTTCACATCAGATGCATTGTCAGTCACGCCTGTTGGGGCGGTATGGCGACCGGTCGAGGTGCGGCCCGCGCCGGGGCTCACCTGCGCGCCGAGGGCGGGCCGTGCGAACCCGTTCGAGCGTGTACCCCTAGGCTGGTGTGAGCCAAGCGGTGGATCTGAGCGGTGCGACGGACGGGGTGTGACAGGTGACGGGGGCGAACGGCGCGGATCTGGTCGGCGAGGTTCTGGGCGGGCGATACCGCGTGACCGCGACGATCGGTCGCGGTGGCATGGGTGTGGTCGCCCGGGCGGTGGACCAGTTGCTGAACCGCGAGGTCGCCGTCAAGGTCCTGCGGGCCTACACCGACGCCTCCCCGGCCGAACTGGCCGATCTGCGGGTCCGTATGCAGCGGGAGGCGCAGGCCGCCGCCCGTATCCGGCACAGCGGTGTGGTCACCGTGCACGACGTGGTCGAGGAGCGGGGGCTGCCGGTCATCGTCATGGAGCTGGTCGACGGGCCCTCCCTCGACGACGTGCTGACGGAGCGCGGCCCGCTGGACCCGCGCGAAGCGGCCGCGATCGGCGCCAAGCTGATGGACGCGCTCGACGCGGCGCACCGGGCCGGGGTGCTGCACCGGGACGTCAAGCCCGGCAACGTACTGCTCGAGCGTGGGGGCCGTGTCGTGCTCACCGACTTCGGCATCGCCACCATGGAGACCTCCGGCGACGACGCCATGGCCAAGCTGACCCAGAGCGGTCAGATCGTCGGCTCCCTCGACTATCTGCCGCCGGAGCGCGCGCAGGGCCAGGAACCGGGTTCCGCGTCGGACATCTGGTCGCTCGGCATGACGCTGTACGCGGCCGTGGAGGGCGCTTCGCCCTTCCGCCGTACATCGGTGTGGTCCACGCTGGCCGCGATCGTCGGCGAATCGCTGCCGGAGCCGCGGCGAGCGGGACCGCTCACGCCGGTGCTCCAGGCGCTGATGGCCAAGGACCCGCAGCACCGGCCGGACGCCGCCCAGGCGCGCGAGATGCTGGAGGCCGTCGCCGCCGGCGGGACGATGAACCTCGCGCCGGGCCCCGTACCGGCACCGACCCCGCTGCCCGTCACCCCGCCGTTCCCCGGCCCTGCCGCCGCGCCGTTCCCCCACCCCGCCCCTCAGCCGGCGGGCGCCGCCTACACGCCGACCCACCCCCACGCCGGCCTTCCGCAGCCGGGCATGCAGCCGGGCATGCAGCCGGGCATGCAGCCGGGCGTACCCGCCGGGGGCGGCAGCCGCTCCGAGACCCGTACGGCGACCGTCCGCGCGCGCCGCCGCACCCGCACCGTCGCCGCCGTGGCGGCCGCCGCCGTGCTCACCGGAGGCGGGGTCGCCTACGCCCTGATGGACACGCGGCAAGACACGGGCGGCGGCGGCTCGAACGCGGCGCGCCCCACGGCGAGCGCCCCGGCCGACGGCGACATGTCCGGTACGGGCGGCACGGCCGACGGCCCGACCTCCCCGGGGGACCTGACGTCCATGGCACCCGGCGAGACGCAGACCGGCACCCCGTCGAAGGGGACGGACGGTCGCGGGGACGAGGGCAGCGAGGCAAGCCCCACGCCGACGCCCGGCAACGGCGGTGAAACACCGACCGCGGCCCCGTCCGGCACCTCCGGGACCACGCCCAGCCCCACGGTGAAGGAGCCCGCCCCGGTGTCGACGGCCTGCACCGGCTGGGCCCACTCGAACCGCAGCGACGGCTACGGCTACCTGTCCCAGAACTCCCACCTCTACACCGGGCCGTACGCGGAGTGCGGCTGGGTGACCGCGGTCAAGGACGGCGTGAAGATCTACTACCACTGCTACGTCACCAACGCCTACGGCAACAAGTGGATCTACGCCCGCATCCAGGGCACGGAGACCGAGGGCTGGGTGTTCGCCGACAAGACCACCGGGGGGAGCGGCAGCCTCGCCCGCTGCTAGCGGGTGCCCGGGGCGGGGACGGAGCCCGGAGGAACGCCGCACGCCGTCCCACCGGCCCGGCGTCTACCCTTGGACGTCGATCCATCCCCCCGTACAGGAGTCAAAGTGGCCGTCAATCTGGTCAATGTCGAGGCTGTCAGCAAGGTGTACGGCACCCGTGCCCTGCTCGACGGTGTCTCGCTCGGCGTCTCCGAGGGCGATCGGATCGGCGTCGTGGGCCGCAACGGCGACGGCAAGACCACCCTCATCCGGATGCTCGCCAAGCTGGAGGAGGCCGACACCGGCCGCGTCACGCACAGTGGCGGGTTGCGGCTCGGGGTGCTCACGCAGCACGACTCGCTCGACCCGAAGGCCACCATCCGGCACGAGGTCATCGGCGTCATGGCCGATCACGAGTGGGCCGGCAGTGCCAAGATCCGCGATGTGCTCACCGGGCTCTTCGGCGGGCTCGACCTGCCCGGCTTCGAGAAGGGCCTCGACACGATCATCGGGCCGCTCTCCGGTGGCGAGCGGCGCCGGATCGCGCTCGCCAAGCTCCTCATCGAGGACCAGGACCTGATCGTCCTGGACGAGCCCACCAACCACCTCGACGTCGAGGGCATCGCCTGGCTCGCCAAGCACCTCCAGGAGCGGCGCTCCGCGCTCGTCTGCGTCACCCACGACCGCTGGTTCCTCGACCAGGTCTGCACCCGTATGTGGGACGTGCAGCGCGGTGACGTGCACGAGTACGAGGGCGGCTACTCCGACTACGTCTTCGCCCGCGCCGAGCGCGAGCGCATCGCGGCCACGGAGGAGACCAAGCGGCAGAACCTGATGCGCAAGGAGCTCGCCTGGCTGCGGCGCGGCGCCCCCGCCCGCACCTCCAAGCCCCGCTACCGCATCGAGGCCGCCAACGAGCTGATCGCCGACGTGCCGCCGCCGCGCGACACCTCCGAGCTGATGAAGTTCGCCAACGCCCGCCTCGGCAAGACGGTCTTCGACCTGGAGAACGTCACCGTCACCGCCGGCCCCAAGACGCTGCTCAAGCACCTCACCTGGCAGCTCGGGCCCGGCGACCGCATCGGCCTGGTCGGTGTCAACGGTGCCGGCAAGACCTCCCTGCTGCGGGCACTCGCAGACGCGGCCGTGACCCAGGGCGACATCCAGCCCGCCGACGGGAAGGTCGTCGTCGGCAAGACCGTACGGCTCGCCTACCTCTCCCAGGACGTCACCGAGCTGCCCGGGACGCTGCGGGTCCTCGAGGCCGTCCAGCAGATCCGGGACCGGGTCGACCTCGGCAAGGGCCGGGAGATGACGGCCGGTCAGCTGTGCGAGCAGTTCGGCTTCTCCAAGGAGAAGCAGTGGACGCCGGTCGGCGACCTCTCCGGTGGCGAGCGGCGCCGGCTCCAGCTGCTGCGCCTCCTGATGGACGAGCCGAACGTGCTCTTCCTCGACGAGCCCACCAACGACCTGGACATCGAGACCCTGACCCAGCTGGAGGACCTCCTCGACGGCTGGCCGGGCTCGATGGTCGTCATCTCCCACGACCGGTTCTTCATCGAGCGCACCACGGACCGGACGTTCGCGCTGCTCGGCGACCAGACGCTGCGGATGCTGCCGCGCGGCATCGACGAGTACCTGGAGCGGCGCCAGAGGATGATCGAGGCGTCAGTACCGGCTCCGGCCGCCGCGCAGACCGCGCAGCAGAAGCCCGGTGTCTCCGCCGCCGACGCGCGCGCCGCCAAGAAGGAGCTGCAGAAGGTCGAGCGGCAGCTCGACAAGGTCTCCGAGAAGGAGGCCAAGCTGCACGCACAAATCGCCGAAAACGCCACGGACTTCGAGAAGGTCGCGAAGCTGGACGCGGAGCTGCGGGAACTGGCGGGGGAGCGCGAGGAGTTGGAGATGCGCTGGCTGGAACTGGCCGAGGACGCGTAGAGAAGCCGTGCAGAACGCGTAACGGCGGCATCACGGACCGGTCCTCCCTTGGGAACAAGGGGCGGACCGGTCGCTTTTGCGCCATCCCCTGAGTGGTAGAAAGAAAACCCGCTCACATCAAGGGGGAACGCGCTGATGACCCAGCCGCCCAGCAACCAGCCGCCGGGCTTCGGCGCTCCGGACCCGAACCAGGGCAGCCAGGGCGTCCCGCCGATGCCTCCGGCCCCGCCGCAGACGCCGCAGACGCCGCCGGCTCCGCAGACGCCGCCGCCCGCCGCGCCCGGTCCGTACAACCAGCCGCCGCAGCCCGGTTACGGCTATCCGCAGCAGGCTCCGCAGCCCGGCTACGGCTACCCGCAGCAGCCGCAGCCGGGGCCGTACGGCGAGCAGCCGCAGCCCGGCCCGTACGCCCAACAGCCGGGGCCCTACGGCCAACAGCCGGGTCCCTACGGCGGTTACCCGACCCAGCCCCAGTACCCCGCCGCTCCCACCCCCTCCGGGGGCGGCCCCTTCAAGGGCAAGCCCGGCGTCATCATCGCCGCGGCCGCGGCGGCGCTCCTCGTCATCGGCGGAGGCACCTGGTTCGCCCTCAGCGGTGACGACGAGAAGGAGCCGGTCGCCAAGCCGACGGCGACCAGCGGCGCCCCGAAGCCGACCGAGTCCGTGGACCAGGGCGACGGCAGCGGCGACGGCCGCAACGCCGAGGACGACCTCAACGCCGGCCGCAAGCCCGGCGAAGCGAAGATCAACTGGCTGCTGAAGAACAACGTCGACCTGCCCCGCAACGGCGCCGACGTCTTCGGCCCGTGGATCGTCGGCGACGTCGTCGTCAAGGGCATGTACAAGAGCCTCGACGGCTACAGCCTCAGCGACGGCTCCGCGAAGTGGCACCTGGACCTGCCCTTCGAGCTGTGCACGACCGCGCCCGAGCCGGCCACCGACGGCAGCCTCGTCATCGGAGTCAACGACAGCGCGGGCGACCGCGCCAAGTGCACCGAGCTGCAGAAGGTCGATCTGAAGACCGGCAAGGTCGGCTGGAAGAAGTCCGTCCCCAAGGGCACCGGCTTCAGCGCGCTGTCCGACACCACCATCGCCATCAGCGGCAACACGGTGACCGCGGCCGGCACCGGCAACTCGCACGGCTACTCCCTCGCCGACGGGCGCGACCTCTTCACAGGTCCGACCAGCGGCTGCAAGCCGTACGCCTTCGCGGGCGGGCAGAAGCTGATCGCCGCCGCCAGCTGCCCCACCAGCGACTACAAGAACAAGCAGGAGCAGATCAGCGAGGTCGACCCGAACACCGGAAAGCCCCGGTGGACCTTCAAGCTCCAGCCCAACTGGGAAGTCGACAAGATCTACTCGGTGAACCCGCTGGTCGTCTCCGCCCAGCAGCGTGACGAGAAGAAGTGGACCGTGTTCGCCGTCACGCCGGACGGCAAGCTCCGCTCCCAGATCGAGGGCGGCAAGGACAAGTACGCGCCCAAGTGCGGCGGCGGACTCGTCATCTTCGGCCGCAACCTCCAGGGTTGCACCGGCGTCGCCGCCGACGCCAACACGTTCTACATGGCCACCGAGGCCGCCTACGGCACCGCCAACGCGGTCGTCGCCTTCGACCTGAACACCGGCAAGTCCAAGTGGCGCGCCTCGGCCCCGGCCGAGCGGACCATGACCCCGCTGCGCATGGAGGGTGCGGACGTCCTGCTCTACATGGACGCCTCGTACGACACCGGCGGCGCGGTCGCCACGCTCGCCCCGACCGGCGGCACGCCGAAGATCCTGCTCCAGCACCCGGCGGCGACGGCCCAGATCGAGAACACCTTCTACGACGCGGGCTACGCCTACGGCAACGGCACGTTCGTGGTGTCCGCCGGACGGGTGAGCGCCTCGAACGACAAGGAAGAGAAGGAAACGAAGACGATGATGGCCTTCAGCAAGTGAGGGCTGTCCGAATCCGATGACGACACCGCAACAGCCGGGCCCGCCCCCGCCGACCCACGGGCCGTACGGACGACTCAACCCGTACGGCGGCGGGCAGCCTGGCCCCTACGGACCGCCCCCGTCGCCGACGCAGGAGCAACCGCCGACGCAGCCGCAGCCGCCCGGCGGCCGCGGGCGCCGCACGACCGCCGTGATCGCGGCCGTCGTGGCGGCGCTGCTCGCCGTCGGCGGCGTGACCTGGTACGCCCTCGGCGGCAGCGACGGGCGTAAGGACGACAAGAAGGCGTCCCCGAGCGGGAGTCCCGCCCCGACGAAGTCCACGGCGAAGCCCTCGGGTCCGCCCGCCCCGGACGCCGCCGCCGCGGCCCGCTACAACGCGGGCCGCGCACCCGGTGACGCCTCCGTGCTCTGGGTCCGCAAGAACGACATCGACGTGCCCCAGCTCGGTGGCTTCGTCTTCGGCCCCTGGCACGTCGGGGACGTCGTCGTCACCGCCATGTACCGCACGGTCACCGCTCATTCGGTGAAGGACGGCACGGTGAAGTGGCGACTGACCCTGGACACCGAGGTCTGCAAGGCGCCGCATCTGCCTTCCGAGGACGGGAAGATCGCCCTCGCCCTCAAGGACCGCCTCCACGCGGAGACGGACGAGTGCCGCCGGCTCCAGATGGTCGACCTGCGCGCCGGCAAGGTCGGCTGGCAGCAGAAGGTCGCGAAGGAGGGTGACTTCGACTTCATGAGCGACTACTCGATCGCGATGAGCGGCGGCACGGTCACCTTCGGCCGGCACGGATACTCCACCGGTTACCGCCTCAGCGACGGCAAGCAGCTGTTCGGCCGGTGGGACAAGAGCGAGTGCCAGCCGTACGCGTACGCGGGCGGCCCCAAGCTCGTCGCCGCGGTCTCCTGCCCGACCTCCGACGCGGAGAAGCCGCAGGAGGAGATCCACGAGGTGGACCCGGTGACGGGCAAGTCCCGCTGGAAGTACCGGCTCCCGGTCGGCTACCGGGTGGACCACGTCCTCTCCGTACGGCCGCTCGTCGTCTCGGCCACCTACCGTGCCCAGGGCGGCCACGGCATCGTCGTCCTCAACGAGGACGGAACGAAGCGCACGTCGCTCAAGGGGGACGGCCAGTACGCCGAAGGGTGCGCGGACGAGTCCACCCACGACGGCAACCTGCAACGCTGTCAGGTCGTCGCGGACGGCACCACCGTCTACATGGCCACCGCCGGGGCGTCCAAGGACAAGGCCAACGAGATCGTCGCCTTCGACCTCGGCACCGGCAAGGTGGTCCGGCGCATTCCCGGGATGCCGGGACGCACGGCCTGGCCGCTGCGGATGGAGGGCGGCTCTCTGGTCGTCCGGATGGCGGCGCTGCTCGACGAGCCCGGCTCGCTGGCCACCGTCGCGCCGGGCGCGACCAAGGCCGTCGAGCTGCTCCGTGTTCCGCGCGCCGCGGGGCGCGCCGAGTCGCGCTACTACGCCTCCCCGGCACTGTACGTCGACGGCCGGTACATCCTTGTGCAGAGTCTCATCGTGGGCACGACCGACGACGAGGAGCGGGAGAAGGAGACGCTGATGGCCTTCGGCAAGTAGCACCGATTCCCGCCCGCCTTCCGACACTTCAGAGGTACCCACGCCATGACGCAGCCACCGCCGCCCCCGCCGAACCAGCCCCCGGGCCCCCCGCCGAACCAGCCGCCCGGCCCGCCCCAGGGGGGCTTCGGCGCGCCCCAGGACCCCCCGCCGGGTGGGTTCGGCGCGCCGACTCCGCCGCCCGAGCAGCCCGGCCCCGGGTACGGCTATCCGCAGCAGCCGCCCACGCAGCCGCAGTACGGATACCCCCAGCAGCCGCCGACCCAGCAGTACGGATACCCGCAGCAGCCGCAGCCCCAGCAGCCGCCGTACGGCTACCCGACCCAGCCGCAGTACCCGCAGGCGCCCGTGCCGGCCGCCGGCGGCAAGAAGCTGTCCGCGCAGATGCAGATCGTCATCGCCGCCGTGGTCGCCGTCGCGCTGATCGTCGGCGGCGGCATCTGGTACGCCAACTCCGGTGGCGGTGAGGAGAACAACAACGCCAAGGGCGGCTCCGGTTCGACCCAGGGCCAGGGCCAGGACAAGGGCAACGGGCTCGGCGGCAAAGGCAAGGAGAAGGTCCCCGCCGACACCCAGGCCAAGCTGTCCTTCCAGCTGCCCGAGCCGAAGGTCGCGGACCTCACGGACGTGGGCGGCTCCTGGATTACGGACAAGGCGTTCGTGAAGACGGGCGTCAACTCGATCGTCGCGTACGACCTCGACAAGGGCAGCGTGCTGTGGACGCTGCCCCTGCCGGGCCAGGTCTGTGCCACCTCCCGCCATGTCACGGCGGACTACAAGGTGCCGATCCTCTTCGAGGCGACCAAGCGTGTCCCGCCGAAGTACTACCAGCAGTGCACCGAGGTCGGCGTGGTCGACCTGGCCGCCGGCAAGCTGGTGTGGTCGACGTCGGTCACCGGGGGTACGGCCGGCGACCAGAAGGTGCGGTTCAGCGAGGTCACGCTGAGCGGCACGACCGTCGCGGCCGGCGGCACGGACGGCGGCGCCGCCTTCGACCTGGCCAACGGCAACCCGCGCTGGAAGCCGCAGACGGATGCCCAGAACTGCTTCGACATGGGATACGGCGGCGGCGAGGGTCTCGTCGCGGCACGCAAGTGCGGTTCGTACGACGCCCGGTACGTCATCATCCAGAACCTCAACCCGACGACGGGCGCGCCGATCTCGCAGTACAAGATGCCCACGGGTGTGGAGTACGCGTCGATCATCTCGACCAAGCCCCTGGTCGTGGCCGCCGACGTCGGCGACACCGCCGGTGACGGCAGCGGCATCTCGGACTTCTTCTCGATCGACGAGAAGACCGGCAAGCTGAAGGCGAAGATCGCCGCCAACGCGGACCGTTTCGCGGGCCGCTGCCGCTCGACCACGGTCGAGGAGTGCACCAAGGTGCTCGTCGGCAACAACCGGCTCTACGTGCCGACCGAGGAGCACGAGGGCTCCACCGGGGAGTACGGCGACGAGACCAACGAGATCGTCTCGTTCGACCTGGCCACCGGGAAGCCGACCCCCGAGAAGGCGGACGCAGGCGACCGCTACACGCTGGTCCCGCTGCGGATGGACGGCGGCAACCTCATCGCGTACAAGGTTCCGCCGTACGACAAGGGCGGGCAGATCGTCTCCATCGACGGCGGCACGATGAAGTCGACGGTGCTGATGGAGAACCCGTCGGACAAGACGGTGCGCGACGCGGAGGACACCTTCAGCGAGGACTACTCCGAGATCCTCTTCGGGAACGGCCGGATGTTCATCTCCGCGCTGATGATCAGCAAGCCGCGTGAGTCGTCCTCGACGAACGACAAGAAGTACCTGGCGCTGGGGTTCAGCACGAACTGAGCCCCGCCGGAGACCGGGACGGCCCGGCGCGTCGACGATGTCGATGCGCCGGGCCGTCGGTGTGTCCGGGGTGCCCGGTGTGGTGCGGTGGATCAGCCCGACACGCTGGAGTCGTCGATCGGGTTGTGCGTGATCTCCGAGATACGGCAGTCGTACCGGTTGCCGCCCTTCCACTTGCACGTCTCGACCCATGCCCTCTGCGGCGAGTGGCCGGTGATCGCGTAGGTCGTCCGGTTCAGGCCCGTGCCGGCGCCGGTGGTCACCGTGTGGATGGGCCAGTAGCGCCTGCCCTGCGCGTTCGACTCGGTGACGAGCCGGATGCTGACCGCGTAACCGTCCGATGCGGTGTCCTGGACGGACATGCCGACGGGGTCCAGCCGGTCCGCCTTCCACGTCCAGTAGGCGACGATCTTCGCGTACGGCGTCGTCAGGTACACCTTGCTGACCGGGGCGGCGGCCTGCGAGGGGGTCGCGGTGGCCGGCACGGCCAGGGCGGCCGCGACGGCGGCGAGGGCGACGGAGATGCCACGCATGCGCATGGGTTCGTTTCTCTCTTCCTGTGGGTTGTGATCATGCTAATGCGCCGTGGGACGGAAGCTGACGTTCCGCCAGGGGGCGGCCAATCAAGGTGATTTCGGCCCGTGGGTGGCATTCCGTCGGAGTTCGGGAACGTATGCCCCCAGGAGCGTGTAGTTTGCCGGGTCATCGGAGTGGCTGGGGCCGGGGGACGGCTTCAGGGGGGATCTAAGGGGTACCTCGATGGGCGTGCGGCTCATGGTGGTCGACGACCACCGACTTCTCGCCGAGGCGCTCGCCTCGGCACTGAAACTGCGCGGGCACCGCGTGCTCGCGGCGGCCGCCCCGGTGGCGGGCGCCGCGGAGCTGGTGGTGAGCCGGGCCCCGGAGGTGTGTCTGCTCGGCACGGCCGCGCCGGCCGAGCCGGGCGTCTTCGACCCGATCGTGCGGATCAAGCGCGAGCGGCCGCAGGTGGCCGTGGTCGTGCTCGGTCCGGTGCCCTCGCCGCGCGGGATCGCGGCGGCCTTCGCGGCCGGCGCCTCGGGGTACGTACGGCACGACGAGCGCATCGAGGGCGTCGAGCGGGCGCTGATCAAGGCGCGGGCGGGGGAGGCGGCGGTGGCGCCGCAACTCCTCCAGGGGGCCTTCGCCGAGCTGCTCAATCCGGCGGTGCAGCCGGACGACGAAGGGCAGCGTCTCCTCGGAATGCTCACGCCGCGGGAGGTCGAGGTCCTCGTCCGGGTGGCGGAGGGGGAGGACACCCGGCTGATCGCCGCGGGCATGGGGATCGCGCCGAGCACGGCGCGGACGCATGTGCAGCGGGTGCTGATGAAGCTGGGGGTGGGGTCGCGCCTGGAGGCGGCGGCGCTTGCCGCGCGGACCGGGTTGCTGGATCGGGCCCATGTGCCGGGGGCCCGGAGCGAGCGGCCCTAGGCCCTGTCCGGCGGCTCATGGCCGGGTCCGCGGCCCGCGCCGCGGACCCGCCGGACACGCCCTAGGGGTCTCACGGCAGCACTCGCGACGAGGCGCCGGCCTCCGTGCCGGCGCCCCCACCCCGTCCCGGGATCCGCCCAGCGGAACGTATGCCCACATCCCGACCCTTGGCGTTGACGCGGATGTTTGATTGTGGTTCCTTGTGCGTGGTTCTGTTTGGTTCCCCGGTGAGGACACCCCGTGAAGAAGACCGTCACCACACTCGCCGACGGGCGCGAGCTCATCTACTACGACCGGCGCGACGACGCCGTCCGTGACGCCGCCGACGCACGGCCTCTCGACCCCGTCTCCTCCCGTTCGGAGATCCGGTACGACGCGCTGCTCGGGGACTCGGTCGCCATCGCCTCGCACCGGCAGGCACGGACCTACCACCCGCCCGCCGACGAGTGCCCGCTCTGCCCCTCCCGGGACGGGCGGCTGAGCGAGATCCCGTCCCCGGACTACGAGGTCGCCGTCTTCGAGAACCGCTTCCCCTCGCTCGCCGGCGACGCCGGGCGGTGCGAGGTCGTCTGCTTCACCTCCGACCACGACGCGTCCTTCGCCGACCTCACCCCCGAGCGGGCGGCGCTCGTCCTCGACGCCTGGACCGACCGGACCGCCGAACTCGCCGAGCGGCCCGGCGTCGAGCAGGTGTACTGCTTCGAGAACCGGGGCGCCGAGATCGGCGTCACCCTCGGCCACCCCCACGGCCAGATCTACGCGTTCCCGTACACCACTCCCCGTACGGCTCTCATGCGGCGCAACGCCGCCGAGCACCGGGCCCGTACCGGACGCAATCTCTTCGACGACCTCGTCGCCCGCGAGCGGGCCGACGGCGTCCGCGTGGTCCTGGAGACCGAGCACTGGATCGCCTTCGTGCCCTACGCCGCGCACTGGCCGTACGAGATCCACCTCCACCCGACCCGCCGCGTGCCCGATCTCCGGGCGCTCGACGACGCGGCGCGCACAGCCTTCCCACAGATCTATCTGGAACTCTTGAGGCGCTTCGACCGGATCTTCGGTCCGGGGGAGCCGCCCACGCCCTACATCGCCGCCTGGCACCAGGCGCCGTTCACCGGCGAGGACCGGGAGGAGTTCGGGCTGCACCTGGAGCTTTTCACCGTCCGGCGGGCGCCCGGCAGACTGAAGTACCTCGCGGGCACCGAGTCCGGCATGGGCGCGTTCATGAACGACGTGCCGCCGGAGGCGGCGGCCGAGCGACTCCGAGAGGTGGCGACCCCATGAGGGCTGCGACATTCAAATACCTGGTGACAGGCGGCGCGGGCTACGTCGGGAGCACGGTCGCCCAGCATCTGCTGGAGGCCGGGCACGAGGTCACCGTCCTCGACGACCTCTCCACCGGCTTCGCCGAAGGCGTCCCGGCCGGCGCCGAGTTCATCGAGGGCCGCATCCAGGACGCCGCGAAGTGGCTGGACGGCTCGTACGACGGCGTCCTGCACTTCGCCGCGTTCTCCCAGGTCGGCGAGTCGGTCGCCAAGCCCGAGAAGTACTGGGAGAACAACGTCGGCGGGACGACGGCCCTGCTCGCCGCCATGCGCGGGGCGGGCGTCCGCAGGCTGGTCTTCTCCTCCACGGCCGCCACCTACGGCGAGCCGGAGTCCGTGCCGATCACGGAGTCCGCGGCGACCGCTCCGACGAGCCCCTACGGCGCGTCCAAGCTGGCCGTCGACCACATGATCGGCGGCGAGTGCGCCGCCCACGGCCTCGCCGCGGTCTCGCTGCGCTACTTCAACGTGGCGGGCGCGTACAGCGGCTGCGGCGAGCGCCACGAGCCCGAGTCGCACCTCATCCCGCTCGTCCTCGACGTCGCCCTCGGCCGGCGCGAGGCGATCAGCGTCTACGGCGACGACTACCCGACCCCGGACGGCACCTGCGTACGCGACTACATCCACGTCGCCGACCTCGCCGAGGCCCATCTGCTCGCGCTCGGCGCCATGACGCCCGGCGAGCATCTGATCTGCAACCTCGGCAACGGCAACGGCTTCTCCGTGCGCGAGGTCGTCGAGACCGTCCGTAAGGTGACCGGGCATCCGGTTCCCGAGGTGACGGCCGCGCGCCGGCCCGGCGACCCGGCGGTGCTCGTCGCCTCGGCGGAGGCCGCGCGCGAGCGGCTCGGCTGGATTCCGTCCCGCCCGGACCTGGCGGACATCGTGCGCGACGCCTGGGCGTTCGCGCGAGAGAGGGAGCAGGGAAGCGCATGAGCGTACTGGCGGAGTTCGAGGCGCTGTACGGGGTGGAGCCGGAGGGCATCTGGGCCGCCCCCGGGCGCGTCAACCTGATCGGTGAGTACACCGATTTCAACGACGGCTTCGTCATGCCGCTGGCCCTGCCGCACACGGCGGTGGCGGCCGTCGCCCGGCGGACGGACGGCACCCTGCGGGTCCACTCCGCCGACATCGAGGGCGGCATCGTCCAACTCGACGTCTCCGCGCTCGAACCGCTCGCGAGCACCGACTGGGCCGCGTACCCGGCCGGTGTCGTCTGGGCGCTGCGCGAGGCGGGCCACCCGGTCACCGGGGCGGACATCCACCTCGCCTCCACCGTCCCGACCGGCGCCGGGCTCTCGTCCTCCGCCGCCCTGGAGGTCGTCACCGCGCTCGCCCTGAACGACCTGTTCGGGCTCGGTCTGAGCCGTCCCGAACTCGCTGTTGTCGCCCAGCGCGCGGAGAACGCCTTCGTCGGCGTCCCCTGCGGGGTGATGGACCAGATGGCGTCCGCGTGCGCCGCCGAGGGTCACGCGCTCTTCCTGGACACCCGCGACCTCTCGTACCGCCAGGTGCCCTTCGACCTGGCCGCGCAAGGGCTGCGGCTCCTCGTCGTGGACACCCGGGTGAAGCACGCGCTCGGGGACGGCGCGTACGCGGCGCGCCGCGCCGGGTGTGAAGCGGGTGCGCGGGCGCTCGGCGTGCGCGCGCTGCGCGAAGTCCCGTACGTGCATCTGCCCGACGCCCTCGCGCGTTTGAGCGACGAATCGGTTCGCCGCTATGTCACCCACGTAGTTTCGGACAACCACCGGGTCGAACGGACGATCGCGCTCCTCGACGCCGGTGACGCGCGGGCCGTCGGCCCCGTCCTCACGGAGGGCCATGCCTCGCTCCGGGACGATCTGCGGGTCTCCTGCCCCGAGTTGGACCTCGCCGTCGAGGCGGCGAACGCGGCGGGCGCGCTCGGGGCGCGGATGACGGGCGGTGGCTTCGGCGGTTCGGCGATCGTGCTGGTCGAGGAGCGGGCGGCGGCGGCCGTGTCCGCCGCGGTGGAGAAGGCCTTCGCCGAGGCCGGGTTCGCCGCTCCGAGGATCTTCCCCGCGGTGCCGTCGGAGGGGGCGCGACGGCTCTGAAGCACCTGGAGAAGCACAGGAAAAGCCCCGGAATTGTCGACTTCTGTCGCGATCGGACACATGCGGCACAGGCGTACCCGAGACGTTCGGCCAGTTCTGCGAATCGCCTCCCGTGGCGGCGCCCCGCCCGTACTCTGATGCACAGCGCCGGTGGGGGCCGGTGCTGATCAGGGGGCGAGACCAGTCGGGTACGGCGCCCGGGACGGGGTAACAGTCACTGCACGGCGGCGGCCGTGCGAACGACGGACCCTCGTCCCGGCGCCGTACCCGCGCCGGTCCGTTCCTCGACACTTGGGGGTGTCCGTGGGTCGTATCCGGGTTCTGGTGGTGGACGACCACCGCATCTTCGCCGAGTCGCTGGCAGCCGCCCTCGCGGCCGAGCCCGACGTCGACGTCTCCGCCGCGGGCAGCGGTCCCGCCGCGCTGCGCTGTCTGGACCGCGCGGTCGCCGAGGGGCGCCGGTACGACGTGATGCTGGTCGACGCCGACCTGGGCACGGTGGCCGGGCCGACGGCGTCGGTCGCGGTGGCCCGGGTCGTACCCGACCACGGGGAGGGTGTGGTCGACGGCATCTCACTGGTCGCCGGGGTCCGTTCGGCCCAGCCCGCCGTCCGTACGGTCGTGCTCGCGGAGAAGGACGACGCCCACCGGGCCGCGCTCGCGCTGCAGGCCGGAGCCTCGGGCTGGGTGGCCAAGGACTGCTCGCTGCAGCGGCTGCTCGCCGTGATCCGCGGTGTCCTGCGCGACGAGACGCATCTGCCGCCCGCGCTCCTCACCGGCGTTCTGCGCGAGCTGACGGCCGCCCGCAAGCACCGCACCGAGAGCGAACAGCTCGTGGAGTCGCTGACCCCGCGCGAGCGGGAGGTGCTGCGCTGCATGGTCGCGGGCCTGGGGCGCAAGGCCGTCGCCGAGCGGCTCTTCCTCTCCCCGCACACTGTCCGTACGCATATGCAGAACGTGCTCGGGAAGCTGGGCGTGCACTCCACGCTGGCCGCGGTCGCGCTGGCACGCCGGGCCGGTGTCGGACCCGCCGAGCTGGAGGGCGCCCTAGCCGGGGATGTTGTCGAACGGGGCGGTCAGCTGGCGTAGCAGCCCGGCCAGTTCACCCCGCTGGGCGCGGGAGAGCTGGGCCAGGATGGCCCGCTCCTGGGCGAGCAGCCCGGCGAGCGCCTGGTCGGCCCGGTCGCGGCCCTCGGGGGTGAGGCGGACCAGGACCCCGCGCCGGTCGCTGGGGTCGGGCAGTCGCTCGACGAGGCCCTTCTTGGTGAGCCGGTCGATGCGGTTGGTCATGGTGCCCGAGGTGACCAGCGTCTGGGTGAGGAGCTGGCCGGGGGAGAGCTGGTACGGGGCGCCGGCGCGGCGCAGCGACGTCAGGACGTCGAACTCCCAGGGCTCCAGCTGGTGCTCGGAGAACGCGAGCCGACGGGCGCGGTCGAGGTGGCGGGCGAGCCGTGAGACGCGGCTCAGGACCTCGAGCGGTTCCACGTCGAGGTCCGGGCGCTCGCGGCGCCATGCAGCGACCAGCCGGTCGACCTCGTCCTCCATGTCGATCAGTGTAGAGGGTCTGTTGACATAAAGTCTCTTGACGTCAAGATATATTCCGCTGGACTATGGGGAAGGACCGGGCCGGAACCCTGTTCCGCTTCGGCAACTCGTTCCAGCAAGGGGGCTCGAACATGCATTCCGCACCATCTTCTGCATCTGCCGCACCGACGTGGGACCCGCAGCAGTACCTCCGACACTCCGGCCACCGCACCCGCCCGTTCCTCGACCTGCTCGCCCGAATACCGCTTCTCCCCACCAGCGGCCGCCCGGCCAGGATCGCCGACCTCGGCTGCGGCCCCGGCAATGTGACCGTCCTCCTCGCCGACCGCTGGCCAGATGCCCACATCACCGGCTTCGACCTCTCGCCCGACATGCTGGAACGGGCCGAGAAGGACTGGGCCGGCACGACGGCCGGCGGCGGCTGGCTCGACTTCCGGCGCGCGGACGCCGCCCACTGGGTCCCCGAAGAGCCCTACGACCTGATCGTCTCCAACGCCGCCCTCCAGTGGGTCCCCAACCACCCCGAGTCCTTCGCCGCCTGGATCGCCGGTCTCAAGCCGGGCGGAACCCTCGCTTTCCAGGTCCCCGGCAATTTCACCTCGCCCAGTCACGCCCTGCTCGGCGAGCTCTGCGACACCCCGCAATGGCGCGACCGCCTCGACGGCGAGGGGCGCCGATTCGTCCATGTCCTCGACGCGGCCGACTATCTGAACCGCCTTGCCGACCTCGGCTGCCGGACCGACACCTGGGAGACCACCTACTCACAACTCCTGCCGGGTGAGGACCCGGTCCTCGACTGGGTCAAGGGCACGGCCCTGCGCCCCGTACTGACCGCACTGGAGGGTGACCAGGAGGCGACGGACGCCTTCCTCGCCCAGTACCGCGACCTGCTGCGCGAGGCGTACCCGCCGGGGCCGCACGGCACGGTCTTCCCCTTCCGCCGCATCTTCGCCGTCGCGACGAAGCCGATGTGACGCACGGGCGCCCCGCACCCGGAGATCCGGGGCGGGGCGCCCGTGCGGGGAGCGGGGGTGGTGCGGGATCGGACCGTCAGCTCTTGCGGTGCCCTATCAGCCGCGGCTTCTGCTCGAGACCGTCCAGGCCGTGCCACGCCAGATTCACCAGATGCGCCGCGACCTCCGCCTTCTTCGGCTTGCGGACGTCCAGCCACCACTGGCCCGTCAGCGCCACGCTGCCCACCAGCGCCTGCGCGTACAGCGGGGCCAGCTTCGGGTCGAAGCCGCGGGCCTTGAACTCCAGACCCAGGATGTCCTCGACCTGTGTGGCGATGTCGCTGATGAGCGAGGCGAACGTGCCGGTCGACTGGGCCACCGGGGAGTCGCGGACCAGGATCCGGAAACCGTCGGTGTACCGCTCGATGTAGTCGAGCAGCGCGAAGGCCGCCTGCTCCAGGAGCTCGCGCGGATGGCCCGCCGTCAGCGCCCCGGTCACCATGTCGAGCAGTTGGCGCATCTCCCGGTCGACCACGACCGCGTACAGCCCCTCCTTGCCGCCGAAGTGCTCGTACACCACCGGCTTGGAGACCCCGGCCTTCGCCGCGATCTCCTCCACCGACGTGCCCTCGAAGCCCTTCGCGGCGAAGAGTGTCCGGCCGATGTCCAGCAGCTGCTCCCGGCGCTCCGCGCCCGTCATCCGCACCCGGCGGCCACGCCGGGGCTTGTTCTCGCTGCTGCTGGTACTGCCGTCGATCGCCACGTTCTCCATCATGCCGCGTCGGCGGGCTCGCCCCGGCGCCGGGCTTCGATCCGGGTGGCGTTCGGCCAGCGCACGTCGTACGCCCAGCCCAGCTGCTCGAACCAGCGGATCAGTCGCGCGCTGGAGTCGATCTGGCCGCGCAGCACCCCGTGCCGGGCCGAGGTCGGGTCCGCGTGGTGCAGGTTGTGCCAGGACTCGCCGCAGGACAGCACGGCCAGCCACCACACGTTGCCCGAGCGGTCACGGGACTTGAAGGGGCGCTTGCCGACCGCGTGACAGATCGAGTTGATCGACCACGTGACGTGGTGCAGCAGCGCGACCCGGACCAGCGAACCCCAGAAGAACGCGGTGAACGCGCCCCACCAGGACATCGTCACCAGACCGCCGATCAGCGGCGGGATCATCAGGGACAGAATCGTCCAGAAGATGAAGTCGCGGGAGATCCGGCGGATCGCCGGGTCCTTGATCAGATCGGGCGCGTACTTGGCCTGCGGCGTGCGCTCCTCGTCGAACATCCAGCCGATGTGCGCCCACCACAGCCCCTTCATCAGGGCCGGCACGGTCTCGCCGAAGCGCCACGGCGAGTGCGGGTCTCCCTCGGCGTCGGAGAACTTGTGGTGCTTGCGGTGGTCCGCCACCCAGCGCACCAGCGGACCCTCCACCGCGAGCGAGCCCATGATCGCCAGGGCGATCCGCAGCGGACGCTTGGCCTTGAACGAGCCGTGCGTGAAGTAGCGGTGGAAGCCGATCGTGATGCCGTGGCAGCCGATGTAGTACATCGCGACCAGCAGGCCCAGATCGAGCCAGGACACGCCGCCCCAGCTCCAGGCCAGCGGCACGGCCGCGACCAAGGCGATGAAGGGCACCGTGATGAACAGCAGCAGCGTGATCTGCTCGATCGATCGCTTTTTGTCCCCGCCGAGCGTGCCGGAGGGTAGGTCCTGTTCGGTTTCGAGCATCTCGGTGCTTGTGGTCATGGCTGTCCCCTGGGGATGAAGGGATGAGGGATGAAGGCGAGGATGAAAGTGAGCGGAATGGGACGAAAGGAGCGCGTGGCTACGGTTCCGTAACCTACGGCGACGTAAGTATGGCAGCGCGGTGGCGCGCGGCAAGAGGGCGCAAGAGGGGCTAAGGCGGAGTCCAGGGAGTGGACACCTATCCTGTGTGCGTCGGACAGCGCGGTCCGCAAGCCTCCAGTACCCCTCCAGACGTGCTCAAACACTGCAAGGAGCCGCACCTGTGAGCAGTGCCGACCAGACCCCCACCGCCAGCGCCGAGCTGCGTTCCGACATCCGCCGACTGGGCGACCTCCTGGGCGAGACCCTCGTCCGCCAGGAGGGACACGAGCTTCTCGACCTCGTCGAGAAGGTCCGCAGCCTCACCCGCGAGAACGGCGAGGCAGCCGCCGAGCTGCTGGGCGAGACCGATCTGGAGACCGCCACCAAGCTGGTGCGCGCCTTCTCCACGTACTTCCATCTGGCGAACGTCACCGAGCAGGTCCACCGCGGCCGCGAGATGCGCGAGAAGCGCGCCGCCGAGGGCGGGCTGCTCGCCCGCACCGCCGACATGCTCAAGGACGGCGACCCGCAGCACGTCCGCGAGACGGTACGGAACCTCAACGTACGGCCGGTCTTCACCGCACACCCCACCGAGGCCGCCCGCCGCTCGGTCCTCAACAAGCTGCGCCGGATCGCCGCCCTCCTGGAGACGCCGGTCATCGAGGCCGACCGGCGCCGCCACGACCTGCGGCTCGCCGAGAACATCGACCTCATCTGGCAGACCGACGAGCTCCGGGTCGTCCGCCCCGAGCCCGCCGACGAGGCCCGCAACGCCATCTACTACCTCGACGAGCTGCACGCCGGCGCCGTCGGCGACGTCCTGGAGGACCTCGCCGCCGAGCTGGAGCGCGTCGGCGTCGAGCTGCCCTCCGGGACCCGCCCGCTGACCTTCGGCACCTGGATCGGCGGCGACCGCGACGGCAACCCCAACGTGACCCCGCAGGTCACCTGGGACGTGCTGATCCTCCAGCACGAGCACGGCATCACCGACGCCCTCGAACTCGTCGACGAGCTGCGCGGCTTCCTCTCCAACTCCATCCGCTACGCGGGAGCGACCGAGGAACTCCTCACCTCTCTCCAGCGCGACCTGGAGAACCTGCCGGAGATCAGCCCCCGCTACAAGCGGCTCAACGCCGAGGAGCCGTACCGGCTCAAGGCCACCTGCATCCGCCAGAAGCTCGTCAACACCCGCGAGCGCCTCGCGAAGGGCACGCAGCACCAGGAGGGGCGCGACTACCTCGGCACCTCCGAGCTGGTCCACGACCTCGCGCTGATCCAGACCTCGCTGCGAGAGCACCGCGGCGCGCTGTTCGCCGACGGCCGGATGGACCGCACCATCCGCACCCTGTCCGCGTTCGGCCTCCAGCTCGCCACCATGGACGTCCGCGAGCACGCCGACGCCCACCACCACGCGCTCGGCCAGCTCTTCGACCGGCTCGGCGAGGAGTCCTGGCGGTACGCCGACATGCCGCGCGACTACCGGCAGAAGCTGCTCGCCAAGGAGCTGCGCTCCCGCCGCCCCCTCGCGCCCACGCCGGCCCCGCTGGACGCGGCCGGACAGAAGACCCTCGGCGTGTTCCATACGATCAAGGAGTCCTTCGAGCGCTTCGGCCCCGAGGTCATCGAGTCGTACATCATCTCGATGTGCCAGGGCGCCGACGACGTGTTCGCCGCCGCCGTCCTGGCCCGTGAGGCCGGTCTGATCGACCTGCACGGCGGCTGGGCCAAGATCGGCATCGTGCCGCTCCTGGAGACCACCGACGAGCTGAAGGCCGCCGACGTCATCCTCGACGGCATGCTCGCCGACCCCTCCTACCGCCGTCTCGTCTCGCTCCGCGGCGACGTGCAGGAGGTCATGCTCGGCTACTCCGACTCGTCCAAGTTCGGCGGCATCACCACCTCGCAGTGGGAGATCCACCGCGCCCAGCGCCGGCTCCGCGACGTCGCCCACCGCTACGGCGTCCGCCTGCGCCTCTTCCACGGCCGCGGCGGCACCGTCGGCCGCGGTGGCGGCCCCTCGCACGACGCGATCCTCGCCCAGCCCTGGGGCACCCTGGAGGGCGAGATCAAGGTGACCGAGCAGGGCGAGGTCATCTCCGACAAGTACCTGATCCCGTCCCTCGCCCGGGAGAACCTCGAACTGACCGTCGCGGCCACGCTGCAGGCATCCGCCCTGCACACCGCGCCGCGCCAGTCCGACGAGTCCCTGGCCCGCTGGGACGCGGCCATGGACACGGTCTCGGAGGCCGCCCACACCGCCTACCGCAAGCTCGTCGAGGACCCCGGCCTGCCGGCGTACTTCCTCGCCTCCACCCCCGTCGACCAGCTCGCCGACCTGCACCTGGGCTCACGGCCCTCGCGCCGCCCCGGCTCCGGCGTCTCCCTCGACGGACTCCGCGCCATCCCGTGGGTGTTCGGCTGGACGCAGTCCCGGCAGATCGTCCCCGGCTGGTTCGGCGTCGGCTCCGGCCTCAAGGCGCTGCGCGAGGCCGGCCTCGACGAGGTCCTCGGCGAGATGTACGAGCGCTGGCACTTCTTCCGCAACTTCCTCTCCAACGTCGAGATGACGCTGGCGAAGACGGACCTGCGGATCGCCCGCCACTACGTCGACACGCTCGTCCCGGACGAGCTGAAGCACGTCTTCGAGACCATCGAGGCGGAGCACGCGCTCACCGTCGCGGAGGTCCTGAAGATCACGGGCGGCGAGAAGCTGCTCGACTCCAACCCGGTGCTCCAGCAGACCTTCGCGATCCGCGACGCCTACCTGGACCCGATCTCCTACCTCCAGGTGGCCCTGCTGGCCCGCCAGCGCGCGGCCGCCGAGCGCGGCGAGGACGCGGACCCGCTGCTCGCACGGGCGCTGCTGCTCACGGTGAACGGTGTGGCGGCGGGCCTGCGCAACACCGGCTGACACCCGCCACACGGGACGACCGTGCCCCCGTCGGAAGCATCTTCCGACGGGGGCACGGTCGTTGTCGCTACGGCCCTCAGTGCTGCTGGGCCTTGCGGCGGCGCGTCACCAGGAACGCACCCGCACCCGCGAGGGCGACGGCGGCGGCGGCGATGATGCCGACGGGGGCGCTGGAGCCGGTCTCGGCCAGGTCACCACCGGTGTTGCTGCTGCCGGAGGCGGACGGCGTCGCACCGGCCGACGCGGAGTCGGTGGCGGAGGGCGTGGCGCCCGGCGTGGTCGGCGACGCCGACTCGCTCGGGGTGCCGGAGGGGGTCTCGGACGGCGTGGTCGACGGGGTGCCCGAAGGGGTCTCGCTCGGCTTGCACTTGGACTTGAAGACCTTGTGCTTGGCGCGGCCGTTCTCGCCCTCCCAGTTCCAGAACAGCTTGTACTGGCCGTCCGGGAGGGTCATGTCCTCGGTGCGCTCGTGGCCGTCGGCGTCGAGCGTGATGAGACCGGACTTGACGGTGGTGCCCTTGTCCTGGTCGTTGTTCGCCCAGGCCTCGATGTGCCAGTTGACCTTCTGGCCGGCGTCGAAGCCGAAGGCGTCGAGGTAGAAGCTGCAGACCTTGGGCTCGTTCTTACGGAGCTCCTCACCGGTCTTGGAGTCGTGAATCTTCACGGTGCCGTTGTCACCGTTCGTGCCCGTGGCGGAAGCGGCGGGGGCCAGCACCAGGGAACCCGCCATGGCCGCGACCAGCGCGCCGGCGGGGATGAGGGATCGTCGCATGTGCAGTCGTCCATCTGAGAGATGAGAGGGTTGCCGTGGGAGGTGGCGGGGGGCAGCCTATCCGCACCTTTAAGCCACCCTTAACCCAAGGGTTCATAACAATCCCGCCCGTTCGCGCCACGGCGTCCGGAAACATTCGTCAGAGCGCGAAGAACGCCGCCAGCAGCAGCGCGCCGCCCACCCCCGCCAGCGACCACGCCGTCCTCGTCAGTCGCAGCCCGCCCCCGACGAGCGGCGCCGCGAGCAGCAGGGCCCCGCCCAGCGGCAGCCAGGCGTGCAGGCCGCCGCCCCATCCCGTCCGTACGGCCTCCGTCGTGCCCGGCTTCACGACCACCGGCAGGGTCTGGCCCTTGGCGGCCGCCACCGAGCGGTCGATGGTCAGGGTGGTGTGCGGCGAAGGCGGACCGTCCGGGACGTAACGGCCGCTGCACGTCTCCTCGTTGCAGCCGGTCACCGTCAGCGTGCCGTGCTCACGGCCCTTGGGCAGCAGGACGTGCTGCGCCGTGCCCCAGGACGACCAGACGCCCGCGACGACGAGCAGCAGGGCGACCAGGACCATGGCGGCGTTACGGGCGTGCGTCATGGTCCGCGATCGTACAGTCGTACTGTCTCGGCGAGTCGGTCAGGAGTTGTACGCCGACTGCGCGCGCTCCAGACCCTCCGCCACCAGGCATTCGACGGAGTCCGCCGCCCGGTCCACGAAGTAGTCGAGCTCCTTGCGCTCCGTCGAGGAGAAGTCCTTCAGGACGAAGTCGGCGACCTGCATCCGGCCCGGCGGACGGCCGATGCCGAACCGCACCCGGTGGTAGTCGGCGCCCATCGCCTTCGTCATCGACTTCAGACCGTTGTGGCCGTTGTCGCCGCCGCCGATCTTCAGCCGCAACACGCCGTAGTCGATGTCCAGTTCGTCGTGGATCGCCACGACATGCGCCGTGGGCACCTTGTAGAAGTCGCGCAGCGCCGTGACCGGGCCGCCCGAAAGGTTCATGTACGACATCGGCTTCGCGAGGATCACCCGGCGGTTGGCGGGCCCGGGCGGACCCATCCGGCCCTCGACGACCTGCGCCTGCGCCTTCTGCGCCCGCTTGAACTTCCCGCCGATGCGCTCCGCGAGCAGGTCCACGACCATGAAGCCCACGTTGTGGCGGTTGGCCGCGTACTCCGGCCCGGGGTTGCCGAGGCCGACGATCAGCCAGGGGGCGTTGGCGTCGTCCGTCATGGGGGTCTCGTCTCCTCGTGTGCGTACCGGCATGTGTACAGAAGAAACGGGGTGACGGGCCGCACGGCCCGTCACCCCGTCACGTCAGGCAGAGCCTACGGCTCAGGCCTCGGCGCCCTCGGCGGCCTCGCCCTCGGCGCCCTCGGCGGCCGGCTCCTCGGCCTGCGCGGCCAGGATCTGGATGGCGACGGCGTCCTCGTCGGTCACCAGGGTCGTGCCCTTGGGCAGCGCGATGTCCTTGGCGAGGATGGAGGCACCGGCCTCCAGGCCCTCGATGGAGACCGTGACGGACTCGGGGATGTGGGTGGCCTCGGCCTCGACGGAGAGCGTGTTCAGCACGTGCTCCACCAGGAAGCTGCCCGGGGCCAGCTCACCCTCGGTCTCGATGACGATCTCGACGGTGACCTTCTCGCCGCGCTTCACGAGGAGCAGGTCGACGTGCTCGATGAAGCCCTTCAGCGGGTCGCGCTGGACGGCCTTCGGGATCGCCAGCTCGTTCTTGCCCTCGAGCTCGAGGGAGAGCAGGACGTTCGGGGTACGCAGGGCGAGCAGCAGCTCGTGGCCCGGCAGGTTGATGTGGACCGGCTCGGTGCCGTGACCGTAGAGAACGCCGGGGACCTTGCCCTCGCGGCGGACGCGGCGCGCCGCACCCTTGCCGAACTCGGTACGGGTCTCGGTGGCGAGCTTCACCTCGGACATGTGCACTCCTCGTAGATGGTGACGAACAACGGTGGTCACCCGGCCACGACTGGCGATGGCCTGCTACGAAGAGCGCGTCGATAACGGACCGCCGTACCTCGCTGGGTACGGCCTCCCTCGCCGAGCAACTACGGCAGTCTACTCGCCGCCCGCCGCGCCACCCAATTGGATCACCCGGCAGCGGATCACCCGGCCCCCGGCCGGCCGGCTCCGCCCGTCATCGGCATCGCCGTGGGAGGGATGGCGCCTGCCTATCCTTGCCGCTCATGGACCTGCTGCTGCATCTGCGGTACTTCCGGACCGTGGCCGAGGAGGGACACTTCGGACGCGCCGCCGAGCGCCTGCACATGGCCCAGCCCTCCCTCTCCCAGCGCATCCGGCGTCTCGAACGCGAACTCGGCGTCCGGCTGCTCGACCGCTCCAGCCGCGGCACCACCCTCACCCCCGCGGGCCGCCTCGTCCTCACCGAGGCCGGGCACCTGCTCGCCGCCGCCGACCGGCTCACCGCCGCCGTCGCCCGCGTCCGCAGCGGCCAGGCCGGCACCCTGCGGGCCGCCGTCCCGCCCCGCCTCGGCGCCGCGGCCGTCGGCGCCCTGCTCATCGCCTTCCGGGACCGTTCCCCGGGCGGCGACCTCGACCTGCGGGAGCTCTCCAGCGCCGAGCAGATCGCCGAACTCGCCGCCGGCACCCTCGACGCCGGCGTCGTCCGCCACCCGTGCCCCGCGCCCGGCCTCGCCTTCGGTCCCGTCCTGCACCAGCCCCTCGGCGTCCTGCTCTCCGCCGCCGACCCCCTCGCCGCCCTCCCCGAGGTCCCCGCCGCCGCCCTCACCGGCCGCGACCTCGTTCTCTTCCCGCGCGCCGAGGCCCCCGCCCTGCACGACGAGACCCTCACCGCCTGCGCCCGGCACGGCTGCACCCCCGGCGCCGTCCACGCGGCCGCGGGACCCGACTTCACCCGCGGACTCGTCCTCTCCGGGGGCGCCGTCGCCCTCGAACCGCACTCCCCGTCCGAGCCCGGCACCGTCTGGCGCCCCCTGCGCGGCAACCCCGTCACCTGGCGCACCTCCGCGGCCTGGCCCCAGGGCCGGGACGGGCCCGCCGTACGCCTCTTCGCCGAGACCGCCCACGAGACCCTCCGCGACCACGCGGGCATGCTCACCGACACCCCCTCCGGGGCATCCGCGAGGATGCTCTTCCCCCGCCCTGCATCGGAGTTCCCCCTGTGACCGCCGCAGCCCGTACGCGCATCGTCTCGGCCTTCACCGACGCGGGGGTCACCGGACAGCTCTACGCGACCGACATCGACACCGGCGCCTCGGTCGCCGTCGGCGCCGATCCGGAGAGCCCCACCGCGAGCGTCCACAAGCTGTGCGTGATCGCCGCCCTCTACCGGGAAGCC
The DNA here is from genome assembly GCF_040645695.1 of Streptomyces sp. NPDC046712. Taxonomy (NCBI): domain Bacteria; kingdom Bacillati; phylum Actinomycetota; class Actinomycetes; order Kitasatosporales; family Streptomycetaceae; genus Streptomyces; species Streptomyces sp. NPDC046712. Next base: position 112,671 of record NZ_JBEYYW010000009.1, on the reverse strand, counting down.
GCCCACGGCCGGCTCGACCTGCGCCGGCCCGTCGACATCCCCGCCGAAGGCCGCTCGCCGGGCGCCACCGGCCTCGCCGTGATGCGCGACGCCGCCCGCCTCTCCCTGCGCGACCTCGCCGGCCTCGCCGTCGCCGTCAGCGACAACACGGCCGCCGACCTGCTCATCGACGCCATCGGCCTGGACACCGTCAACGCCTGCATGACCGGCCTCGGCCTCACCCGTACCGTCGCAGTCCAGTCCATGCGCGAGCTGTACGCGACGCTGCGCGAGGACGCGGGCGGCTCGCCGTCCGCCCTCACCGACCCCGCCGTCGTCGCCCGGCTGCGCGCCCTCGACCCGGCCCGCACCAACCGCTCCACCCCGCGGGAGATCGCCGGCCTGCTCGCCGCGATCTGGCGCGACGAGGTGTGCGCGGGGGAGTACGGGGAGGAGCTGCGCGCCGTTCTCGGGCTCCAGGCGTGGAGCCACCGCCTCGCCGCCGGGTTCCCCTTCGACGACGTCCGGGTCAGCGGCAAGACCGGCTCCCTGCCGACGCTGCGCCATGAGGCCGGGGTTGTCGAGTACCCCGACGGCGGCCGGTACGCCGTGGCCGTCTTCACCCGGGCCGCCGCGACGACGGTGACGCTGCCGGCGGCGGACGCGGTGATCGGACGGGCGGCGCGGATCGCGGTGGACGCGCTGCGGGCGGCGGCGGTCTGAGACCACGGGCCGGACCTCCGTAACGACGTCCTCCCGGTGGCGGCATCTCATGCGTCATAAGGGCGGCGTAAATGGTGATAATGCGTTAAATCCGGGCGGTCCAGGGAGAACCAATGTCGCGGGCGTCCAGGAGGACGCCACCTCGCGACGGAGGAGACATGCTCAAGGGAACTGGCCACCTGGTTCGCGCGCTCGCGCTCTTCTCGGCCGCGGTGGTGATACTCGCCGCACCTGCCGCGTTCGCGCAGGAGGGGCCCGCCGTGCCCAGTTCGGCGGCCGAGAATCCGGACCTGTGGTTCGTCGAGCTCCAGAGTCCGCCGACGACGGACGGCACCAACCTGAGCACCACCCGGCGCGAGAAGGCGGCGTTCCGCGCGGAGGCGCGGCGCAGAGGACTGGAGTTCAGCGAGCGCCACGCGTTCGACACGCTCTGGAACGGGCTCTCGATCAGGCTCGCCCCCTCGCAGCTCGACGCCCTGTCACAGGTGCCGGGCGTGCGGGCGCTCTACCCCGTCGACACCGTCGCGCTTCCCCCGCGGCAGGACGTCGCCGACCTCCAGCTCGCCACCGCGACGGCGATGACCGGGGCCGACGTCGCCCAGAACGAACTCGGACTCAGCGGCTCGGGCGTCACGGTCGGAGTGATCGACACCGGCATCGACTACGACCACCCGGACCTCGGCGGCTGCTTCGGCCCCGGCTGCCGCGTCGTCGGCGGCTACGACTTCGTCGGCGACGACTTCACGGGCGAGGACACGCCCCCGGTCCCCGACGCGGACCCGGACGACTGTGACGGGCACGGCACCCACGTGGCGGGCAACATCGGGGCGAACGGCCAGGTCGACGGAGTCGCGCCCGGCGTCACGTTCGCCGCCTACAGGGTCTTCGGATGCGAGGGCCAGGTCACCGTCGACGTCGCCCTCCAGGCAATGGAGCGGGCCCTCGCCGACCGGGTGGACGTGGTCAACATGTCCTTCGGCGCCGATTTCGCCTGGCCTCAGCACCCGTTCGCCCAGGGGGCCGACCGACTCGTCCGCCGGGGCATCCCGGTCATCGCGTCCATCGGCAACGAGGGCCAGAGCGGCCTCTACTCCGGCGGCGCCCCCGGCGTCGCCACCCAGGCCATCGGCGTCGCCTCCTTCGACAACACACACATCAGGCTGGGGACGTTCACGATCACCCCGGACGGCCAGAAGATCGGATACTCCCCGGCCGTCGGCGCACCGGCACCCCCCACCAGCGGCAGCTTCCCGATGGCAAGGACCGGCACGCCCACCACACCCGACGACGCCTGCGACCCCCTGCCGGCCGGCAGCCTGACCGGCCAGGTCGCACTCATCCGACGTGGCATCTGCAGCTTCCACACCAAGGCCAGGAACGCCGAACTCGCCGGAGCGGCCGGAGTGGTGATGTACAACAACACGGCAGGACGGTTCGGCGCGAGCCTCTCCGGCACGCCTGCCGTGACCATTCCCGTCGTCACCGTCTCCGACAGCGAAGGCATCCTGATCGACAGTCGGCTCGCCGACGGACCGGTCACCATGACCTGGACAGCGGACGTCGACGACTTCCCGAACGCCACGGGCAACCAGATCTCGTCCTTCAGCTCGTACGGCCCCGGCCCGGACCTCGCCCTCAAGCCCGACCTCGGCGCGCCGGGCGGCTTCATCCGCTCCACGTACCCCGTCGAACAGGGCGGCTACGCCACGCTCAGCGGGACCTCCATGTCGGCCCCGCACGTCGCCGGCGCGGTCGCGCTGCTCCTGGAGGGCAAGCCCAACACCCCCGCGAGCGCCGTGCGCACGATCCTGCAGAACACCGCCGACCCGAAGGCGCCGTCCGGCGATCCGGGCGCCCTCGACAACGTGCACCGGCAGGGCGGTGGCATGCTCGACATCCCCGGCGCGGTACTCGCGCAGGCGAGGGTCGAGCCCAGCAAGCTCTCGCTCGGTGAGAGCCAGGCGGGACCGGTGACGCGGACCCTCACGATCAGGAACCAGAGCAACGCGCCGAGGACGTACCACCTCACGCACGCGCCCGCACTGGCCACCGGACCGGACACCTTCGACGTCACCCACCACGACGCACCGGCGACCGTCGCGTTCACCTCGGCCGGGAACCCCGTCACGAGCGTGACCGTGCCCCGCGGCGGAAGCGCGTCGGTCACCGCCACCATCACGGCGCCCGGGTCGCTCGCGGACCGGGGCGTCTACGGCGGCTATCTGACCCTGACCGACACCCAGGCGCCCGCCGAGGTCTACCGGGTCCCCTACACCGGCTTCAAGGGCGACTACCAGTCGATCCCGGTCCTGACCCCGACGTCCAACGGGTTCCCCTGGCTCGCACGATGGGACGGGGACGACTTCCGAAAGGTGCCGCCGGCCTCGTCGACCTTCTCCCTGACCGACGGGCTGAACGTCCCGTACGTGCTCGCCCACGTCGCCCACCCGGTGCGCCGCCTGCGTATCGAGGTCTTCGAGGCCGCCACCGGCCGGCCCTGGCACACGGCGGTCGACTTCCAGTACTTCGAGCGCAACGCCACGACCGGGAACTTCTACTTCTTCCCCTTCAACGGCGTGACGAAGAGAGGGAACAGGACGATCACCGTGCCCGACGGGCAGTACGTACTGAAGCTGACGGTCGTCAAGGCGCTCGGCAACGAACCGGCCGACGTCGAATCCTGGACGTCACCCGCGTTCACCATCGACCGCCCGTAGATCGCCCCTGGATGGCCGAAAAGGGCCGCCTCCCCGAGGGGAAGCGGCCCTTTCTCGTGCCTACGCCTGTGCTCAGTGCTCCTCGAAGAGGCTCGTCACCGAGCCGTCCTCGAACACCTCGCGCACGGCGCGCGCGATGGTCGGGGCGATCGACAGGACCGTGATCTTGTCGAGCTCCAGGGAGCCCGGCACCGGGAGGGTGTCGGTGAAGACGAACTCGCTCACCTTGGAGTTCTTCAGACGGTCGGCGGCCGGCCCGGAGAGGATGCCGTGCGTGGCCGTCACGATGACGTCCTCGGCGCCGTGCGCGAAGAGCGCGTCGGCGGCGGCGCAGATCGTGCCACCGGTGTCCACCATGTCGTCGACCAGGACGCAGACGCGGCCCTTCACGTCGCCGACGACCTCGTGGACGGTCACCTGGTTGGCGACGTCCTTGTCACGGCGCTTGTGGACGATCGCCAGCGGCGCGTCCAGACGGTCGCACCAGCGGTCGGCGACGCGCACGCGGCCGGCGTCGGGGGAGACGATCGTCAGCTTCGTGCGGTCGACCTTGCTGCCCACGTAGTCCGCGAGGACCGGGAGGGCCGACAGGTGGTCCACCGGGCCGTCGAAGAAGCCCTGGATCTGGTCGGTGTGCAGGTCGACCGTGAGGATGCGGTCCGCACCCGAGGTCTTCAGCAGGTCGGCGACCAGACGGGCCGAGATCGGCTCACGACCGCGGTGCTTCTTGTCCTGACGGGCGTAGCCGTACGACGGGATGATCACGGTGATGCTCCGCGCGGAGGCCCGCTTCAGAGCGTCGATCATGATCAGCTGCTCCATGATCCACTTGTTGATCGGAGCCGTGTGGCTCTGGATCAGGAAGCAGTCCGCGCCACGAGCCGACTCCTGGAAGCGGACGTAGATCTCGCCGTTCGCGAAGTCGAAAGCCTTGGTCGGCACGAGGCCGACACCCAGCTGGTGCGCGACCTCCTCGGCCAGCTCGGGGTGGGCGCGGCCGGAGAAGAGCATCAGCTTCTTCTCGCCGGTCGTCTTGATCCCGGTCACAGCACTGTCTCCTCAGACGTGTCTTCTGGCCGCGATCTCCGCGCTCCCGTGCGCGTGTGCGAACCAGCCGAATTTATGTGCACGTATCACGGTACGCCGAGTTCGGCGTACCCGTTTCCGGTCAGCTTTCGCCGGCGGGCTCCTCCGTGGTCGCCTGAGCGGCCTGTGCGGCGGCGCTGCCGGGTCGCTTGCGGGCCACCCAACCCTCGATATTCCGCTGCTGGCCCCGGGCGACGGCGAGTGCGCCGGCCGGTACGTCCTTGGTGATGACGGACCCGGCGGCGGTGTACGCGCCGTCCCCGATCGTGACAGGCGCCACAAACATGTTGTCCGAGCCCGTCTTGCAGTGTGAGCCGACCGTGGTGTGGTGCTTCGCCTCGCCGTCGTAGTTCACGAAGACGCTCGCGGCGCCGATGTTCGTGTACTCGCCGATCGTGGCGTCGCCCACGTAGGAGAGGTGCGGGACCTTGGTGCCCTCGCCGATCGTGGCGTTCTTCATCTCCACGTACGTGCCGGCCTTGGCCTTCAGGCCGAGCTTGGTGCCCGGACGGAGGTACGCGAACGGTCCCACGGAGGCGCGCTCGCCGATCACGGCGGAGTCGGCGACCGTGGTGTCCACCCGGGCGCCCTTGCCGACGTGGGTGTCCTTCAGGCGGGTGTTGGGGCCGACCTCGGCGTCCTCGCCGATGTGGGTGGCGCCGAGCAGCTGCGTACCGGGGTGGACGACGGAGTCCGGCTCGAAGGTCACCGTGACGTCGACGAGGACGGAGGAGGGGTCGACGATCGTGACGCCGGCCGTCATCGCCCGCTCCAGGAGGCGCTGGTTGAGCAGGGCGCGGGCCTCGGCGAGCTGGACCCGGTTGTTGATGCCGAGGATCTCGCGGTGGTCGCCGGCGACCGATGCGCCGACCCGGTGACCGGCCTCGCGGAGGATGGACAGCACGTCGGTGAGGTACTCCTCGCCCTGGCTGTTGTCCGTGCGCACCTTGCCGAGGGCGTCGGCGAGCAGCCGGCCGTCGAACGCGAACACCCCGGAGTTGATCTCACGGATCGCCCGCTGCTCGTCCGTGGCGTCCTTGTGCTCGACGATCGCGGTGACGGCGCCCGAGGCGTCCCGGACGATGCGCCCGTAGCCGGTGGAGTCCGGCACCTCGGCGGTCAGCACGGTGACGGCGTTGCCGTCGGCGGCGTGGGTGCCGGCCAGCGCCTTCAGGGTCTCCCCGGAGAGCAGGGGGGTGTCGCCGCACACGACGACGACGGTGCCGTCGGGGGCCTGGCCCAGCTCCTCGAGACCCATGCGGACGGCGTGACCGGTGCCGTTCTGCTCGTGCTGCACGGCGGTACGGGTGCCGGCGTAGTGCGCGTCGAGATGGGCGGTGACCTGCTCGCGGGCGTGTCCGACGATCACGACGAGCTGCTCGGGCTCCAGCTCGCGCGCGGCGGAGACGACGTGTCCGACGAGGGAGCGTCCGGCGATTTCGTGCAGGACCTTGGGGGTCTTCGACTTCATGCGGGTGCCCTCACCCGCTGCGAGGACGACGACGGCGGCCGGGCGGTTGGCGCTCACGGGAATGCCCTTCGGCTTCGGGTGGTGGACATCCGCAGGATACCGGGGGGTTCCGGCCCGGAAATGAGTGCGGGTCCGGACCGAGATGGTCTGGACCCGTTGAAGACCGGCAAAAGTGTGTGGCTCCCCCGCCAGGACTCGAACCCGGACATAAGGCACCAAAAGCCTCAGTGCTGCCAATTACACCACAGGGGAATGATCCCGACTGAACCGGACATTCGCCCCGGTCGTCGGACCGGTACCCCACACTATGCCGTACCGAGGGGCCTCGCCGCGACGGTGATGATCGGCCTTTGCCCGGACGGCCCAGGTCTCCCGAAAACGGGTGGCACCCGCCCGTAGGCTGGAGGGCATGACCACAACGGGGGCGTACCAGGACGCGGCGGGTTCCGCCGCGCGGGGCTGGTGGTGGTGGGGGAGACGGCGCAGTGCGGTGCTCGACGGCGGACTCGCCGTCGTGTCCGCGCTGGAGTGCGGGCTCGAAGGGGTCGGCTTCGCCGACCAGGCGGGGCTGCCCGTGCCCGTGGGGGTGCTGTTCGGGCTGATCGTCGGGTCCGTGCTGCTCGTACGGCGCCGATGGCCGATCGTCGTCGTCCTGGTGTCGATCGCCGTCACGCCCGCCGAGATGGGCTATCTGATGGGGATCGTCGGGCTCTACACGCTCGCCGCCTCCGAGGTGCCCCGCCGGATCACGGCCGCGCTCGCCGGTATGTCGACGGTCGCCGTCTTCATCGTCACGGTGGTGCGGGTGCGCCAGGACGTCGCCCAGGCGGACGTCGGTCAGCCGGACTTCGATCCCAGTGGCTGGTACGTCCCGACCGTCGCGCTCTTCATGACACTGGGCCTCAACGCGCCCCCTGTTCTCTTCGGCCTCTACATAGGGGCCCGGCGGCGGCTCATGGAGAGCCTGCGGGAGCGCGCCGACAGCCTGGAACAGGAACTGTCGCTGCTCGCCGACCGCGCGGAGCAGCGCGCCCAGTGGGCGCGGCAGGAGGAGCGGACCCGGATCGCGCGCGAGATGCACGACGTGGTCGCGCACCGGGTGTCCCTGATGGTCGTGCACGCGGCGGCGCTGCAGGCGGTCGCGCTGAAGGACCCGCAGAAGGCGGTGAAGAACGCGGCGCTGGTCGGCGACATGGGCCGACAGGCGCTGACGGAGCTGCGCGAGATGCTCGGTGTCCTGCGGGAGGACGCCGCCCCGGCTCCGGCTTCCCCGGTCCCGCTCGCCGCGGTCGGCCGCGCGGCGGCGGCCGCCGCCGAGGCCGCCTCGGAGGACGGGCCGTGCCTGGACGCTCTGGAGGACCTGGTCGAGCAGTCCCGGCAGGCCGGGGTGGTCGTCGAGCTGACGGTCCTCGGCGAGGCACGGGCGTACACCGCGGACGTCGAGCGGACCGCGTACCGGGTGGTCCAGGAAGCGCTGACCAACGTCCACAAGCACGCGGCCGGCGCCAAGGTCATCGTCCGTCTCGCCCATCGGGGCACGGAGGTCGCGATGCAGGTCGAGAACGGTCCCTCGGACGAGGCCGCGACCGACGCCCATCTGCCGAGCGGCGGCAACGGCCTGGTCGGCATGCGGGAGCGCGTCACCCGGCTGGGCGGCGTCTTCGTCTCGGGCCCGACGGACGCGGGCGGCTTCCGGGTGTCGGCGGTACTGCCGGTGGCGGAGCGGGCGGCGTAGCGGGGCCCGGGGTCTGGGCGCGGGCCATCGGATCCCGGACATCGGACCCCAGGCATGGGATCCAGGGCATCGGATCCGGGACATCGGACCCCGGGCAGCATGGGATCCAGGGCATCGGATCCCGGACATTGGATCCCGGACATTGGATCTTGGATCCAATGTCCGATCGGCTTCGCGGGCTCAGCCCGTGACGAGCCGCGTCGGCTGCGCCCCCGTGATCAGCGTCGACAGCGCCGCGTCGATGTCCCGGCCCAGGAACCAGTCACCCGCATGGTCCAGGCTGTACACCCGGCCCTCCTGGTCTATCGCGAGCACCGCCTGGTGCTCGCCCTCCTCCCCGAGCGGGGAGATCTCGGTGCCGAGCGCGCGCCCCAGGTCCGCCAGCGTGCGGGCCAGGTGCAGGCCGGCCAGCGGGTCGAAGCGTACGGTCGCCGGCGCGATCTGCCGGCCACTGCCCGGCGCCGTGACACGCAGGCCGCCGAACTCCGCCCATGCCTCGACGGCCGCCGGGAAGACGCTGTGCCGGTGCCCGCCCGGGGAGACGTGGGCGCGCAGGGTGTCGGCCCACTGTTCGGCGAGTTTGATGTCCCAGCGGCCCGGCTGCCACCCCGCCTCACGGAGGGCGGCGTCGACGTTGACCGGGAATCGGGTGGTGCTCAGGTGGTCGGGCATGGAGGTGCGGTCAGCCGTTCTCGACAGTCGAGGTGGGGTCGACGGTGCGTACCCCGAAGTGGGCGAGCATCGCCGTACAGGAGCGGCAGGGCGCGGCGTAACTGCCGTGCAGCGGGTCGCCGTCCTCGCGGATGCGGCGCGCGGTCAGTTTGGCGTGCTTGAGCGAGCGGCGGGCCTCGCCGTGCGTGAGCGGCTTGCGCTGGGCACGCTTGGAGCGGCCCGTCTCGGTGGCGGTCAGATGACGGGAGAGCAGGATCGCCTCGGGGCACCGGCCGGTGAAGCGCTCGCGCTGCCCGCTGGTGAGCGTGTCCAGGAAGTCCTGGACGAGGGCGTGCAGAACGGGGGGCTGGTCGCCGCGACCGGCGGTGCACGTGAGGGTTTCGCCACGGACGGAGAGCGCGGCGCCGACGGTGGGGAGGATGCCGTCGCGACGGAAGCGCAGTAATGGGGCGCGGCTGGGCTCGGTGCTGCTCCAGTTGAGGCGTGGGTCACCCTGCGTGGGCGTCGGTGCTGCGTACATGGTGCGTGTCTTCCCCTCCTGCAATCCCCCGAGTTGCGGGAACAGACTGCCAAATGGGACGCCTCATGTGGAAGCGGGGTAGAGAAACGTGCTCTCGGCGTGTCGGAACTATCGCCGGTGCGTCATCCGCTCGTGACACTTGGTCACGGACTGTGGCCAAGGCCGTATCGGCCCGGGTGGTGGGCTTGTGGCAGCGCATAGGCTGTGCGGAATCAGCCAGCAGCCAGCGCAGGGGGCAACCGCCATGACGACAGGTCGGCTCGGGCAGCATGCCGCGCCACCGAACGCGGCTTACGCCGGGCAGGTCGTGCACTTCCCGGACCCGGTCCGCGCCTCCCGGCACCCCAGAGGGGTGCGGGTGGACGAACGGGGTTATCCGGACTTCTCGCCGTACGCCCGGGCGGCGGCGGAGATCGCCGATCCGCCCGAGGGCTTCGGCGTCGACGAGCTGCGGCTGACGGACTACGTGTCGGCGAACGCGACGTTGGCCGCGACCGGCCACGAGCTGTGGGACACCATTCCCGCCGTGGCCACCCCGCACGGCTGGACCTGGCACCACGTGGCGGGCAGCCGGCGGATGGAGCTCGTACCCGTCGAGGTGAAGGCGTTGCTGCGTCACCACGGCGGGGTGTCGACGGCCGCCGTCGACCACGCCAAGCGGGGCACGCGCCCGCTGCAGGAGACCCGGCCGGCGCACTTCGGGCTGCCGAAGGGCCTGGTGTCGGTGACCGAGCAGCAACTGCTCGGCGTGGAGGAGGACCTGGGCTACCGCCTGCCGGGCGCGTACCGCTCCTTCCTGAAGGCGGCGGGCGGTTGCGCCCCGGTCGGTGCGGCGCTCGACGCGGAGCTCGGCCTGCTGGTGGACCAGCCGTTCTTCACGGTGCGCGAGGAGGCGGGGGTCAACGACCTCGTCTACGTCAACAAGTGTCTGCGCGACCACCTGACGAAGGACTACCTGGGTGTCGCGTTCGTCCAGGGCGGGATCCTCGCCGTGAAGGTGAAGGGCGAGGCCGTCGGATCGGTCTGGTTCTGCGCGTACGACGACGCGCGGGATCAGGACGGTTGGAATGTGAACGAGCGCGTGGAGCGGTTGCTGCTGCCGTGCGGCGAGGACTTCGACGCCTTCCTGCAGCGGCTCGCCGGCAATCCGCCGGAGCTGGAGACGGTGGCGAACCTGATGGTGGACGGCGGCTTCGCGCGCGCCGTGCCCGTGGTCCCGGTGGGGGAGTGAGCTGACTGTGGTGACGTTCGCGCAGGCGCAGGAGCGCGCCGAGGAATGGATCAACGGTGACGTGCCGGCGTACCAGCACCGCGAGGTGCGCGTACGGGAGTTCGAGCTGGGCTTCGTCGTGTGGGCGGAGGACCGCGAGCAGGGCCCGACCTCGGACGGTGGCCGGCAGCGGCTGGTCATCGCGCGGGACAGCGGTGAGGCGACGCTGTGGCCCGGGCTGCCGGTGGGTGAGGTGATCCGGCGGTACGAGGAGGAGTACGGGACCTCGGACGAGGCCGGCGCGGGGGCGACGCCGCCCGCGCCGCCGGAGCGGATCGACCTGAACGCGACGTCGTTCCTGCTGAGCCCGCCGGAGTGGCTGCAGGACGCGGCGGACAAGATCGGCCTGCCGAAGGGGCCGAACGCCTCGCAGGCGGGCGGGAGTTCGTCGGCTCCGGAGACGGCGGGCGCGGTGGCGGACGCGTCGCCGTCGGGTGCGACGGCGGATGCCTCGCCCGACACCGGGACGGGTGCTTCCTCGGGTTCGTCGGCGGGCCGTCCGGTCGCCTACGAGCCGACGGCCTCGGACGGGGTGCCGGCGAGCAGCCCGTGGGCGGACGCGAACGCGAGCTCGGGAGGGGCGGAGGGTTCGGTGCCGCTGCCGGCGACGGTCTTCGCGCCGCCGCTCTCGGGCGCGGACGACGAGGACACACCGCCCCCGATCGTGGGCGCGGACGCCCCGACGGCCCTGATGTCGGGCGGCAGCGCGCTGCCGCCCACGGCGATCGCCACCCCGGCCCTGGACCCGAACGCTCCGCCGCCGGCCGGCTCCGGTGACCCGTTCCCGCCGCGTCGCCCGGCGCCCACCGGTGGTCCCGGTGCGCCTGCGGCTCCTGGTACTCCGGCGGCCCCGTCGGGGTCCAGTGGTTCCTTCTCGTCCGGCGGCCCGGCGACCGGTGCGCCCGATGGCCCGGCGTCCGTCGGCGGCCCCGGCTCGGCCGGTACCGCGGGGTCGACCGGCGGCCCGGCGTCCTCCGGTGGTTCCGGTGCGCCCGCGGCCCCTGGTGCCCCGGGAGTGCCTCCGGCGCCAGGCGTTCCGGCCGCCCCGGTGGGGGCGGGGTCCGGTGGTTCCGCCCCGTCCGCCGGCGGACCCGGCGTGCCCCCGGCGCCAGGTGCGCCCGGCACCCCTGGGGCGACGCCCGCTCCCGGGGCCCGGGACATCGCGGACGCCGCCACCAGCAAGGCCGTGCTGTCCCCGCGCGCCGCGCGCGGCAGCGGGGGGAATCCGCCTCCGCCGCCGCAGGCGCCCGGGGCACCCGGCGCGCCCGCGGGAGGGTACGTGCCGACGCAGCTGGTGGCGCAGCTCGGGCCCGACGGGCCCCAGCCGCCCGGGCCGCCCACGCCTCCGCAGCCCGTGCACCAGGCCGCGACGATGCTCGCGCACCCGAGCCAGGGCGGGCCCGGTTCGCCGCCGCCTCCGCCCGCGCCGCCGGGTATGCCCGGCGGGTCCGACGGTGCCGGTGTCGCGCACGCCGCGACGATGCTGGCGCACCCGAGCCAGGGCGGGCCTGGTTCGCCGCCGCCTCCGCCCGCGCCGCCGGGTATGCCCGGCGGGTCCGACGGTGCTGGTGTCGCGCACGCCGCGACGATGCTCGCGCACCCCGGGCCGGGCGGCATCGCCCCGCCCGGGCCGCCCGGGCCCCCCGGTGCTCCGGGCGCTCCCGGGACCCCGCCCGGTGGCGTGCACCACGCGGCGACGATGCTGGCGCAGCCCGGTCCCGGCGGTCCGCCCGCCCCGCCGGTTCCGCCGCCGTCCGCGCCGGGCACCCCGCCCGGTGCACCCACGCCGCCCCCGGCGTACGGGTACCCGCAGCAGCCCTCCGGTCAGCCGACCGTCGGCCCCGGCTACCAGGCCGTACTGCGCTACCGCGCGCCCGACGGCTCCGAGGCCCAGATCATCCGGCGGTCCGCCCCCGGTACCCCGCACCCCGAGTGGCAGATCCTGCACGAGCTGCGCGCCATGAACGTGCCGCCGCAGCAGGTGCTGGAACTCCACACGGAGCTGGAGTCCTGCGAGCTGCCGGGCGGTTACTGCGCCCGGATGATCCGGGAGACCTGGCCACAGGCGCGGATCACCAACATCGCCCCGTACGGCAAGGACCACGCGGGTCGTCAGCAGGGCATGCGGCAACTCCTCACCCATCAGGGCGAACTGCATCAGGTCGCGGACGGACCGGCCCGCCCGGCGCCGGTCCGCGCCCCGCTGCCGCCGGTGCAGCCGGCCCCGCCGATCCCGCCAGAGGGGGTCGCGCAGGAGCTGGCCGGTGCCTTCGGCCCCGGCATCTGCCGGTTCGACCAGCGGGCCGTGTCCCGGCAGGGCGTTCCGGAGATCGTGGCGCTGACACTCGTATGGGCGGGTCTGCCGGCCGATTTCGGTCCGTTCTTCTGGGCCCAGCCCGCGCATCCGGTCGTCCCGACGCTGGCCGAACTCGCGGCGCAGCGGCAGGTCCAGCCGGCGTCCGACGCGGGCTCGTACCTCGTGATCGGCTCGGACTTCGGGCGGGCGATCTGCGTCCAGTACGGGACCGCGCACATCGTCGCCGTACCGGTCGAGGCCGGTCCTGGCGGGCAGCCGGTGCCGCCGCAGTTCGTCAACAGCGGGCTGCCGGAGTTCACCCGGTCCATGGCGCTGCTCGGCCGGATGTGGCGACTGCGGTTCGGGCTCAACCCGGAGCAGGCGGGCCGCTGGACGGTCGACTTCCAGGCGCAGTTGGCGATGCTGGACCCGGCGGCGCTGGCGTCGCCGGAGAACTGGTGGTCGGTGCTCCTGGAGCAGATGTGGGACGGCCTGCTCTAGGGCCCGTCCGCCCCCGATCGGCCGGACAGGCCCCGGCCCGTTCGTGACAGGAGGCGCCCGACGTGTACGTCACGTCGGGCGCCTTTTGTCGTGTCTGATGCCGCCTCATGACGCATCCTTGGCATTTGAGCCCTTACGGAAGGAGCGTCAGGATGCGTTTCGCCGCCGTCGGACGGGGTCGTGGATACCGCCCGGAGCAGGTCGACCGTCACCTCGCCGCGCTCTCCGACGAACGCGACGCCGCGTGGGAGCGGGCGGCCCGACTGACTGTCCTCGCGAAGGAGATGGAGGCGGAGGCCGCCCGGCTGCGCACGGAGGTCGCCGCGCTCGCGCCGCAGCGGTACGAGTCGCTGGGCGACCGCGCCCGGCAGATCCTGGAGTTGGCCGAACAGGAGGAGCAGGCGCTCGTGGCCGCCGCCGAGGCGGCGGCGCAGAGCCTTGCCGATCAGGCCGAGGCCGCGGCGGCGCAGACATCCCAGGAGGCACGGGCATACGCGGACGGGGTCCGGGCCGAGGCCGAGGCCATGGCCAGGGCCGCCTTGGGGACCGCCGAAGCCGGCGCCGAGGAGTTCCGGGCCCACTCCCGCCGCGCCGCCGAGGAGGAACGCGGAGCGGCCCGTGACGACTTCGAGGAGGCGGTCCGCCGAGCGGCGGCGCTGCTGGCCGCCCAGGAGCGGGAGCAGACGGCGGTACGGGAGGACGCCGACCGGGCCGGGCGGGAGCGGGTGGCGGAGCTGGAGGCCCGGCACGCCGAACACGTCGCGCACGCCGAATCCCGTCTCGGCGAGGCGAAGCGCGCCCTCGCGGCCACGGAGGAACAGGCGCGCCACGGCCAGGAGGACGCGGAGGCCCGGGCTGCCGAACTCCTCACGGAGGCCCGACTGCACGAGGAGCGCACCGAACGCGAGACGGAGCGGATCCTCCGCGAGCACGAGGAGGCACGGGACGAGATCCACGCCCACATGAACCACATCCGCACCTCCCTCGCGACCCTGACGGGCCGCACGTCCCCGGAGCCGGAGCACGAGCCGGAGGACGGTGACGAGGGCGAGGGCGAGGGTGAGGGCGGGGGCGAGGGCGAGGACGCGGGCTGAACGCCCTGCCCGGCCGGAGAGTTGCCTGATCCTGCTTGTACCCTCCTGACCCCAAGGGGAGGGAACGCATGATCCACACACGCATGTCCGGACGCCGCCTGACGGCCGCGGCCGTCACCGCCGTTCTCGCAGTCACGGCGGGCACCCTGGCGGCCCCGGCGACGGCGGCTCCGGTGGCGGCGACCGCCTCGGACCAGGACCAGCAGGAGACCAGTGTCTCGTTTCCGCTCGGCGCGGAGGTCGTGAGCGCGGGTACCACAGGCTTCATGTCGCGGACCAACGGCGCCACTCCGGAGTACCGCTGGACGCGGTACGCGGACGGTACGTCGACCGTGCTGCCTGGCGCTGCCCTGGTGACCGGCGGGGTCTCGGACTTCGTGGTGACAGGGGAGGCCGCGGAGCCGATGGACAACCGGGTCGTGACGATCCACGACATGTCCGCGCCGACGGCAGCGCCGGTGGAGGTGGACCTCGACCGGCTCGGGGCTCACTACACCTTCGCGGGCGCGATCGGCTCGACGCTGATCGTCATGGTGGACAAGGAGGAAGGGAGCTGGCAGCCCCACCTCGTCACCGTGGACGGCGGGTCCCTGACGGACCGCCCGGTGACCGGCATGCCGGCGGAGATCTGCGAGCTGAACGTGGCCGCGTACACCACGGGCACCGCGCTCTTCGACTGCGGGCTGGGAATGAACGAGGCCCGCTCCAAGGCCGTCGTCGATCTCGCCACGGCCGCCGTCGTGTCCACGCACGCCCAGGGCGGCGTGCAGTACCGCATGACGGAGGCCGCCGTCTCCGGCACCCACGTGGCCTGGCACGAGAGCGACGGCGCGACGTCGTGGATCGGCGCCGCCCGCCGTGGCTCGGCCGAGAGCAGGCGGGTCGACGCCACGGGCTACTTCAGCGACACCTTCCAGTTGCTCGGCGGCTGGCTGACGTACGGCGAGCCGCGCGCCATCGAGGAGAGCTGGGGCCGCTACGCCGGTGTGCACCCCCGGCCGCCGCGGCCCTTCACGGCGCAGTCGGTCGACACCGGCGAGACCGTCGAGCTCCTCACCCACTTCTCGTCAGCCGTCCCCACCCCCGACGGCTCCCTGATGGTGCGGGGCGGCACCTTGGACAAGGGGGAGGGCCTCTACCGGGTCTCCCTCGGCGAGGGCGGGAAGCAGCCTGTCACCGAGCTGGTCGCACCGACCGGTCAGGCGACCGCCGTGACCCTCCTCGGCACCGCTGTGCCGTCGGTGATCACCGGTAACCAGCTCACCAAGGGCATCGACCTGAGCTGGGACCTGTCCCGGGGGGACGCGTACGTGTGGGTGACGCTGGTTCACGTACGGACCGGCGAGCGGCTGCAGTGGCCGGTCGTGACCGAAGGCGGCACCGCCGCTCCGCGGACCATCAGCTGGCATTGGAACGGCACGGACCTGACGGCCTCCTACTCCACCAGCGCCGCCCCCAACGGCGAGTACACCTGGGAGATCACCGCGGTGCCGAACGAAGGCATCGGCCCGGAGCTGCGGGCGAGCGGGCGGTTCGCGGTGACCCGGCCCGTGGCCCCGCACGACTACAACGACAACGGCACCCCCGACGTGTTCGCGCGTGACACCGGCGGAACGCTGTGGCGGATCGACACCAACAGGACGCCGACCGGCGACGGCGTCCGGAGAGCGGACCTCCGCGAGGTCGGCAGCGGCTGGGGCGGCTACGACCAGATCGAGGCCGTCGGCAACATCGCCGGAGCCGCCCACGCGGACATCGTCGCCCGCGACAAGAGCGGTGTCCTGTGGCACTACCTCGGCAAGGGCGACGGCACCTTGGCCGGGCGCTACAAGATCGGCGCCGGCTGGGGCGGATACAACAAGATCACCGGTGGAAGCGACCTCAACAGCGACGGTAAGCCCGACCTCCTCGCCGTCGACGCCGCGGGCGCCGCCTGGCTGTACAAGGGCACCGGCAGCTGGCGTGCCCCGTTCACCACCCGTGTGAAGCTCGGCACGGGCTGGCACGGCTACAACCAGATCACCGCCACCGGCAACATCGCCGGCGCCCCGGCCGGGGACCTCGTCGGCCGCGACAAGAGCGGCGTCCTCTGGCTCCACCTCGGCAAGGGTGACGGCACCTTCGCCCCCCGCATCAAGATCGGCTCCGGCTGGGGCGGCTACACCCACATGGTCGGTACCGGTGACGGGAACGGCGACGGGCGCCCCGACCTGCTCGTGTTCGAGGCCGGTCTGCACGGCCAGTCGTACTTCTACCCGGGCACCGGCGACTGGCGGGCTCCCTTCAAGGCCCGCGTGCACAGTGACGTGATCACCGACGGCCAGCAGTACGACGCCGGGTTCTGACGGCCCGTCCTGCACCGCCCGTTCCAGGAGGGGAGCTTCAGGCCGAGGGACCCTCGCCCTGAAGCTCCTGGTGCTCCTTGAGGACCGGGAAGCGGCGCGGTGCCAGGAGCAGGAGGACCACCAGGGCCAGGGCCGCCGCCCCCGCCGCGCCCAGGTAGACGTGGTCGACGGCCGCGTCGACCGCGCGGCGCAGGGTGTCGTTCGCGTGGGGGAGGGCCGACGCCAGGCTGTCCAGGTCCTGGCCGACGCCGAGGCGGGAGGCCAGGACCGCGTTGGCGATCGCGCCGAACAGGGCCGCGCCCACGCTCTGGCCGACCTGGCGGCAGAACAGGACGGACGCGGTCGTCGTGCCGCGCTCCTCGTACGGCACCGTCGACTGGACCCCGACGATCAGCGGGAGCTGGAAGAAGCCGAGCGCGCCACCGAGCAGCAGCATGAGCAGGGCCGGCTGCCACGGTTCACCCGGGAACGGGAGGAAGGGGAAGGCGAGCAGGACCAGGAGCGCGAGGGTGATGCCGACGACCGCGGTGAGGCGGAAGCCGATGCGGTTGTACACCCGGTTGGACAGGGCCGCGGTGACCGGCCAGCTGAGCGTCATCGCGGAGAGGACGAATCCGGCGGCCGTGGAGCCGAGGCCGAGCACCGCCTGGGCGTAGGTGGGCAGGAAGACGGTCGGGGCGACCATCACCATGCCGAACGCGCCGAGGGCCAGGTTGACCGCGGCGATCGTGCGACGGCGCCAGATCCAGCCGGGGATGATCGGCTCGGCGGCCCGGCGCTCCACGAGGACGGTCACCCCGGCGAGGAGGAGCGCGCCCACGAAGAGGCCGAGGGAGGGTGCGGACAGCCACGGCCAGGCGACGCCGCCCTGGACGAGCGCGGTGAGCAGGAGGGTCCCGGTCGCGAAGACGGCGACCGCCCCCGCCCAGTCGACGGACATCTTCCGGGGCGGCCTCCGGGGCGCCCTTCGCTCCGGCTCCACCAGATACCGTCCGACCAGCCACAGGGCCACCAGCCCCACCGGCAGGTTGATCAGGAAGATCCAGCGCCAGTCCGCGTACCCCGCGAGGAGCCCGCCGGCCGCCGGGCCCGCGACGGAGGCGGTGGCCCAGACGGAGGAGAGCTTCGCCTGGATCTTCGGGCGTTCCTTCAGCGGATACAGGTCGG
This sequence comes from Streptomyces sp. NPDC046712, assembly GCF_040645695.1. NCBI lineage: Bacteria > Bacillati > Actinomycetota > Actinomycetes > Kitasatosporales > Streptomycetaceae > Streptomyces > Streptomyces sp. NPDC046712. The sequence continues at coordinate 95,095 of NZ_JBEYYW010000009.1, read as the reverse complement.
CCGCGATCGTCTGGATCGTGCCCTGGAGCGCGCCGCCGCCCAGGCCCTGGACGACGCGGAACGCGATCAGAGAGCCCATGTTCCAGGCCGCCGCGCACAGCAGGGAGCCGATGAGGAAGAGGACGGTTCCGGCGATCAGGACGGGCTTGCGGCCGAAGGTGTCGCAGAGCTTCCCGTACACGGGCAGCGTCACCGTCACGGCGAGCAGATAGCCGGAGAACAGCCAGGAGAAGACCGAGAGCCCGCCGAGGTCGGCCACGATCTGCGGCACGGCGGTGGAGACCACCGTGCCGTCGAGCGCGGTCAGACCCATCACGAGCATGAGCGCCGCGACGACGGGCCCGCGTTCGCGGGGCGTGGTGGCCGATGGCGTGGTCTGCCGCGTCGTCGTCTCGGTCACCCCGGAACCCCTCTCCGCCCACCGGCGCCGACCTGAATGCGTCGTACATCTAATTCGTCGGGACAGCCTCTCACTCGAACCCAGGGTGGAGAACCCCTAGGGGCCCCTCCCCCATAGAGGGCAGGGGCTGTTCGTCCACGCGGAGGAGGAGATGGTCGCTCTTCGGTCTTTAGCTTGGTCTTACGGAAAACCACAGGGCGAAGAGTGCGACAAGCACCAGTGACCGGCCGCCCCAGCTCCCCGCAGACTCGACACGAGCCCGACCCGACCCACGCGTACAACCGCGTACCCAGACATAGGAGACATACCGTGACTTCGGCTGTGACCATCCCCAAGCACGGGGGCACTGGAGGGCGTACGGCCGTCGCCGCGCGGGCGCGGCAGGTCGTCAAGGCGTACGGCGCGGGTGAGACACGGGTGGTCGCGCTCGACCAGGTCGATGTGGACATCGCCCGTGGGCAGTTCACCGCCATCATGGGCCCCTCGGGCTCCGGCAAGTCGACCCTGATGCACTGCCTCGCCGGTCTCGACACCGTCACCAGTGGCGAGATCTACCTCGACGAGACCGAGATCACCGGGCTGAAGGACAAGCGGCTCACCCAGCTGCGGCGGGACCGGATCGGCTTCATCTTCCAGGCGTTCAACCTGCTGCCGACCCTCAACGCGCTCGAGAACATCACGCTGCCGATGGACATCGCCGGCCGCAAGGCGGACCCGGAGTGGCTCGACCGCGTCGTGTCCACGGTCGGCCTCGCCGACCGTCTCAAGCACCGGCCCAACCAGCTCTCCGGCGGTCAGCAGCAGCGCGTCGCCGTGGCCCGCGCGCTCGCCGCCCGCCCCGAGATCATCTTCGGCGACGAGCCGACCGGAAACCTCGACTCCCGCGCGGGGGCGGAGGTCCTGGGCTTCCTACGGCAGTCCGTCGACGAGCTCGGGCAGACCATCGTGATGGTCACGCACGACCCCGTCGCCGCCAGCCACGCCGACCGCGTCCTCTACCTCGCGGACGGCCGGATCGTCGACGAGATGTTCCGGCCCACCGCCGACGCCGTACTGGACCGGATGAAGGACTTCGACGCGCGCGGGCGGACGTCATGACCGTCCTGAAGACCTCGCTGCGCAACTTCTTCGCGCACAAGGGCCGCATGGCGCTCTCCGCCGTCGCCGTCCTGCTCTCCGTGGCGTTCGTGAGCGGCACGCTCGTGTTCACGGACACCATGAACACCACCTTCGACAAGCTCTTCGCGTCGACGGCCTCCGACGTCACCCTCAGCCCCAAGGACGCGACGGTCGACGACGAGACGCCGCAGACCGGCCGTCCCGAGACGCTGCCCGCCTCCCTCGTGGAGAAGGTCCGCAAGGCCGAGGGCGTCAAGGACGCCCAGGGCGCGGTGATCTCGCTGAGCGTCACCGTCGTCGACTCCGGCAACAAGAACGTCGGACCCACCAGCGGTGCCCCGACGATCGCCGTCAACTGGAGTGCCAACGAGCTGCGTTCGGTGGACATCGCCTCCGGCCACGAGCCGCGCGGACCCACCGACGTGATGGTCGACGCCGGCACGGCCGAGAAGCACAAGCTGAAGATCGGCGACGAGCTGCGCACCATCGCCGTCACCGGCGACTTCAAGGCGAAGATCTCCGGCATCGTCGAGTTCAAGGTCACCAACCCCGGTGCCACGGTGGTCTACTTCGACCTTCCCACCGCCCAGCGTGAACTCCTCGGCAAGGAGGGCCTGTTCACCCAGATCACGGCCGACGCCGCGCCCGGCGTCAGTGACGAGAAGCTGAAGAGCAACATCGTCGCCGCGGTCGGCGGCGGGTACACGCTCCAGACCGCGGCCGAGGTCGCCGACGCGGGCCGCGAGGACGTCGCCGGGTTCCTCGACGTCATGAAGTACGCGATGCTCGGCTTCGCCGGAATCGCCTTCCTCGTCGGCATCTTCCTCATCGTCAACACCTTCTCCATGCTGGTCGCCCAGCGCACCCGCGAGATCGGCCTCATGCGGGCCATCGGCTCCAGCCGCAAGCAGGTCAACCGCTCCGTCCTCATCGAGGCGCTCCTCCTCGGTGTGGTCGGCTCGATCGCCGGTGTCGCGGCCGGCGTCGGACTCGCCGTCGGTCTGATGGAACTCATGTCGTCCATGGGCATGGAGCTGTCCACCGAGGACCTGACCGTGAAGTGGACGACGCCCGCCGCCGGCCTGCTCCTCGGCATCGTCGTCACCGTCCTTGCCGCGTACATCCCGGCCCGCCGGGCCGGCAAGGTCTCCCCGATGGCCGCTCTGCGCGACGCCGGGACCCCGGCCGACGGCAAGGCCGGCCTGGTGCGGGGCGGGCTCGGTCTGCTGCTCACCCTGGGCGGCGCCGCCGCGCTGTGGACGGCGACCCAGGCGGAGAAGGCCTCCGCCGGCTCCCTCTGGCTCGGCCTCGGCGTCGTGCTCTCCCTCATCGGCTTCATCGTCGTCGGACCGCTCCTCGCGGGCGGCATCGTCCGGGTCCTCGGCACGGTCGTCCTGCGGGTGTTCGGCCCGGTCGGCCGGATGGCCGAGCGCAACGCGCTGCGCAACCCGCGCCGTACGGGTGCCACCGGCGCGGCCCTGATGATCGGGCTCGCGCTCGTCGCCTGTCTGTCGGTGGTCGGCTCGTCGATGGTGGCCTCGGCCACCGAGGAGCTGGACCGTTCGGTCGGTGCGGACTTCATCGTCCAGTCGAGCAACGGCCAGCCGATCATGCCGCAGGCCCAGGCCGCCGTGGAGAAGACCCCGGGCCTGAGTCACGTCACCGAGTACACCTGGGTCGAGGCGACGATCACCGACCCGAAGGGCAAGGCCGTGAAGAAGGGCCTGGTCGCAGCCGAACCGACGTACGCCCAGGATCTGCGGCGCGACACCACCGCGGGCACCCTGGCGAAGGCGTACGACCCGAAGGCGATGTCGGTCGGCAGCGACTACGCCACGGAGCACGGTGTGAAGGTCGGCGACGAGCTGACCGTCGCCTTCAAGGGTGGCCAGAGCGCCAGGCTGAAGGTCGCGGCGATCACCTCGGACGAGAACAACGTCGACAAGGGCGTGATGTACACCAACATCACCACCGCGGAGCAGTATCTGCCCGCCGACAAGCTGCCGAAGAGCATGATCATGTTCGCGACGGCCGAGGACGGCAAGGAGACGGAGGCGTACGCGGCCCTCAAGGACTCGCTCGCCGCCTATCCGCAGTACAAGGTGCAGAACCAGGCCGACTACAAGCAGGACCTGAAGGACCAGGTCGGCCAGCTGCTCAACATCGTCTACGGGCTGCTGGCGCTCGCGATCATCGTCGCCGTGCTCGGCGTGGTGAACACGCTCGCGCTGTCGGTGGTCGAGCGGACCCGGGAGATCGGCCTGATGCGGGCCATCGGCCTCTCCCGCCGCCAGCTGCGCCGCATGATCCGCCTGGAGTCGGTGGTCATCGCCCTCTTCGGCGCCCTGCTCGGCCTCGGCCTGGGCATGGGCTGGGGTACGGCGGCCCAGAAGCTGCTGGCCCTGGAGGGCCTGGGGGTCCTGGAGATTCCGTGGCCGACGATCCTGACGGTCTTCGTCGGCTCGGCGTTCGTGGGCCTGTTCGCGGCGCTGGTCCCGGCGTTCCGCGCGGGCCGGATGAACGTCCTGAACGCGATCGCGACCGAGTAGGGGTCACGGGCGCGGAACGGGGGTGGGCCGGGCCCGGTGGAGCATTCCGCCGGGCCCGGCCCGTGGCGGTTCCGGTGGAGCATTCCGCCGGGGCGGCCCGTGGCGGTTGCGTACGGGCTCGGGTCCCTTCTGTACAGAACCGTACGGTTCGTCGCGCCGCGTCGATCCGGCCGACGGGTGACCGTCAGCGGGCCGTCGTAGGCTGGGGGAGCCCCCGGCCCACGAGCCGGGACCACCCGGCCCGTGAGACGTGTCGGGCTGTTCGCGTTGCCCGCTGCCGTAACCCACCGGGATGGAAGTCCATGAGCCTGCACGGTCTGCTCGACGTCGTCGTCAAGGACGCGGCCCTCGCCGAAGCGGTGAAGGCCGCGGCGGACGGCAACCGCGGCCACGTGGATCTGGTCGGTCCGCCGGCCGCGCGGCCCTTCGCGGTCGCCGCGCTCGCCCGGGACGCCGGCCGGACCGTCCTCGCCGTCACCGCGACCGGCCGGGAGGCCGAGGACCTGGCCGCCGCCCTGCGCAGCCTCCTCGACCCGGACACGGTCGTCGACTACCCCTCCTGGGAGACGCTGCCGCACGAGCGGCTGTCGCCGCGCTCCGACACCGTCGGCCGCCGCCTCGCCGTGTTGCGCCGCCTCGCCCACCCGTCCGCCGACGACCCGTCCGCCGGCCCGGTCTCCGTGGTCGTCGCGCCCGTACGGTCGGTGCTCCAGCCGCAGGTCAAGGGCCTCGGCGACCTGGAGCCCGTGGCGCTGCGCACCGGGCAGACGGCGGATCTGAACGAGATCGTGGAGGGCCTCGCGGCCGCCGCGTACTCCCGGGTCGAGCTGGTCGAGAAGCGCGGCGAGTTCGCCGTGCGCGGCGGCATCCTGGACGTCTTCCCGCCGACCGAGGAGCACCCGCTCCGGATCGAGTTCTGGGGCGACGACGTCGAGGAGATCCGTTACTTCAAGGTCGCCGACCAGCGCTCCCTGGAGGTCGCCGAGCACGGCCTGTGGGCGCCGCCCTGCCGCGAGCTGCTGCTCACCGAGGACGTGAAGGGGCGCGCCGCCGCCCTCGCGGAGGAACACCCCGAGCTGGGCGAACTCCTCGGCAAGATCGCCGAGGGCATCGCCGTCGAGGGCATGGAGTCCCTCGCCCCCGTTCTGGTCGACGACATGGAGCTGCTGCTCGACGTCCTGCCCAAGGGCGCCATGACCGTGGTCTGCGACCCCGAGCGGGTCCGTACCCGGGCCGCCGACCTCGTCGCGACGAGCCAGGAGTTCCTGCAGGCTTCCTGGGCGGCCACCGCCGGTGGCGGCGAGGCGCCGATCGACGTCGGCGCGGCCTCCCTCTGGGGGATCGCGGACGTACGGGACCGGGCGCGCGAACTCGACATGATGTGGTGGTCGGTCTCCCCGTTCGCCGCCGACGAGACGCTCGACGCGGACACTCTGAAGCTGGGCATGCACGCCCCGGAGACGTACCGCGGTGACACCGCCCGCGCCCTCGCCGACACCAAGGGCTGGCTCGCCGACGGCTGGCGCACGGTCTATGTGACCGAGGCGCACGGCCCGGCGACCCGCACCGTCGAGGTGCTCGGCGGCGAGGGCATCGCGGCCCGTCTCGAGGCCGACCTGGGGGAGATCGCCCCGGCGGTCGTCCATGTGGCGACCGGTTCGATCGACTACGGCTTCGTCGACCCGGCCCTCAAGCTCGCCGTGCTCACCGAGACCGACCTGTCCGGCCAGAAGGCGGCCGGCAAGGACGGCCAGCGGATGCCGGCCAAGCGCCGCAAGACCATCGACCCGCTGACCCTGGAGGTCGGCGACTACATCGTGCACGAGCAGCACGGCGTCGGCCGCTACATCGAGATGGTCCAGCGGACCGTCCAGGGCGCCACCCGCGAGTACCTTCTCGTCGAGTACGCCCCCGCCAAGCGCGGCCAGCCCGGCGACCGCCTCTACATCCCCACCGACCAGCTGGAGCAGGTCACCAAGTACGTCGGCGGCGAGGCGCCCACGCTGCACCGGCTCGGCGGCGCCGACTGGACGAAGACCAAGGCGCGCGCGAAGAAGGCGGTCAAGGAGATCGCCGCCGACCTGATCAAGCTGTACAGCGCCCGGATGGCGGCCCCCGGCCACGCCTTCGGTCCCGACACCCCCTGGCAGCGCGAGCTTGAGGACGCCTTCCCGTACGCGGAGACCCCCGACCAGCTGTCGACCATCGCCGAGGTGAAGGAGGACATGGAGAAGACGGTCCCGATGGACCGGCTGATCTGCGGCGACGTCGGCTACGGCAAGACGGAGATCGCCGTCCGGGCGGCCTTCAAGGCGGTCCAGGACGGCAAGCAGGTCGCGGTGCTCGTACCGACCACGCTCCTCGTCCAGCAGCACTTCGGCACGTTCTCGGAGCGGTACTCGCAGTTCCCCGTCATCACCCGCGCGCTCTCCCGCTTCCAGTCGGACACCGAGTCCAAGGCGACGATGGAGGGGCTGCGGGACGGCTCCGTCGACATCGTCATCGGTACCCACCGCCTCTTCTCCTCCGAGACCAAGTTCAAGGACCTGGGTCTGGTCATCGTCGACGAGGAGCAGCGCTTCGGCGTCGAGCACAAGGAGCAGCTGAAGAAGCTGCGGGCCAACGTCGACGTCCTGACGATGTCCGCCACGCCCATCCCCCGTACGCTCGAGATGGCCGTCACCGGCATCCGCGAGATGTCGACGATCACCACCCCGCCGGAGGAGCGGCACCCGGTCCTCACCTTCGTCGGCCCGTACGAGGAGAAGCAGATCGGCGCGGCCATCCGCCGTGAACTGCTGCGCGAGGGCCAGGTCTTCTACATCCACAACCGCGTCGAGTCGATCGACCGGGCCGCGGCCCGGCTGCGCGACATCGTCCCGGAGGCGCGGATCGCCACCGCCCACGGTCAGATGTCCGAGTCGGCCCTGGAGCAGGTCGTCGTCGACTTCTGGGAGAAGAAGTTCGACGTGCTGGTCTCCACGACGATCGTCGAGTCCGGCATCGACATCTCCAACGCCAACACCCTGATCGTGGAGCGCGGCGACAACTTCGGCCTGTCGCAGCTGCACCAGCTGCGCGGCCGGGTGGGCCGTGGTCGCGAGCGCGGTTACGCGTACTTCCTCTACCCGCCGGAGAAGCCGCTGACCGAGACCGCGCACGAGCGGCTGGCGACGATCGCCCAGCACACCGAGATGGGCGCGGGCATGTATGTGGCCATGAAGGACCTGGAGATCCGCGGCGCGGGCAATCTGCTCGGCGGTGAGCAGTCCGGTCACATCGCGGGCGTCGGCTTCGACCTGTACGTACGGATGGTGGGCGAGGCGGTCGCCGACTACCGCGCCTCCCTGGAGGGCGGGGTCGAGGAGGAGCCGCCGCTGGAGGTCAAGATCGAGCTGCCGGTCGACGCGCACGTCCCGCACGACTACGCGCCGGGCGAGCGGCTGCGCCTCCAGGCGTACCGCGCGATCGCCTCCGCCAACACGGAGGAGGACGTCAAGGCGGTACGGGAGGAGCTGACCGACCGCTACGGCAAGCTGCCGGAGCCGGTGGAGAACCTGCTCCTGGTCGCCGGTCTGCGGATGCTGGCCCGGGCCTGCGGTGTGGGCGAGATCGTGCTCCAGGGTCCGAACATCCGCTTCGCCCCGGTGGAGCTGCGGGAGTCCCAGGAGCTCCGCCTCAAGCGCCTCTACCCGCGCACGGTCATCAAGCCGGCCGTCCACCAGATCCTGGTGCCGCGTCCGACGAGCGGGAAGATCGGCGGGAAGCCGGTCGTCGGGCGCGAACTGCTCGCGTGGACGGGGGAGTTCCTGACCACGATCCTGGGGTCGTAGCCGCCCGGCTCGCGCCTCGTAGTTCGCGGCTCGTAGTTCGTGGCTCGCGCCTCGTGGTTCGCGGCTCGTGGCTCTTGGCTGGTACTGGCTCCGGGGGCCGGCCGTGCGCGGCCGGCCCCCGGAGGTCACGAGGGCTCAGAGCGCGTCGATGTCCAGCGCCTCGGCCATCGCCTTGTATCCGGCGTCGCCCGGGTGCAGGTGGTCGCCCGAGTCGTAGGCCGGGAGGATGCGGTCCGGGTCGGCCGGGTCGGCCACGGCGCGGTCGAAGTCGACCACGGCGTCGTACGCGCCGGAGGTGCGGACCCATGCGTTGAACGCGTCCCGCTTGGCCTCGATGGCCGGGGTGTCGTAGAACGAGCCCTTGACCGGCGTCAGGGTCGCGCCGATCACCTTGATCCCCTTGGCGTGGGCCTGCCGGATCAGGGAGCGGTGGCCCTGGATCAGCTCGTCGACCGACACCTCGGGGGTGCCGCCGCTCGGGAAGGTGCTGCCGCCGAAGTCGTTGATGCCCTCGAGGAGGACGACCGTGCCCACGCCCCGCTCGGTGAGGACGTCCTTCTTGAAACGGGCGACGGCCTTCTCGCCGGCCCATTCCCAGTCGTTGGTGACCTGGTTGCCGCCGATGCCGTGGTTGAGGACGCTGCGCGGCTTCCCGGCGGCGGCGAGACGCTCGGCCAGCTCGTCGGGGTAGCGGTTGTCGGCGTCGTTCGTGCCGCCGACGCCGTCGGTGATGGAGTCGCCGAAGGTCACGATGCCGTTCCGGCGCGGGGCCTGCCCGCCGGAGACCTCGACGCCGGAGAGGTAGTACCAGGAGGTGCTGGTCTCCGTGAACGCCGAGCCGCTGTCGTCGGAACGGTGGTCGCCCTTCGCGCGGTAGCTCGTGGCGCCGGCGAAGTGGTGGAAGGTGGCGGGACCGGTCTGCTCGGCCAGGTAGAGGGTGACGGTCACCGATTCGAGCGCCTCGACGGTGAACGGCACCCCGTCGCTGAATATCGTGCCGCCGGCCGGGACGGTGACGGAGCGCGCGCCGCCGAAGGACAGCTGACGCGCCGAACCCGCCTGGACCGCGCCGCCCTCGGCCGTGCGGGCGACCGTCGCTCCGGTGATCTTCAGCGGGGTGGTGCCGTAGCGGTTGGACAGTTCGATACGGGCCTTGGTGCCGCCGGTCGTGACACGGACGACCTGCCGGACCGTGTGGTCGGAGAAGCCGTCGGTCGACCAGTTCGGAGCGAAGGGTGCCGCCGGCTGCTGCACCGAGGTGGCCCATGCGCCGCGCCAGGCACCGCCGTGCCCTTGTTCGGCGGCGACGGCGGCACCGGAGGGAAGTGCCGTCAGGACGGCGGCGCTCACGACGGCGACGGTCGTGAGGCGTAAGGACTTCGTGAGGTTGGACGTGGTCATCGTGGTCATACACGTGATCAATCGGAGTCCGACTTCGGTTATTCCCGGGGGAGTTGTGACCGGTCGGACGCGAACAGCAGCCCGGCGAGGGCGCGGAAGACCTCCTCCGGGTCCTGTTCGCCGACCGGGCCCGCGAGGTTGTGGCTGAGCAGCAGCGTCGCGAAGCCGTGGGCCAGGGACCAGGCCGCGACGCCCGCGAGGCGCGGGTCGGGGCCCCGGCCGTCGGCGGGCACGCCCGCGACGCTCTCGCGCAGCCGTGCGCCGGCCCGTTCCTTGGCGGCGAGCAGTTCCGGGTCGTCGGGGCGGTGCAGGTCCGGCTGGAACATGACCTGGAAGTGCGCCGGGTGTTCGGTGGCGAAGCGCACGTACCGCACGCCCGCGTCCTTCAGCTCCTTCGCCTCGCCGAGCGCCTCCGCCAGCAGGTCGAAGCCCTCGGTCGCGACGGCGGTGAGCAGCCCCGCGCGGTCCTTGAAGTGGTGGGCGGGGGCCGCGTGCGAGACGCCCGCGCGGCGGGCCAGATCGCGCAGGCTCAGGGCCGACGGGCCCTCGGTGGCGATGACGTCGAGGGCGGCGGTCAGGACCGCCTGCCGCAGGTCGCCGTGGTGATAGGTGCGCCGACTGCTCATGGACAGCAGCCTACGCCGAATCTAGGCATTGACAAGTTCGGGAGGGTGGGAGCAATCTAGTCATCGTCAAGATGGAGTGATGAGGAGGCGACCATGACCGTGGAACCGCTGGACACCGTGGAGCCCGGACGCGTACGGCAGATGTGGCATCTGCTCGAACCGCTCCACGCGCTGCTCTACTACGCACCCGAGGCGTTCGAGGAGGCCCGTGCGCTCGGTTACGACGTGGCGGAGCGCTGGCCGAGCTACTTCGCCTGGCGCTCGGCCCCTCTCGGGCCGGCCGGTGCGGAGCGGATCGGCTCCGCCTTCTACAGCTTCAGCCCCGAGATGGTGGCCCGGTACGTACCGGAGATCTGGCGGACGGCCGAGCCCGCCAAGGTGTTGGACGCCCGGCTGCGCGCTGTCGACCTCGCCTACCGCGCCGTCCTCGGCTCCGAGGTCGTCGACGGGCCCGACATCGCAGAGGCGGCCGGGCTCGCCCGGCGGGCCGCCGAGGCCGTCGTGACCGCCGGCCGGCCGCTCGCCGCCGCCAACGCCGAACTGCCCTGGCCCGAGGCCCCGCACCTGGTCCTCTGGCAGGCCGCGACGATCCTGCGCGAGCACCGCGGGGACGGGCACCTGGCCGCGCTCCTCGCCGCCGGGCTCGACCCGGTGGAGTCCCTGGTCTCCTTCGCGGCCGTCGGGGCCGCGTCCGAGCAGACCTTCGCGAGCCGCGGCTGGAGCGAGCCCGCCTGGGCCGCCGCCCGCGACAGGCTGACCGCCCGGGGTCTGCTCGCCGCCGACGGCACGGTCACCGACGCCGGCCGCGCCCTGCGCGCCCAGGTGGAGCTGCGTACGGACGAACTGGCCGCGGCCCCCTGGCTCGCCCTCGGGCCCGAGTCCACCGCCCGGCTCGCCGAACTCCTCGGAGGACCCTGGCTGGCCGTCATCGGCTCCGGGCTGCTGCCCGGCGAGAACACCCTGGGGATCGGCAAGATCTGAGGTCGCCGGCGCAGCGGGGGCGCATCACGGCCGCGGAGTGCTCGAAGCGCTCCGCGGCCGTACGTGTGCGGGGGAGCCGTCAGCTCGGCGGCTGCTGGGGGTCCTGTCCGCGCTCCCGGTCGATGTACTCCTGTGCCCTCTGCTGGGCCTGGTCGACCTTGCCGGCGTGCTTCCCGCCGGTCCGCTTGTCGATCATGTCGCCGCCGCGTTCGACGCCCTGCTGGGCCTTGTCCGGGTGCTGGCCCATCATGCCCTTGAGCTTGTCCATGATCCCCATGATGTGTGCGACTCCTTCGGAAGGGGACAAACAGCTCATTCGACGCTACGCGCGCCTCGTCGATTCCGCGCGCCGAACGGCTCAATGGTCTGGACCACGAAGGGGCCTGGCTAGGATCCCCCGCGTGCCCAGCTACCCGAAGTCCCTCCCCCTCGCCGCACTTGCCGCCGCCGTCCTCATAACCTCCGGCTGTACGGCGGACCCTGACGTCTCCCCGGCCGAGCGCGCCCCCGGCGCGGGCGGCCCGGCGCTCGCCGCCGTGGACACCCTCACCGTCAAGGGCCGCGCCCCCAAGACCGGCTACGAGCGCGAGAAGTTCGGCCGGGCCTGGATCGACGTCGACGGCAACGGCTGCGGGACCCGCGACGACATCCTCAAGCGCGACCTCACCGACGTCCGCTTCAAGGAGGGCCGCTGCAAGGTCGCCTCCGGGGTCCTCGCCGACGACCCGTACACGGGCGACCGCGTCGACTTCGTCCGCGGCCGCAGCAAGGTCGACATAGACCATCTCGTCGCGCTCTCCGACGCCTGGCAGAAGGGCGCGCAGCAGTGGGACGCGGAGAAGCGGCGCCGATTCGCCAACGACCCGCTGAACCTCCTCGCCGTCGAGGCGTCCGCCAACCGCCGCAAGTCCGACGGGGACGCCGCGACCTGGCTGCCGCCCAACAAGGGGTACCGCTGCACCTATGTGGCCGCGCAGGTCGCCGTGAAGAAGAAGTACGGGGTGTGGGTCACCCGCAGCGAGCGCGACGCGATGAAGAAGGTCCTCGGTGGCTGCCCGGACCAGAAGCTGCCGTAATTCGGTTGGAGGGCACGCGAACGACCGTTAGCGTGCCCCCCATGGAGCTGAACATAACGACCCTCGCCGAACGGCCCGAACTTCAGGGCCCGATGTGGGGGATGAAGGACCTCTGGCCGGAGTTCACGGTCAACGACCCCGTCGGCTGGTCGCACTTCGGGCGGATCGTCGCCGAACTGCCGGAGTACGTCCTCGTCGCCACGGACTCCGAGGGCAAGGTCGTCGCCCGTGCGCTCAGCGTCCCCTTCCAGCTCCATGCCGAGGGCCGCGGCACGCTGCCCGGCACCGGCTGGGACCAGGTGCTGCTGTGGGCGTTCTCGGACCGGCGGCAGGGGCGCGTCCCCGACACCGTCAGCGCCATCGAGGTCACCGTCGACACGAGTGCGCTCGGTCGGGGACTCTCGGCGAGGATGCTCGCAGCCATGCGGGACAACGCCCGCCGGCTCGGCTTCTCCGAGGTCGTCGCCCCGGTCCGCCCCAACGGCAAGCACCTGGAGGCCGCGACCTCCATCCACGAGTACGCGTTCCGCACCCGCGAGTCGGACGGCCTGCCCCACGACCCGTGGCTGCGCGTCCACGTCCGCGCGGGCGCCACGATCGAGGCGGTCGCCCCGGCCTCGATGACCGTCGGCGCGTCCGTGGAGCAGTGGCGCGCGTGGACCGGTCTGCCGTTCGACACGGACGGCCCGGTCGAGGTCGAGGGCGCGCTCGTGCCGGTGCACTGCGAGGCCTCGCGCGGCTACGCGGTCTACGTCGAACCGAACGTGTGGGTCCGCCACCGGCTGTGAACAGTGCCGGGGGTGTGAACAGTGCCGGGCTGTGAACCGGCGAACAGGGGTGTGACGGCCGTCCCCCCGCGACGGCCGTCACACCCCTGTTCACACGCGTACGTTCAACGCTGCGGCTTCCCTCAGCCTTCCTTCGTCTCGTCCAGAACGACGTCCTTGGCCGGCGGCGCCTTGGCCTCGACCGGCTTGCCGTAGCCGGTGAAGATGATCGTCCCGGGCTCCTCGCCCCCCGCCGTCACGATCTTCAGGAGGTGCTGCGTGCCCTCCGTCGCCACGTAGAACGTGGTCTGCTCGCTGCCGAGCACCGCCGTGAGCATCAGCGCCTTCTGGCCGCCGACCTTCGTCTCCTTGCTCTCGACAGCGAGGTCGGCCGCCTCCTTGAACTCACGGAGCAGCGCCTTCACGTCGCAGAGTTCGAGGCTGTCCTTGGCCTCCGGGTCGGTCGCGGGCGTCTTCACCCAGCGGCCCTTGAGCTCCTTGAGCACGGCCTCCCGGACCTCGGTGGACTCGCCCTTCGCCTGCTCCTTCAGGAACGCCTCGTCGAAGCGCAGGTAGACGTCCTTGTCGTCCGGCTTGATCAGCTCGGCCGTGCCCGTCGCGCCGATCGTCAGGGTGCCGGCGCACTTTCCGCGGACGTCCGTCGCCAGATACGCCTTGACGGGGCCGTCCGTCGTCTTCGTGGCGACGTCCAGCGTGAGGGAGTCGGCCTCCTTCGTCGCGACGATCGCGTTGCTGACGATCTCAGGTGCGGACAGGTACCCGAAGGGCCCCGTTGCCTCCGGATCCCCGTAGATGTGGCCGCAGGCGGTGGCGCCCAGGGCGAGGGCGGCGCAGAGCGCGGCGGCCAGGGCCGTGCGGCGGGTGCGGGGCTGGCGGGCGGCGGTAGACATGGCGGGGTTCTCCGGGGGTGGGGGTGGTGGTCGTACGAGGGGAGGGGGCGGGCCCTCGGGAAGGCCCTGGGGGAGGGTGGCGGTGGGTCAGCCGACCTTCAGCTCCCACTGGGCGGCGTTGTGGTCCAGGCCGGGGCTGACCTCGACCGTGAGGTTCTTCGCGGCGGCCGGGGCGTCGAAGGCGAAGACGACGGTGGACTTCTTGCCGGGCAGGATCGTGCCGGTGAAGCCGGTGCCGACCTTCTCGTCGAAGATCTGCTCGGCGGCGACGCCGTCCTGGCCGGCGCGGGCGCTCAGCGTCACAAGGGCGGCGTCGAAGTGCTCCGTGCCGCCGTTCTCGATGACCACGGTGACCTGGTACGCCTTGTTGCCCTTGGTGTGGCCGGCCGCGAACTCGCTGGGGGTGTACGGCTTCGGCTCGGAGACCGTGACCTTCAGCTTGTCGTCGTAGACGGAGGAGTCACCGGCCGCGAGGCCCTCGCCCGCGTCGGCCTTGCCGCCCCCGTCGCCCTTCGTCGCGCTCGACGGGTCCTTCGGGGCGGACTCCTCGACGGCCTTGTTGATCTCGTCGACCGCGTCGCTGACGGCGGTGAACGTGATCACCGCGCCGACCACCGAGAGGATCAGCGCCGCGAGGCCGAGGACCGCGCCGGTCGTCGTCACGCCCTTGTTGTTCGCCTCGCCGCGCTTCACCCGGCCCCGGCCCACCAGGCCCAGGATCAGCGCGATCAGACCGAGGATGCCGGCCAGCCAGAAGAAGAACGGGATGAGGCCGGAGAGCGTACCGATGATGCCGAGAATCAGGGCCGCGGTGCCGAGCCCGTTGCGCAGGGCCACCTGCGGGGCCTGCGGGATCTGGGTGCCGTACGACATGGGTGTCCTCCAGGACGTGAAGCATCGACGTGTGATCGAGGCCCTTCCGGGACCCCGTGGAGCGATGAATCAATAACAGCAGAGCCTGTGAACCGAGTCAACACGGTTCACAGGATTTCGATCGGCTCACACTGTGAAGTGGTGCGCCTTGCGTCCATCAGTAAGATCGGGGTCACAGCAGCGGGTTCGTACGGATGCGTGCGGACGACGTCCTAGCGGGACGAGGGGAGTCAGCCAGGTGCCGGAGCACGCAGCAGAGGTGACCGCCGCGGGGATCGCCCGGCTCGCGGGGGTCGGACGGGCCGCCGTGAGCAACTGGCGCCGTCGCCACGCCGACTTCCCCCGCCCCGTGGGCGGCACGGAGACCAGCCCGTCCTTCGCCCTCGCCGACGTCGAGCGATGGCTGCGCGCCCAGGGCAAGCTCGCCGAGGTCCCCCTGCGCGAGCGGGTCTGGCAGCAGGTCACCGGACATCCGGCGGGCGCCGTCACCGCCCTCGTCCAGGCCGGCTGCGTCCTGCTGCTCGTACGGGACCGCTCCACCGCCTGGCCGGCGCTCGCCGCCGTCTCGGACCCGCGGCTCGCCGAGACCCTGCCGGTCGCCCTGGAGGAGGTCCTGACCGAGCGCTTCGGCGCCGAGAGGGCCGTCCGTACCCCCGCGGCGGCGGAACTGGCCCCCTCCGTGCCGCTGCTGCGCGGGGTCGCCGACCTCGCCGCGGAGACCGGGGCCCGCCAGGCGTTCGAGTTCCTGCTCGGCCGGCACCTCGACGCCAACCCGCGGCAGTACACGCTGACCCCGCCCGGCCCCGCCGCTCTGATGGCCGCCCTCGCCGCCCCCGGTGCCGGCCCACGGCCCACCGTCCTCGACCCGGCCTCCGGGACCGGCACCCTGCTCCGTGCCGTCGAGCACCCCGGCGCCCTCCACGGCCAGGACGCCGACCCGGACCTGGCCGCGCTCACCGCTCTCCGCCTCGCCCTGGCCTCCGACGCCGACGTCCGGGTACGGACCGGCGACAGCCTGCGCGCCGACGCCTTCCCGCACCTCACCGCGGACACCGTGCTCTGCCACCCGCCGTTCAACGAGCGCAACTGGGGCCACGACGAACTGGCCTACGACCCCCGCTGGGAGTACGGCTTCCCGGCCCGTACGGAATCCGAACTGGCCTGGGTCCAGCACGCCCTGGCCCGGCTCCGCCCCGGCGGCACCGCCGTCCTGCTGATGCCGCCCGCCGCCGCCTCCCGCCGCTCGGGCCGCCGCATCCGCGCCGACCTCCTCAGGAGGGGCGCCCTGCGGGCCGTCGTCGCCCTCCCCGCGGGGGCGGCCCCGCCGTACGGCATCCCGCTGCACCTCTGGGTGCTGCGCAGGCCCGCCGTCGGTGTCACCCCCTCCCCGGAACTCCTCGTCGTCGACACCACCGCCACGGCCACCGCCGACCAGGCCGGTGGCGGCGCGGGCCGCGAGAAGCTCGACTGGCAGGCCGTCCACACCGCCGTCCTCGACGCGTGGCTGCCCTTCGACAAAGACGGCACGGTCACCGAGACCCCCGGGGCAAGCCGCTCCGTGCCCGTCATCGAACTCCTCGACGACGACGTCGACCTGGCGCCCGCCCGCCATCTGCCGCCCCCGACGGCGGGCGGCGGAGCCACCGAACTCCTCGCGGTCCGCGACCGGCTGGCCAAGACCCTCGGCCACACCGTCGCGCTCACCCCGCCGCCCGCGCTTCCCGCCCCCGCCGATCCGACCGCGGCCGTCCGGCTCACCGGCGTCACCGTCGGCGAACTCGCCCGCACCGGCGCGCTCGAACTGCGCGCGGGCGGCGTCGGCACCACCTCCTCCACCGGCACCCCCGTTCGGGTCCTCACCGAGAACGACGTCTTCGGCGCCCAACCGCCCTCCGGCTCCCTGCCCGAGGGCGCACCCGAGGAGCCGGTCCTCCTCGCCGAAGGCGATGTTGTCGTCCCCGTCCTCGGCGGCGGCTCGCTCGCCCGGGTCGTCGACGCCGCGACCGCCGGAGCGGCCCTCGGCCGCAACCTCCAGCTCCTGCGCCCCGACCCGGCCGCGCTCGACCCCTGGTTCCTCGCCGGGTTCCTGCGCGGCACGGCCAACACCCGCCAGGCCAGCAGCTACGCCTCCACCGCCACCCGCCTCGACGTCCGCCGCCTCCAGCTCCCGCGCCTGCCGCTCGCCGAACAGCAGCGGTACGGGGAGCGGTTCCGGGCCCTCGCCGAGTTCGAGGACGCCCTGCGCCTCGCGAGCCGGCTCGGCGAGCAGCTCGTCCAGGGCCTGTACGACGGTCTCGCGGACGGCACGGTCGCGCCCTGATCCGTACAACCCTGGAGACCTTGTCGCCGTCGGTGTATACGCTCGTCTTCGCAACCGATTCGAGTGCCCAGGAGCAGGAATGTACGGCCACGGCTATACGCCTCCGTCACCACCGCGTGCCGTTCCCGCGTCGGTGATCGTGCTCCGCGTGCTCTTCGCGGTGCTTCCGCTGCTCAGCATCGGGTTCCTGACGTGGGGGACGATGATCCGGCTCGCCGTCGTGACCCGCCGCACGCTGGACTGGATCCTGTGCGGAGTGTCGGCGGCGGTCATGATCACCGGCCTCGTCCTGATGCCCGACGACGTCGAGACGACCCAGGCCGATGTCGCCATGAGCCTGGTCCTGCTCAACGCCCTCGGGTTCACCGTCTACTTCCTGGTCGCCGACATCCGGCACGACAAGGTCCGCCTCGCCCCGCCGGCCGGACCCGCGGCGTTCACGCCGTACGGGACGACGGTCCCGCAGCACCGGGCCGGTTACGGCTACCCGCCGCAGCCGCAGGCCGTGACACCGCAGCCGCAACCGCAACCGCAGGCCATGACGCCGCCCCCGCCTGCCGTTCCGCCGCAGCCGCCGGTCCCCGGCCCGCGGATCGATCAGGTCCGCGCCGAGCTGGACGAGCTCAGCGACCTCCTCCGCAAGGACCCGAAGGACCCGCGAGAGGGCGGGCGGTGAACGGACGCGTCATCGGTGGCCGGTACGAACTCTCCACGGTCATAGGCCAGGGCGGCATGGGCCAGGTCTGGACGGCGTACGACGGACGGCTCGACCGCCGCGTCGCCGTCAAGCTGCTCCGGCCCGCGACCATGACAGGACCCGCCACCGCGGCGGAGGAGCTCCGGCGCCGCTTCGTGCGCGAGTGCCGGGTCACGGCCCAGGTCGACCACCCCGGCCTGGTCACCGTCCACGACGCCGGCAGCGACGGCGACGACCTCTACCTCGTCATGCAGTACCTCGACGGCGCGGACCTCTCCGACCACCTGGCCGAGCACGACCCCTACCCGTGGGAGTGGGCCGTCTCCGTCGCCGCGCAGCTGTGCGCGGTGCTCGCCGCCGTGCACGCGGTGCCGATCGTCCACCGCGACCTCAAGCCCCGCAACGTGATGGTGCGCCCCGACGGCACCGTCACCGTCCTCGACCTCGGCGTCGCCTCGGTCCTGGACACCGACACCACCCGCCTCACCCACACCGGTTCGCCGATCGGCAGCCCCGCCTACATGGCGCCCGAGCAGGCGATGGGCGGTGCCGTCGGCCCGTACACGGATCTGTACGCGCTCGGCATCCTGCTCCACGAACTCCTCAGCGGGAACGTGCCGTTCGCCGGATCGACCGCGCTCGGGGTCCTGCACCGCCACCTCTACGAGCCCCCGCTCCCGGTCCGCCAGCTGCGTCCCGAGGTGCCCGAGGCCCTGGAGGCGCTCGTCCTGCGGCTGCTCGCCAAGGACCCGCAGCACCGCCCGTCCGGCGCGCACGAGGTGTACGAGGCGCTGCTGCCGCTGCTGCCCGCGCGCGGTGCCCCCGCGGGCCCGCTCGACCCGACGCGTCCCTTCCTGCGCCCGCACGCGCCCTGGCCCGACCGTGCGTCCGTCCCCGCGCCGCCGGTCGCACCGCCCGTCGCGCGTCCCGATGTGGCCGCCACCGTCGACGAGGTGAAGCGGCTGCTCGGCGAGGGCTCGCTCACCCGGGCCGTCGACCTCCTCGGCTCGATCCTGCCGGCGGCCGCCGCCGAGCACGGCGAGCACTCGCCCGTCGTGCGGATCCTGCGCAAGCAGTACGCGACGACCCTCATGGACGACGGCCAGTACCGCCGCGCCCTGCCGGAGCTGCGCCGGCTCGCCGACGACCGCGCGGCCGAGGCCGGGCCCGCCGACCCGCAGACCCTGCAGTTCCGTTACGAGGCGGCGCAGTGCCTGGAGCAGCTGGGGGAGACGGCGGCGGCGCTGACGGAGTACCGGGCTCTCCTGCCGTTCCACGAACACGGTGGGGACCAGGCCCGGTTCTTCGACATCCGGCGGCGGATCGGGATGCTGCTGCTGGCGATGGGCGACCACACGGCCGGTCATCAGCAGCTCCAGGCGCTGCTGTACGACACGGAGCGGACGTACGGCCCGTACCACGCCCTTCCGACGGATCTGCGGCGTGCGCTGGCGCGACAGCAGCAGATGGGGCGGTTCGCCTGACGGGTGCGTGGCGGGACGCCTGACGGGGCGCCAGGATCACGAGTCCACAACTGATGACGAAGTGGATCTTTCGGGTCCGTTTTGCCCGTTCAGCGCGTTGTAGCGTTCGCGTCTGATCATGCACACGTCCCCAAGGAACCCCTCATGACGACTCCCCCCGCCACCCCCGACCAGCCGCAGGCGCCCACCGAGCCCGCCGAGCCCCAGAAGCCGAAGGGCGGCCTCGGTAAGAAGATCCTCGGCGTCGTCGTGGCGATCGCCATCGCCCTCGCGGTGAAGTTCGGCTGGGGAGCCATCAACGGTGACATCCCCACGCATGCCGAGGTCGGTGACTGCATCACCGTGAGCGGCAAGGAGAACGACCCCAAGGTCGACACCAAGAAGTGCACGGACAAGGTGCCGGACCTCTACAAGGTCACCAAGGTCGTCGAGGGCACCTTCGACGTCGAGAAGTGCAACGGCTCGGACGCGCTCGCGCAGGAGTGGGACTACGAGAAGTTCGTGCTCTGCCTGGAGCCCGTCACGAGCTGACGACGCCTCCGCGTGTGTCGAAGGGGCCGGACCCGATGAGGTCCGGCCCCTTCGGCGTGCCCGGTGCCATCAGGACCCCGACGGGGCCGCCATGACGGCCACCTGCTTTTCGATCGTGGGCACCCGGCCGCCTCTACGGCGGCCCCATACTTGGCCGGGTGACTCTGCAGCCCGAGACCGTTCCCACCCCCCGGCTCACGCTCCTGCCGCTGGCCGTCGAGCACGCCGAGGAGATGGCCGGCGTGCTCGCCGACCCCGTGCTCCACACCTTCATCGGCGGCACCCCGCCCACCGCACAGGATCTCCGGGCCCGCTACACGCGGCAGGTCGCCGGATCGCCCGACCCCGCTGTGTCCTGGTGCAACTGGGTCGTCCGGCTCCAGGACGAGGGCTGCCTGACCGGGACCGTTCAGGCGACCGTCGACGGGCGGGAAGCCGCCGAGATCGCCTGGGTGGTGGGGGCTCCGTGGCAGGGGCGGGGGATCGCCACCGAGGCGGTGCGGGGGTTGGTCGCCTGGCTCACCGCGCAGGGCGTACGGACGGTCGTCGCGCACATCCACCCCGACCACACGGCGTCCGCCGCCGTCGCCACCGCCGCCGGGCTCACGCCCACCGACGAATGGCACGACGGGGAGGTCCGATGGCGGCGGGTGGCTCCGTAGAGCCGGAATCCGCCCCGGGAGTTCCGGCGGGCTGACCGGCCGACGGGCGCCGCCGGCTCAGCGGCCGGTGCCGCCGGCCGACGCCATGGCCATGTCGCGCACACGATCCTCCGCCGGAGCCGGGGAGTCCGGGGCGGCGGGACCTGCGGCCGCCGGGGTGTTGAGACGTATCTCCTGGACGCCGCGCTTCATGCCCGAGCGCAGCCGCTTCGACAGCGGGCGCTCCACCCAGAGGTGGATCAGCCAGGACGCGACCAGCATGGCGGCCGTCACGGAGGCGACGAGGGGGAGCGGCGCGACCCGGTCGCGGAAGTGGTGGATCAGCGTGATGCCCACCGCCATGTGGATCACGTACAGCGGGTACGTGATCGCTCCCGCGGTCTTCAGCCAGCGCCACTGGATGCGGTCGAGGAGACCGAGCGCGACTGCGGCGATCGCGAGGAAGCCGAGCGCGATGACCAGGCGCGCGGGCCAGGTCGGCAGCTGCTCCGAGAGGTGGAGGCCGAGGTTCGTCCGCATGCGCCCGCGGACGTACTGCTGCGCGAGGAGGAACTGGACCCCGACGATCGCCCACAGCAGCATCGTGGGCCGGTAGCGGTGCATCAGGTAGAACGCGATGCCGGCTATGAAGTACGGCGCGTACTGCGGCATCGAGAAGAAATGGAGCAGCCGGAAGTCGGTGGTCGGCGCCGCGACCGCGGCCAATGTCCATATTCCGCAGAAAAGAACGCAATTGCGGTAGGTGACACCGCGGAGCACGACGAGCGCGAAGAGCGCGTAGAACTTCAGCTCCACGAACAGCGTCCAGTACGAGTGGTCCACGTGCCCGACGCCCAGACCGCCCTGCATCATGGTCAGGTTGACGAGGACGTCGCTCCACTCGTCGGTGTGGCGCAGCTCCTGGACCTCGGGGAGAAGCCACAAGGTCAGCGCGGTCAGCGCGATGCCCGCCCAGTAGGCCGGGAACAGCCGCGATATCCGGGACACGGCGAAGTCGCCGACCGTGCGTCCCCAGACGCTCATGCAGATGACGAAGCCGCTGACGATGAAGAAGATCTCGACACCGAGCCAGCCGTACAGCGCGAGGGGCCGCAACGCGGGGAACAGCTCGGCCGTGTTCCTGTCCCACGCGGTATTGAGGCCTATGTAGTGGTAAAGTACCACAACCAGGGCCGCGGTGATCCGGATGCCGTCCAGCGCGAAGAGACGTGTGCCCGGCTCTTTCCTGCTGATGGCTCCCCTGGTTCCGGGCATGGCGGAGCCTCCCCTCGAATGACTATTCCAGGGGGACCGTACAGGCGACGCACAGCATCCACACAGTCGAGGGACCGGTGTCCTTGGTCACTCAGGCGGTGGTCCCGGCGGACTCCCGGGGCGCGCCGGACCGTCGTGGTGCGGCCGGGCTCGCGGTGGCGGCCCGTCGGCGCCGCGCCACGCGCTCCCAGGTCGTCGACGTCACCAGCAGCATCAGCGCCACCGCGCCCGCGGCCAGCCCCGCCCGCAGACCCGGCGGCCTGAAGGAGCAGCTCACCGACGCCCGGCCGTCAACCCGCACCGCCACCAGGCCACCGTACGAGTCCGCCGGCCGCCCTTCGCACGTCCAGCCCGCGATCCGGGGGGCCGCGACCACCACCGTGCCCCTGGTACCCGCCGGGAGCACCGCGCGGATGCCGCTGTCCGTGACGTCGACCGACACCGCGGCCCTGGCCCTCAGCCCCGCCACCGCCGCCGCCAGCCGCTCCCTGTCCAGGCAGCCGACCGCGTGGCCACGTGTGGCGCCCCCCTCCAGTACGGGCTTCGTGCCCGCCGTCCGCTGCACACCCAGCGACGTCAGTGCGGCCCGCCACTTCGGCATCCCGCCCGCCAGCCGCACCGGGGCACCGCCCGCCCCGAGCCGGGCCGTCCCCTTCAGATCGGGTGCCCAGAGGAAGACCTCGCTGCCGACCGGGCAGACCCCGTCGGCGGGCAGCGTGTACACGGACGAGCCCAGCAGCATCTCCTGGTTGCGGAACGGAGAGGCCCCGTACCGGGGCGCCGCGGCCCCCTCCGGGCGTACCGTCACCAACGGCAGCACCGGCCCCGTCCGCACCACGGCCTCGTCCCGCCACCGCGCCCCGACGCCGAACAGCGCGTCCGTCACCGGGTTGTCCAGGCTCTGCAGATTGCGTCCTCGCGAGGTCCACCCGCCGCCGAGCGCGGCCAGCGTCCGGGTCAGCACCGCCGGGGTGTGGCTGCTGTAGTACGCGGCGCCCTGGCCGCCGAAGAGCAGCGGCTCGTTGCCGGTGATCCGCGGGCGGCCGGAGTCGGTGCGGAACGCAGGCCAGCCGTCGGCCGCGGCGAGCGCGGCCGTCCGCCGGTCCTGCTCCGCACCCCAGGCCGGGTAGTCGTCGAGCCGCAGCCGCGCCCGGTCCGCGTACGCGGTGGTCGCGGCCGCCTGTCCGACGAGCGCCGCCGCGAGCAGCGCCGCCGCCACGACCATCCTCTTTCCCCGGCCGGCCAGCCACAGCCCGCCGCATGCCGCAACCAGGCCCAGGGCGAACAGCAGGTACGACCAGCCGTTCACCAGCTCGCTGGCCGCGGCGCCCACACCGACCGCCGCCACCACACCCGCCCCGCCGAGCAGCGCGCGCCGACCGGGCCAGCCGTACGAGACGACGATCCAGGCGACGACGACCAGGACCCCGGACAGGACGAACGTCTGCCGGTACGGGCTGCCGTTGGGCGTGGCGAACACATGCCACGCCAGATGCGTCGGCCCCCACTGCAGCGACACCGCGACCGCGACCGCGAACCCGGCCCACAGCCACCGCTCCCGCCGGGGCACCTTCCGGTGGAACAGCAGGGCCCCGGCCAGCAGCAGCGTCCCCGTGCCCAGGAAGGCCGCCGGGGTGGAGAAGCTGTACGTCACCGGAAGCAGCCGGGCGAGGAAGTCCGTCCCGTCCGCCGGCTGGAACTCCCTCGTCACGCCCGGGTACGCGCGCGTGGAGCCGAGGAAGACCGGTACGAGGACCGGCGCGGCGAGCCCGATCCCGAGCAGCACGGTCGCCGCCGCCCGCGCGAGCACCCGGAGGCGCGGACCGCCGGCCACCGCGAGACGGACCAGGAGCACCAGCGCCGCGCCGAGCGTGGCCATGTACGCGGTGTAGAAGTTGCCGACCCAGCACAGTGCGACGACCAGCGGACCGAGCAGCGGCCGGCGCCCCTGCCGTACCCACTCGCCGACCAGGCAGAGGAGCGGGAAGGCGATCAGACCGTCCAGCCACATCGGGTTGTACGTGGCCTCGATGACCGCCCAGCCGCACAGCCCGTACGAGGCGCCGAGGACCGCGGCCGCCCACCAGGGGCCGGGCCGCAGCCGCAGCAGGGTCACGGTCATGACGGCCGCCGCGACGGCCATCTTCAGGACGGTGACGCCGTAGACCGCGTACTCGATGTCCGCGCGCGGGAAGAGCGCCACCAGGGGTGCGAACGGGCTGCCCAGATACGTCCCGAGGTCGGGCAGGAAGCTGGTGCCCCAGCCGGACTGCCAGTTGAGCAGCAGCCCGCCGTCGGCCCGCCCGTGCAGCAGATCCCACAAATGGGCGTGGTACGGGACGAACTGGTTGGCCAGGTCGTTCACGCCACGCCGCCGCGGTCCGAACGGGAAGGCGCGGGCGACGGCGTCCCCCGCGCAGACGGCGAGTGCGGTGAGGAGCGCGGCGAGGCCGGCGGAGCGGCCCCCGACCGATGGCGTCTGATCAGGCATGATGGTGCGAATATGCCAGTACGGAACACGAAATGCTGTTCCCTCGGGCCCAGTTCACTCAATGGTCGTCTGGTCGTCATGTGTCGAATCAGCCGGCGACATCCGGGTGGGTTGTCGTGTCCTGTGTGCTGCTCTCGATCGTGGTCCCGTGTTTCAACGAAGAGGAGATCATCGGTCGCTTTCACGACCATGTGACCGCCGAACTCTCCCGTTTCGACGGAGAATTCGAGCTGGTCTATGTGGACGACGGAAGCCACGACCGTACGCTCCCGCTCCTTGAGGAGATCGCCTCCTCCGACCCCCGCGCCCGCTACGTCTCCTTCAGCCGGAACTTCGGCAAGGAGGCCGCGATGCTGGCAGGCCTCCAGCACGCCGAGGGTGACGCCGTCGTCATCATGGACGCCGATCTCCAGCACCCGCCGGAGCTCGTGCACCGCATGGTGGGCCTGCACGCCGAGGGGTACGACCAGGTCATCGCCCGGCGCACCCGCAAGGGCGACCGGGTGACCCGCACCCTGACCGCGCGCGCCTACTACTGGGCGATCAACCGGCTGGTGGACGTCGAGCTGGTGGACGGCGTCGGCGATTTCCGGCTGCTTTCCCGCCGTACCGTCGACGCGATCCTCGAACTCACCGAGTACAACCGGTTCTCCAAGGGGCTTTTCGCCTGGGTCGGATTCCGCACCACCACATTCGAGTACGAGAATGCGGTGCGTGAGGAGGGCCGCTCGAAATGGACCTTCGGAAAGCTGCTCAACTACGGTCTCGACGGGCTGCTCTCCTTCAACAACAAGCCCTTGCGGGCCGCCGTCTACATGGGAATGACCCTGGTGTCCGTGGCCCTGGCGTACGCGGCCTGGATCGTCGGCGTCGCCCTGGTGAAGGGTGTGGACACCCCCGGATACGTCACGCTGCTCGTCATCGTCACGGCGCTGGCCGGGGTCCAGATGGTGATGCTGGGGCTGGTCGGCGAGTACGTGGGCCGGATCTACTACGAGGTGAAGCGGCGCCCGCACTTCCTGGTGAAGGCGACGAACGCGGACGTTCCGGGGCTGATCGGGCCGCGGACCGCCACCACCCGAACACGTGAGTCGTTGATCGAGGCAGTCACGTCGAAGTAGTGGCCCAGACCACGACGACTGCCTACCATCGATCTTCGCAAGGTCGTTGAACTGACGCACGACCCACGCCGGGAGGCTCCTTTGCACCGCCGCACTGCGCTCTCCGTCTCCGCCGCGCTCCTCGCCGCGGCCCCGCTGCTGACCGCCTGCGGAGGTGAGGCCCACCCAGGGGCGGCGGCGGTCGTCGGCGGCGAACGGATCGAGGTGTCCAACCTCCAGGCGCAGGTGCGCGACGTACGGACCGCGCAGCAGGCGTCGCCGCAGGCGGCGCAGCTGATCCAGGCGACCGGGGACCTCAGCCGCGAGAAGCTCAACGTGATGATCTTCGACAAGGTCGTCGACAAGGTCGCCGCGGACAACGGGATCACCGCCTCCCGCGGCGAGATCCAGAAGGCGCGCGGCGAGTTCGCCGAGCAGAGCGGCGGCGAGGCCCAGCTCGCCGCGATGCTGCTCCAGCAGCAGGGCGTCGCCCCCGACCAGATCGACGTGGTCGTCCGCCGCACGGTCCTCATGAACAAGATCGCCGCGAAGCTCGGCATCGCGAACACCCCCGAGGGCCAGCAGAAGCTCACCGAGGTCTTCGCCGAGGCGTCCAAGTCGCTGGACATCGACGTGAACCCGCGCTTCGGCGCCTGGGACGAGAAGAAGATCCAGCTGGGTACGTACACCCCGGTCTGGCTGCGCCAGATCAGCCAGGACCCGGCCGTGGAAGCGGGTGCGTAGGGGCTGTCCGGCCCTGACCCGCCGGACAGCCTCTCGCCCCACGTAAGGTCGAAGGGTGAACGCTGAAGCACCCGTCGAGCCCGGCCGTATCGTTCTGCTCACCGCCAGCCACCGCGTGGCGCCCGGACTGCTGTCCTGGCCCGCGTGGCAGGCGCTGCACGGTGCCGACCGGGTGCTGTGCGCCGACGAGCACCACCCCCAGCTGCCGTACCTCCGCGAGGCGGGAGTCGCCGTCGAGCACGCCCGCCCGGCCGCGCAGGATCTCGTCGACGCCTGCGCGGGGGGACGGACCGTCGTGGTCCTGCCCTCCGGCGAGGGCGACCAGGCCCTGACCGACGGGCTCGCCCGGCTTGCCGGCTCCGGTCGCGTCACGATGCCCGACCTGGAGCTGCTGCCCGGCTCGTACGACCTGCCCGGCGCCCGCCTGCTCGACCTGGTGCAGGTCATGGACCGCATCCGCCGCGAGTGCCCGTGGTCCTCGCAGCAGACGCACAAGGGGCTCGCCAAGTACGGCATCGAGGAGGCGTACGAACTCGTCGAGGCGATCGAGGAGGGCGACCGCGACGAGCTGCGCGAGGAGCTCGGGGACGTCCTCCTCCAGGTCGTCTTCCACGCCCGGATCGCCGAGGAGGACGAGGAGGAGCCCTTCTCCGTCGACGACGTGGCCGGGACGATCGTCGAGAAGCTGATCCACCGCCACCCGCACGTCTTCGGCGACGCGACCGCCGAGACGCCGGAGGAGGTCAAGGCGCACTGGCTGCGCACGAAGGCGATCGAGAAGCAGCGCGAGTCGGTCACCGACGGGGTGCCGCTGGGTCAGCCCGGTCTCGCGCTCGCCGCGAAGCTCGCGGGCCGGGTGCGCACGGCGGGCCTGGACGTGGCGCTGCCCGCGGGTGAGGGCATCGGCTACGACCTGCTCGCCCTCGCCGCCCGAGCGGAGGCCGAAGGCGTCGACCCGGAGGCGGCCCTGCGGGCCGCGGCCCGCGCGTACCGGGACACGATCCGTGCGACCGAGGGCGTCCCGACCGGCTGAGCCTCAGGGCTCGCGCGGCGCCCTCGCCTCGGGGTCGTGCCACCTCAGCTCCGGGGGCTCGAGGAGCCACTCCGCGGTGGACGAGGGACGGGTGCGGAAGCGGCCCACGGCCGGGAGGCGGTCGTGGTGGAGCCGGGCCACGCCGAGGTGCTCCAGGACCGGGACGGTCTCGGCGAGGAAGCCGGGCGGGCCCGCGACGTACACCTCGTGGGAGGGCCAGTTGCCGCAGGCGTACAGCGCGTGGATCAGCCGCTCGGTGGCCTGGTCGCGCCGGTGGCGTGGCGCGGAGGTGATGTACGTGACGTTCAGCCCGGGTATGCGCTCCTTCAGGCGCGCGACGTCCTCCCGCCCGTACAGGTACTCCTTGGCCCGGGCGACCAGGAAGAGCCGGCCCTCGACGGACCCGGGCTCCTGCGCCACCTCTTCGAGGAGGGCCTTGACCGGCGCCCAGCCGGTCCCTGCGGCGATGTAGGTCCGGGGCCGGCCCGGCGCGCTCTGTAAGGTCAGCGCGCCGCCCGGCGCGCTCAGCCGCAGCGGCTCGCCCACGCGCACCTCGTCGACGAGCGCCGTGCTCATCGCGCCGCCGGGGATCCGGCTGATGTGCAGATCGACCGTCCCGTCCGCCCGGGCGGCGTTGGCCAGGGAGTACGTCCGCCACACCCGCGGCACGCGCAGCGAGCTGACGCCGACGTACTGGCCGGGCAGGTACGCGAAGGGCTGCCGCGGGCGCAGGGTCAGCACGGCCAGGTCCTCGCCGAGCCGCTCGTGGCGCGTCACGACGGCGTCCCACCAGGCCGGCTCCCCGTCCGCCGCCGCCTCCTCGGCGCCCCGGATCATCAGCTCGGCTACGTACCCGTACGCCTCGGTCCACGCCTTCTCGGCCTCGATGTTCCAGGCGGCCCCGGCGGCGTGCGCGAAGGCGGCGGTGAGGCTGGCCCCGACGGCGGCGTAGAGGGCGGGCGCGGCCAGGAACTTGCGGTGGTCGCGGCCCAGATGGGCGAGGTACGCCGGCAGCCGGGGGTCCTCCAGGTGGGTCACGACATGGGTGAGCGCGGCGAAGAGCCGGTCGCGCTGGGGTCGCATGTCCTCGGGGAAGAGCTCGCGGACGCCCGGGTTGTGCCAGAAGAGATGGGAGTAGAAGAAGGTGACGGCGTGTTCGGCCCGTCTCTCGACGACGGCGAACGTGCTTCTGAGCAACTGGGCATCCACGCGGATGAATCTAGGTCACGCGTCTTCACAGGACGATCACATCGCCGGACCCGAGGACGTCCCGAGCCGCCCCGAGCCGTGCCCGGCCGTCGGGAAGCCGGCGCGATGGCGACCTTGTACCGTCTCAGGGTGAGCACGCCCCCCGCCCCCGAGCTCTTCACCTGGGAGTTCGCGACCGATCCGTACCCCGCCTACGCCTGGCTGCGCGAGCACGCGCCCGTCCACCGGGCGAAGCTGCCCAGCGGGGTCGAGGCCTGGCTGGTGACGCGGTACGCCGACGCCCGGCAGGCCCTCGCCGACCAGCGTCTGTCGAAGAACCCGGCGCACCACGACGAGCCCGCGCACGCCAAGGGGAAGACGGGGATCCCGGGGGAGCGCAAGGCCGAGCTGATGACACATCTGCTCAACATCGACCCGCCGGACCACACCCGGCTGCGGCGGCTGGTGTCGAAGGCGTTCACCCCGCGCCGGGTCGCCGAGTTCGCACCGCGGGTGCAGGAGCTGACGGACCGGCTGATCGACTCCTTCGCGGAGAAGGGGGAGGCCGACCTCATCCACGAGTTCGCCTTCCCGCTGCCCATCTACGCGATCTGCGACCTGCTCGGCGTTCCCCGCGAGGACCAGGACGACTTCCGGGACTGGGCCGGGATGATGATCCGGCACGGCGGAGGGCCGCGCGGCGGGGTGGCGCGGTCGGTCAAGAAGATGCGCGGCTATCTCGCGGAGCTGATCCACCGCAAGCGGCTCGACCCGGGCGACGATCTGATCTCCGGGCTCATCAAGGCGTCCGACCACGGCGAGCACCTCACCGAGAACGAGGCCGCCGCGATGGCGTTCATCCTTCTCTTCGCGGGGTTCGAGACCACCGTCAACCTCATCGGCAACGGCGTGTACGCCCTGCTGCGCAACCCGGGCGAGCGCGCGCGTCTCCAGGCCTCGCTCGCGGCGGGGGAGCGGGGTCTGCTGGAGACCGGGGTCGAGGAGCTGCTGCGTTACGACGGGCCGGTGGAGCTGGCGACCTGGCGGTACGCCATGGAGCCGCTGACCATCGGCGGGCAGGAGATCCCGGCGGGCGACCCGGTCCTCGTCGTGCTCGCCGCCGCCGACCGTGACCCGGCACGCTTCGACGAGCCGGACACCCTCGATCTGTCGCGGCGTGACAACCAGCACCTGGGGTACGGGCACGGCATCCACTACTGCATCGGCGCCCCGCTCGCCCGACTCGAGGGACAGATCGCGCTCGCGACGCTGCTGACTCGCCTGCCGGACCTCCGACTTGCCGCCGATCCTGCCGATCTGCGCTGGCGCGGCGGGCTCATCATGCGTGGATTGCGCACGCTTCCTGTCGAGTTCGCACCACTTGCGCGCTGACGGTCCGTCAAGACTGTGACTTTTACGTGATCTCCGCTGCATCGACTTGTGACTGACGTTCGAATGCCGCTACGTTCACCGTCACCTCAGCAGTCACGCGAAAGGCACCCCGCATGCGCTCCGGGAACGGACGACACCGCAGACCCCGCCAGGCCCCCGCCATCGTTGTCGCCGCAGGCGTGACGGGATCGGCCCTCGCGCTGCCGCTGCTCGCGGCCGGCTCCGCCTCCGCGGCCGACGCCGCCACCTGGGACCGGGTCGCCGAGTGCGAGTCGGGCGGTCTGTGGAGCGCCCACTTCGGCAACGGGCTCTACGGCGGGCTCCAGTTCACCCAGGAGACCTGGGAGGCGTACGGCGGCCTGGTGTACGCGACCAGCGCGGACCTCGCCAGCCGCGCCCAGCAGATCGCGGTGGCCGAGACGGCGCTCGCCGGGGGATCCACCCAGTGGGCCACCTGCGCCCCGATCGCCGGACTGACGAACGACGGCGCCGCACCCGGCGTCGACCCGGGCCCGGCCGTCACGCCGGCGGAGCCCACGGGTCCCGTCGCGGAGTCGAACCGCACGGCGGGCCTTCCGCCCACCTCGGCGGCCACCACCCCCGAGACGGCCGGCCCCGAGACCACCGCGCCCGTGACTCCGGCCCCTGACGCCACCACGGAGACGCCCGCCACGTCCACCACGCCCTCCGCGCCCGCGACCCCGGGCACCGGCAAGCATCGCGGTGACGCGGCCCCGGAGGAGACAGTCAATCCGGACAAGGATGGCGAAACGGGTCGCCATGCCGCGCCGACTGACGCGCCGACAAGCGGCGCGACGCCCGGTACGGATGTCATCAATCCGGACGTTGCGGACGGAACGGGCTCCGAGGGCGGCAAGGGCGTCGAGAACACCAAGGACGTTACGGACATCAAGGGCAAGTCCGGCGAATACACCGTGCAGCCGGGTGACAACCTCACCG
The DNA here is from genome assembly GCF_040645695.1 of Streptomyces sp. NPDC046712. Classification (NCBI taxonomy): domain Bacteria; kingdom Bacillati; phylum Actinomycetota; class Actinomycetes; order Kitasatosporales; family Streptomycetaceae; genus Streptomyces; species Streptomyces sp. NPDC046712. The sequence continues at coordinate 64,703 of NZ_JBEYYW010000009.1, read as the reverse complement.
AGATTGCTCGGGAGAACGAACTCCCGGGTGGCTGGGGCGCCCTCTACGACGCCAACCGCTCCACGGTGGGCGCCGATCCGGACCTCATCCTCCCTGGCCAGAGCCTCGACCTGACGATCGATCTGCCTGGAGCGACGGGTTAGTTCGGGACTGTATGTCCGGTTCTGAGCAAGTGAGACATGGGTCTCTTTGTCTCAACTGGCGTGTCGCGTCCGCAAACTTTGCTTCCGTCACCTCTCACCTGCGTAAACACCCTTCGTCCCGAAGCAAGTACGGGCGATTTTTCCTCAATGGACGTCTTTGAACTTCGGAGAGGTCTGTGTCTACGGTCGTCACCGCTCGCCACCGCGGGCCCCGTCGACCGGTACGCCGAATCCTGCCGTCGGCCGATGGGAACAGTCGTCGCGTCATGCGCCGAAGGCAGGAGCGGGGGACCCAAGGTAAGTGCCGCCCCCGGCCGTTGAGACAGACGGCCACGGAGCGGCTTGGGGTGAAGCCGCGCGCTAGGTCGCGCGGCCGGGCAACTCACATGGCCCGAACCCGACAGCTCACCTCGTAGGCGTCGGTGAGGAGAAGTCCCATGCTGTTTTCCGCCAAGGGCAAACACCGTCGTCCCTCCAAGGCCGCCCGCGCCGTCGCCCTCGCCGGTGTCGCCGGTGTCGCCGTCGCCGCCCCGCTGATGACCGCCGGGTCCGCCTCGGCCGCCACCGCCTCCGAGTGGGACGCCGTCGCCCAGTGCGAGTCCGGCGGCAACTGGTCCATCAACACCGGCAACGGCTACTACGGCGGCCTGCAGTTCTCCGCCTCCACCTGGGCCGCCTACGGTGGCACCGCGTACGCCGCCACCGCCGACCAGGCCTCGAAGTCGCAGCAGATCGAGATCGCCGAGAAGGTCCTGGCCGGCCAGGGCAAGGGCGCGTGGCCGAGCTGTGGCGTGGGCCTCTCCGGCGCCGCGTACACCGGCGGCACCGCCGAGAGCGCCCCCGCCCCGGAGCGGACGGCCGAGCAGCCGACCACCCGCAGCGAGCAGCGCCCGGCTCCGAAGGTGACGCCCAGGAAGGCCGAGTCGAAGAAGACCGTCACCACCCCGACCGGCAAGAAGGTCAAGAAGGGCGACGGCGAGTACAAGGTCGTCGCCGGCGACACCCTGAGCAAGATCGCCGCCGCCCACGACGTCAAGGGTGGCTGGGAGAAGCTCTTCCAGCTCAACAAGGACGTCGTCGAGGACGCCGACCTGATCTACCCGGGCCAGCAGCTTCACCTGAAGTGAGCCCGGCGGTTCGCGTGAGTCCGGCGGCTCACGCGGCCCCTACGACCCTCCCGCGGTGACCACCCCGGCCCGTCGCGCCCCTTCCCCCGTGCGCGACGGGCCGGGGTTTCCGCGTTACCGGGCCGGGGCCGGGTGCAGTGGGGCGGGGTTTCTCGCGTTACCGGAGGGTAGCTTCGGGGTCATTCGTCCCCTGATGCATGCCCTTGGGTCCTTTTTCGTCCCAGGGGGCGGGCGCCCGGCTGGCTGGAGCCCCGGAGCCGGTTAGGCTCTTGTCGCAAGGCCAAAGCGACCCTGCACAGCTTGCGTCACATCTAGCGTCACATCCCAGAAGGAGATGCTCGTGCCGTCCATCGACGTCGTCGTAGCCCGGGAAATCCTGGACTCCCGAGGCAACCCCACGGTCGAGGTCGAGGTCGGCCTCGACGACGGCAGCACCGGCCGTGCTGCCGTTCCGTCCGGTGCCTCCACCGGTGCGTTCGAGGCCATTGAGCTCCGTGACGGAGACAAGAACCGCTACCAGGGCAAGGGCGTCGAGAAGGCCGTCCTCGCCGTGATCGAGCAGATCGGCCCGGAGCTCGTCGGCTACGACGCCACCGAGCAGCGCCTGATCGACCAGGCCATGTTCGACCTGGACGCCACCGACAACAAGGCCTCGCTCGGCGCCAACGCCATCCTCGGCGTCTCCCTCGCCGTCGCGCACGCCGCGTCCGAGGCCTCCGACCTTCCGCTCTTCCGCTACCTGGGCGGCCCGAACGCGCACCTGCTGCCCGTTCCGATGATGAACATCCTGAACGGCGGCTCGCACGCCGACTCCAACGTGGACATCCAGGAGTTCATGATCGCGCCGATCGGCGCGGAGTCCTTCTCCGAGGCCCTGCGCTGGGGCACCGAGGTCTACCACACCCTCAAGTCCGTCCTGAAGACCAAGGGCCTGTCCACCGGTCTCGGCGACGAGGGCGGCTTCGCCCCGAACCTCGGCTCCAACCGCGAGGCGCTCGACCTCATCCTCGAGGCCATCAAGCAGGCCGGCTACGTCCCGGGCAAGGACATCGCGCTGGCGCTCGACGTCGCCGCGTCCGAGTTCTACAAGGACGGCTCGTACGAGTTCGAGGGCAAGTCCCGCTCGGCCGCCGAGATGACGGACTACTACGCCGAGCTCGTCGACGCGTACCCGCTGGTCTCCATCGAGGACCCGCTGTTCGAGGACGACTGGGCCGGCTGGAAGGCCATCACCGACAAGCTCGGCGCCAAGGTGCAGCTCGTCGGCGACGACCTGTTCGTCACCAACCCGGAGCGCCTGGCCCGCGGCATCGATGAGGGCACCGCCAACGCCCTGCTCGTCAAGGTCAACCAGATCGGTTCGCTGACCGAGACCCTGGACGCCGTCGAGCTGGCCCAGCGCAACGGTTTCAAGTGCATGATGTCCCACCGCTCCGGCGAGACCGAGGACGTCACCATCGCCGACCTCGCCGTCGCCACCAACTGCGGCCAGATCAAGACCGGCGCCCCGGCCCGCTCCGAGCGCGTCGCCAAGTACAACCAGCTGCTGCGCATCGAGGAGATCCTCGACGACGCCGCGGTCTACGCCGGCCGCAGCGCCTTCCCGCGCTTCAAGGGCTGACACCGGCTCAGGGGCCGACAGCCCCGTCGTACATACGTCCCCGCACTCGGTCCCGTACCGTGTGCGGGGACGCACGTATGCAGGGGAGGCGGAACACATGGCCGCGAAGGACCGGGACCGGTTCTCGACCGCGACCCGGATCAGGCTGATCGGTGAGCAGACCGCCGCCCGTGTCTACCGCTCCCAGACCCGCCGTCAGGCCCGCCGCTCGCGGCTCACCGGCCGCGCGGCCTTCCTCGCCCTGGTGGTCTGCTCGCTGGTGGTGGCGCTCGCCTACCCCATGCGGCAGTACGTCTCCCAGCGCGGCGAGATCGCCGAACAGGAGCGCCAGGCCGCCGAGGCCGCCGCCCGGGTCGAGGAGCTGCGGGACGAGAAGGCCCGCCTCCAGGACCCGGCCTACGTCCGCCGCCTCGCCCGCGAGCACCTGCACTACGTGGTGCCCGGCGAGACCGCCTTCACCGTGAACGACCCCGAGGCCGAGCGCGCCCGCCGCGACGAACAGGGCGCGGCCGACCGCCCCTGGTACTCCGACCTCTGGGACGGCGTCGACAACGCCGACGCACGCCGCTAGCTGCTTGACGAGAGATGATGGTTCCGGCCCACCGGGCCCCCGGGCCCATCGCGGGCCGGTCCGTCGCACGCGACCGGAGCGGCCCGCCCGGAAGCAGACCGCCCCCGACGAGAAGACAGACGCAGGCATGGAAACGCCCCCTCCGCAGACCGCACGCACCGAGCCCACCGACGCGGACGTCGCCGCCTTCGAGGCACAGCTCGGCCGCCCGCCCCGGGGCCTGCGTGCCATCGCGCACCGTTGCCCCTGCGGCAACCCGGACGTCGTCGAGACCGCGCCGCGGCTCCCGGACGGCACCCCGTTCCCCACCACGTACTACCTGACCTGTCCCCGCGCGGCCTCCGCGATCGGCACGCTCGAGGCCAACGGGGTCATGAAGGAGATGCAGGCCCGGCTCGGCACCGACCCGGAGCTGGCCGCCGCCTACCGGGCCGCGCACGAGGACTACATCGCCCGCCGTGACGCCATCGAGGTCCTGGAGGGCTTCCCGAGCGCCGGCGGAATGCCGGACCGGGTCAAGTGCCTGCACGTTCTCGTCGGTCACTCGCTGGCCGCGGGACCCGGCGTGAACCCGCTGGGCGACGAGGCCCTCGCGATGCTGCCCGAGTGGTGGGCCAAGGGCCCGTGCGTCACGCCGGGCACGGAAGAGAAGGAGTCCGCCGAATGACCCGGGTCGCGGGCATCGACTGCGGGACGAACTCCATCCGCCTCCTCGTCGCCGACGTCCACCCGGAAACGGGCGAGCTGATCGAGCTGGACCGGCGGATGACGATCGTCCGGCTCGGGCAGGGCGTCGACAAGACCGGCCGGCTCGCGCCCGAGGCGCTGGAGCGGACCTTCGCGGCCTGCCGCGAGTACGCGGCCGTCATCAAGGAGCTGGGCGCCGAGAAGCTGCGCTTCGTGGCCACCTCCGCCTCCCGCGACGCCGAGAACCGCGACGAGTTCGTGGCCGGTGTGCTGGACATCCTGGGCGTCGAGCCCGAGGTGATCTCCGGCGACCAGGAGGCCGAGTTCTCCTTCACCGGCGCCACCATGGAGCTGCACGGAACCGAGAAGTACCTCGTCGTGGACATCGGCGGCGGCTCGACCGAGTTCGTCGTCGGCAACAAGCACGTCGAGGCCGCCCGGTCCGTCGACATCGGCTGCGTACGGCTCACCGAGCGGCACGTCCGCACCGACCCGCCGGCCGCCGCCGAGGTCGAGGCGATCGTCACCGACATCCGGGCGGCGCTGGACCTGGCCGAGCGGCACGTGCCGATCGCCGAGGCCGACACCCTCGTCGGCCTCGCCGGCTCCGTCACGACGGTCGCCGCGATCGCGCTGGGTCTGGAGGAGTACGACTCCGAGCGGATCCACCGCTCCCGGATCTCCTTCGACCAGGTCGCCGAGGTCGTCGGCCGGCTTCTGGTCTCCACCCACGACGAGCGCGCCGCCATCCCCGTCATGCACCCGGGGCGGGTCGACGTGATCACCGCGGGGGCGCTGGTCCTGCTCGAGATCATGGAGCGGACCGGGGCCCGGGAGGTCGTCGTCAGCGAGCACGACATCCTCGACGGAATCGCACTGTCCGTGGCATAACGGGCACCCGACGACACGTCCGGAAACAGTCCGTCGGGAAAGTTCGTGAAGTTCTTCACAAGGAAAAGGGCCCTGATGGGGGCTGTGGGGGGCCTTTAGGGCCTCCAACGCCCCTGTCGGGGCTCTTTCGTAGGCGTGGAGCCGTGTTCGCTCGATGTTTCCATCGCGTGAACGCACCCTGTGGTTCAGCGTTAACGACAGCTCTCCGGGCCAGTTCAGTAGGGGTGAACAACGTTCACCCCCGCACTCTGGTTCCTTTGCACGACCATGACCTGGGTCACGTGGGCCGCGGAGTGTAGCAGAGCACCCGCCAGACCTTGTGAAGGGGCGCACGAGCGACCCCCCTGAGAGGGGTGGATACTCGATGCATGAGCACCACGGAGCGTCCCAGGATCCTCGTAGTAGGCGGTGGGTACGTAGGCCTGTACGCAGCTCGGCGCATCCTCAAGAAGATGCGCTTCGGCGAGGCGACCGTCACGGTCGTCGACCCGCGGTCGTACATGACGTACCAGCCCTTCCTCCCCGAAGCCGCCGCAGGCAGCATCTCCCCGCGCCATGTCGTCGTCCCGCTGCGACGCGTCGTGCGCGGAGCCGAGGTGCTCACCGGTCGCGTCACCACCATCGATCAGGACCGCAAGGTCGCCACGGTCGCGCCGCTCGTCGGCGAGGCCTACGACCTGCCCTTCGACTACCTGGTCATCGCGATGGGCGCGGTCTCCCGCACCTTCCCGATCCCCGGCCTCGCCGAGCAGGGCATCGGCATGAAGGGCGTGGAGGAGGCCATCGGCCTCCGCAACCACGTCCTGGAGCAGCTGGACAAGGCCGACTCGACGACCGACGAGGAGGTCCGCCGCAAGGCGCTGACCTTCGTCTTCGTGGGCGGCGGTTTCGCCGGCGCGGAGACCATCGGCGAGGTCGAGGACATGGCCCGCGACGCGGCGAAGTACTACACCAACGTGAAGCGCGAGGACATGCGCTTCATCCTGGTCGACGCCGCCGACAAGATCCTTCCCGAGGTGGGCCCGGAGCTGGGCCGCTGGGGCAAGGAGCACCTCGAGGGCCGCGGTGTCGAGATCTACCTCTCGACGTCGATGGACTCCTGCGTCGACGGCCACGTCGTGCTGAAGAACGGCCTCGAGGTCGACTCCAACACGATCGTGTGGACCGCGGGCGTCAAGCCCAACCCGGCGCTCTCCCGCTTCGGCCTCCCGCTCGGCCCGCGCGGCCACGTGGACGCCCAGCCGACCCTCCAGGTCACCGGCACCGACTACATCTGGACCGCGGGCGACAACGCCCAGGTTCCGGACCTCGCCGCCCGCAAGGCCGGCGTGGAGAACGCCTGGTGCCCGCCGAACGCCCAGCACGCGCTGCGCCAGGCGAAGGTCCTCGGCGACAACGTGGTCTCCGGCATGCGGGGCTTCCCGCAGAAGGAGTACTCGCACTCCAACAAGGGTGCGGTGGCGGGCCTCGGCCTCCACAAGGGCGTCGCGATGATCGTCATGGGCAAGATGAAGATCAAGCTCAAGGGCCGTCTCGCCTGGTACATGCACCGTGGCTACCACGGCATGGCCGTGCCGACCTGGAACCGCAAGATCCGCGTCTTCGCCGACTGGACCCTCGCGATGTTCCTCAAGCGCGAGGTCGTCTCCCTCGGTGCGATGGAGACGCCGCGCGAGGAGTTCTACGAGGCTGCCAAGCCCGCTCCCGCTCCGGCCGCCGCCGCGAGCCAGGAGAAGGCCAAGGCCTCCTAGTTCCACCGCAGTACACCCCCGTAGGGCCGTCCGCCATCCGTGGTGCGGACGGCCCTTCGGCATGTCCGCGCCCCTCCCGGACCCCTCCTCGCACCCCTCCGTGTGTTCCGCACGAGTGTTTTGCCGAGTCGTTGCGCGCCTACGGGACGAAAATCGCCTACGGAGGGTGTTTACGTGGTGACGAGCATTTCTGGGGCACGACATCACGGAGGTGTGCACCATGGCCGACGCCGCATTGCGGCTGACCACTCTCGCGGAGGAGCTCCTGGGAGCCCCGCTCCCGGTGCGACTGCGCGCCTGGGACGGCAGCGAAGCCGGCCCCGCGGACGGCCCCGTCCTGATCGTCAGGCAGCGCCGAGCCCTGCGACGGCTGTTGTGGAAGCCCGGCGAACTGGGCCTCGCGCGGGCCTGGGTGGCCGGTGAGATCGACGTCGAGGGCGACCTCTACGAGGTCCTGGACCGGCTCGCCGGACTGATCTGGGAGCGCGGGGAGGAGACCAGGAGCGCCCTGGAGTCCGTACGCGACCCGAAGCTGCGCGCCGCGGCGGGCGCCCTGCTGAAGCTGGCCGGGCCGTTCCCGCCGCCCGCGCCGCCCGCCGAGGAGATGCGCCGGCGCAGCGGCTCCCGCCACAGCAAGCGTCGCGACAAGCAGGCGATCAGTCACCACTACGACGTGGGCAACGACTTCTACGAGCTCGTCCTCGGGCCCTCGATGGTCTACTCGTGCGCGTACTGGACGGAGGGCGGGACTCTGGAGGACGCCCAGCGCGACAAGCTGGACCTCATCGCCCGCAAGCTGAACCTGAAGGAGGGCGACCGGCTGCTCGACGTCGGTTGCGGCTGGGGCTCCATGGCCATCCACGCGGCCCGCGAGTACGGCGCCCAGGTCGTCGGCATCACCCTCTCCCGCGAGCAGGCCGCCTTCGCCCGCAAGCGGATCGCCGAGGAGGGCCTCACCGACCGGATCGAGATCCGCGTCCAGGACTACCGGGACGTCAAGGACGGCCCGTACGACGCCATTTCGTCCATCGGGATGGCCGAGCACGTCGGCGCGGTCCGCTACCGCGAGTACGCCGACATACTGCACGCCCTGCTGAGGCCGGGCGGGCGGCTGCTCAACCACCAGATCTCCCGCCGCCCGGAACCCGACGAGGCCGCCTACCAGGTGGACCCCTTCATCGACGCGTACGTCTTCCCGGACGGCGAGCTGGCCCCGATGGGCCGGACGCTCTCCACCCTGGAGGACGCCGGCTTCGAGGTCCGCGACGTGGAGGCCATCCGCGAGCACTACGCGCTGACGCTGCGCCGCTGGGTGGCCAACCTGGAGGGCGACTGGGACCGGGCGGTACGGAACACCTCGCCCGGCCGGGCGAGGATCTGGCGGCTCTACATGGCCGCCTCCGCGGTCTCCTTCGAGCGCAACCGGATCGGCGTGAACCAGTTCCTCGCGGTGAAGACCCCGGAGTCGGGCGCCTCGGGCGTGGCGCTGCGCCCCCGGGTGTGGAACGAGAAGGGCTGACCGGGTACGGACGTACGGCGAAGGGCCGGGCTCCCGAGGGGGAGTCCGGCCCTTCGCCGTGTGTGTACCGCCGCTACTCGGCCTTGATCGCCGTCAGCATGTTCAGCTTCGCCGCGCTGCGGGCCGGCCACAGCGAGGCCAGCACACCGACCAGGCCGGCGAGGACCACGAAGATCCCGATGCGGTCCCAGGGCAGGACGAGGGCGTAGCCCGGCAGGCTGTTCTTGAACGTCTCGCCGATCGCCCAGCCGAGGAACGAGCCGAGACCGATGCCGACCACCGCGCCGAACAGCGAGATGACCACGGCCTCCAGACGGACCATCCGCTTGACGCGGCGCCGGTCGAGACCGATCGCCCGCAGCATCCCGATCTCCTGCTGCCGCTCGAACACCGACATGGCGAGGGTGTTCACGACACCGAGGACCGCGATGATCAGGGCCATCGCCAGCAGGCCGTACATGATGTTCAGGAGCATGTTGATCTGGCCGCCGAAGGTGTCACGGATGTCCTTCTGGTCCATGACGGTGATGGCGGGGTTGTCGCCCATCGCCTGCGCGAGCGCCTTCTCGTTGGCCGCCGAGGCGCCGCCGTCCATCGAGACGTAGATCTCCCGGATGTAGGGCTGCTGCTCGTGCGAGGTGATGATCGCGGAGTCCAGCAGGACCGGCGAGACGAACTCGCTGTCCTCGAAGACCGCGCCGACCGTCAGCTTGCCCTTCTGCTTGTCCATGAACTCGACCGGCAGCGTGTCGCCGACCTTCCAGCCCTGCTTGGTCGCGGTCTTCTCGGCGACCGCGATCTGCCCCTCGCCGAGGGTGTCGAGGTTGCCCTTCACGGTGGTGAGCTTGAGGACGCGCTCGATGTCGTTCGGGGTGACGCCCGAGGCCGAGACGTCCTTGCCGTTCAGCGCGAACCAGCCGGCCTGCTGCGGCGAGGAGGCGACGACGCCGGGCGCCTTCTCGATCGCGGCGAGCGCGTCCTGGCTCAGCCCGGTGCCGCTGGCCATGGTGACCATGTAGTCGGCCTTGATCTGGTCCGTCGTCATCTTGTCCAGGGCCGTGCCGACCGTCGCACCGAGCACCGAGAGGCCGGTGACCAGGGTCAGGCCGATGGCGAGCGCGGAGGCGGTGGCGCCGGTACGGCGCGGGTTGCGGACCGCGTTGAGGCCGGCGAGCTTGCCGGAGACCCCGAAGACGCTCACGAAGAACGGACGGATCACGGCGATCACCGGGCGGGACAGCAGCGGGATCAGCACGATCACACCGATGAGGGTGATGAAGGCGCCGCCCGCGATGTACATCCGGCCGTCGTCACCGCCCTTGCCCGCGCCGAGCACGATCAGGACCACGCCGAGCGCGGTGAGCGCGGCGCCGATGGAGTTGCGGACCACGAGGGACTTGGTCGTCGCGGCGGCGTGGACGCTGCTCATCGCGGCCACCGGCGGGATCTTCGCGGCGCGGCGGCCCGGCAGCCAGGCGGCGAGCATGGTGATCAGGATGCCCACGGCGAGCGCCGAGACGATCGGCGTGGCACCGAGGACCAGCGGGCCGTCCGGGATCTTCATGTCGAAGGCGTTCATGCCCCTGCGCAGCCCGAGGGCCAGACCCACGCCGAGGCCGTAGCCGACGAGCGAGGCGACCAGGCCGACCAGACCGGCCTCGGCGAGGACGGAGCGGGTGATCTGCTTGCGCGAGGCACCGACCGCGCGCATCAGGGCCAGTTCCTTAGTGCGCTGGGCGACCAGCATGGTGAAGGTGTTGGAGATCAGGAAGACACCGACGAAGAGCGCGATGCCGGCGAAGCCGAGCAGCACCTGGTTGAGCGCGCCGAGCCCGGCCTCGATGTCCTTGGCCTGCTGGTCGGCGAGCGCCTGGCCGGTCTGGGCCGTGGCGGCCTTCGGGACCACCTTCAGGACCTCGTCCAGGAGCGCGTCGGCGTCGGTGCCGGGGGCGGCGACGACGGTGGCGTCCTGGTAGTACCCGGGCTTCAGGTACTGCTTCTGCGCGACGGAGGTGTCGAAGAGGATCAGGCTGCCGCCGGCGTTGACGGCGCCGTCCTCGGTGGTGAAGACACCGGAGAGGGTGTACTCCTTCACCGGGCCGTTGGTGGCCACGCGGACGGTGTCACCGACCTGGTAGCCGCCCTTGGTGGCGGTCTCCTTGTCGAGCGCGATCTGGCCGTCCTGCACCGGGCCGGCGCCCTGGGTGAAGTCGTACGCCCGGTCCTTGCCGTCCTTGCCGGGGGAGAAGTTGGTGCCCTTGTTGGACCAGCCGACGCCGATCAGCTTGCCGGCCTTGTCGGGCACGCCGGCGAAGCCCTCGACCCGCCCGGAGACGGAGACGACGCCGTCGAGCTTCCCGATGCGGTCGAGCACGTCCTGGGAGAGGCCGGGGGTCTTGGTGGCCTCGTCCGGGCCGGAGTGCATGGCGACGGCGACGGCGACGTCGTCGTAACTCTTGGCCGACTGGTTGCGGAAGGCCTGGGAGAGGGTGTCGGTGAAGACCAGGGTGCCGGAGACGAAGGCCACGCCGAGCATGACGGCGAGCACGGTCATCAGCAGCCTGGCCTTGTGCGCGAGCACATTGCGCAAGGCGGTACGGAACATGTGTGTGTCCTGGAGTGTGCCCCGCGGGGCGCGTGTGGCGCGCGGGGGAGAAAGTCGGGTGGCCGGGTGCGGGCCCCGCCGGGGGCCCGGGCCTCAGCTCGTGCGGCCCTTCGCGTCGAAGGCCTTCATGCGGTCCAGTACGCCGTCCGCCGTCGGGGCGATCATCTCGTCGACGATCCGGCCGTCCGCCAGGAAGATCACCCGGTCCGCGTAGGACGCGGCGACCGGGTCGTGGGTGACCATGACGACCGTCTGGCCCAGCTCCCGTACCGAATTGCGCAGGAAGCCCAGCACCTCGGCGCCCGAGCGCGAGTCCAGGTTTCCGGTCGGCTCGTCACCGAAGATGATCTCGGGGCGGGAGGCCAGCGCGCGGGCCACGGCGACGCGCTGCTGCTGACCGCCGGAGAGCTGCGAGGGGCGGTGGCTCAGCCGGCCGGACAGGCCGATCATGTCGATGACCTTCTCCACCCACTGCTTGTCGGGCTTACGGCCCGCGATGTCCATCGGCAGCGTGATGTTCTCCAGGGCCGTCAGCGTCGGCAGCAGGTTGAACGCCTGGAAGATGAAGCCGATCTTGTCCCGGCGCAGCTGCGTGAGCTGCTTGTCCTTCAGCGTGCCCAGCTCGGTCTCGCCGAGGCGGACCGAACCGGAGCTGAAGGAGTCCAGGCCGGCCACGCAGTGCATCAGGGTCGACTTGCCGGAACCGGAGGGGCCCATGATCGCGGTGAACTCGCCCTGCCGGAAGTCCACGGTGACCCGGTCGAGGGCGACCACCTGGGTCTCACCCTGTCCGTAGACCTTCGAGAGATCCGTGGCGCGGGCGGCCACCGCGGTGGCGCGGGACACGGTGGGGGTGGTGGTCACGAGGGAGACTCCTGTCACTGCGGGGTGTTCGGGAACCACTCCATCGTGTCGAGCGTTCCGGTCCGGAGCGTCCGTCCACGTGCCCGTTCCTGGGGCAGCCTGGAGTCGGACCGGGGGGCCCGCCCCTCCTCCTGAGGTATGACAGGACCCCTGAGACGCCCTGCGGAGCGCGGAGGGCCGTCCGTCCGTGCGGGTACCCCGCGGGAGGACCTGACATAGATGCGGCGACTTTCCGTCATTCCGGCGTACGCACCTTTGCGCCTGCGACCCCTGTCACAGTTCGTCAGATGGGGCCCCACCTGCACTGACGCACCCTCAGACCTCAATAAAATAAGACAACATCGGGCCGGGGTTCCGCTGAACGGGGGAAGCGCCCCGATAGGCTCATGTGCCAACGCGGAGCCGCGCGCCATGCCCGGGTGGTGGAACGCAGACACGGCGAGCTTAAACCTCGCTGGCCTTCGGGCCGTACCGGTTCGAGTCCGGTTCCGGGCACAGCTCACCACCAGTCGACCACCGGTCCTCCCTAACGATCTCGGAAAGATCCTCCCCGAGCACTAGGGAGTTTCTTTTGCTTCCGCATTACTCTTGACGCAAGGCCGCGCAGTGCGGCCATGGAGGAGTGAGATGAGGAGCAGCAACCCGGTCTTCTCGCGACGGGGGTTCAGCCGTGACAACGGCTACGCCGGCTTCAACGCGCAGCAGCCGCAGGCCGGGGGCCCCGCCGTCGGAACCAACCCCTACGCAGAGGGCGCGACGAACCCGTACGCGACCAACCCGTACGCGCAGGACACCCAGCTCGGCGCACCCCAGCAGGTGCGCGGCGATGTGATGACGATCGACGACGTCGTGAGCCGTACGGCCATGACGCTCGGCACCGTCGTGGTCACCGCCGCCCTGTCGTGGTTCCTGCTGCCGGTCGACCCGGCGAACCTCGGCAAGTCCTACGGCATCGCCATCGGCGCGGCCCTGGTGGCCTTCGTCCTGGCGATGGTGCAGTCCTTCAAGCGCAAGGCCTCGCCGGCGCTGATCCTGGCCTACGCGGCGTTCGAGGGTGTCTTCCTCGGCGTCATCTCGGCCGCGGTCTCGACCTACATCTCGCCCGGTGTGGTCGCGCAGGCGGTCCTCGGCACGATGGCGGTCTTCGCCGGTGTGCTGATCGCGTACAAGATGCGCTGGATCCGTGTGACGCGCCGCTTCTACGGCTTCGTGATGGCGGCCGCGATCGGCTTCATCCTGCTGATGGCGGTCAACGCGCTGTTCTCGCTCTTCGACGGCGCCGGTGACGGCCTGGGCTTCCGCAGCGGCGGCCTCGGCATCCTCTTCGGTGTCATCGGCATCATCCTCGGTGCCTGCTTCCTCGCCCTCGACTTCAAGCAGGTCGAGGACGGCGTGACGTACGGCGCCCCGCGCGAGGAGTCCTGGCTGGCGGCCTTCGGCCTCACCCTGACCCTGGTGTGGATCTACCTGGAGATGCTGCGTCTGCTGTCGATCCTGCAGGGCGACGACTGACGCACCCTGGTGTGACGAAGGGCCCGTCCGGCTTCCGCCGGGCGGGCCCTTCCGCGTTCCGTTCGGAATCAGGCCCTACGGCCTGAGCGCGGCGTCCAGGAGCACCCGGGCCGCGTCCTTCGCCTGGGCGGCCGGCTCGGGGGAGCCGTTGATGCCCGCGACGGCCATGGCGCCGTTGGCGAGCAGCGCCAGCTGGTCGGCCAGGTCCGACGGCGCGCCGAGGGCGTTCGTCTGCTCCGCGAAGTACCCCCGCAGGGCCTGCTTGTGGCCGCGGGCGATGTCGGCGACGTCCGCCGAGATCCCGCCCATCTCGCCGAAGGTGTTGATGAAGGCGCAGCCGCGGAAGCCGGGGTCGGCGAACCAGTCGCCGAGGTAGTCGAAGACCGCCAGGGCGCGTTCGTAGGGCGTGTCGGCGTGGCCCGCGCCGTGGGCGGCGATGGCCTCCCGTACGGCCGCGTCGCGGCGGTTGAGGACTGCCCACACCAGATGGTCCTTGGACGGGTAGAGCTGGTAGAGGCGCTTGAGGGAGACGCCGGAAGCGGTGCGGATGGCGTCCATTCCGACCGCCTGCACCCCGCGCTCGTCGAAGAGCGTCTCGGCGGCCTCCAGGAGTCGCAGCTCGGCGGTTTCCGTGTCCATCGTCCGATCACCCCTTGCGTGGAGAACCATCGTTCTCCTACTCTACAGGCCATAGGGAGAACGATCGTTCTCTTTCTGGCCCGAACGGGGAGGCCCCACCATGTCCGCATTCGCCCTGCGCGCCCGCACCGAGACGATCGACGGGCTCGACGTCTTCTACCGGGAGGCCGGCGACCCCGGCCGCCCCACGCTCGTGCTCCTGCACGGCTTCCCGTCCAGCTCCCACATGTACCGCGGGCTGATGGCCGAGCTGGCCGACACGTACCACCTGATCGCGCCCGACCACATCGGCTTCGGCGCCTCGTCCGCGCCCGCCGTCGACGCCTTCGACTACAGCTTCGAGAAGCTCACCGAGATCACCCTGAAGCTGCTCGACCGGCTCGGGATCGACCGCTTCGCGCTCTACATCCAGGACTACGGAGCCCCGATCGGGCTGCGCATCGCCGCACGGAACCCCGAGCGGGTCACCGCGATCGTCACCCAGAGCGGCAACGCCTACACGGAGGGCTTCACGCCCTTCTGGGACGTGCTCTTCGCACACGCCAAGGACCGGGAGGCGAACGAGGCCGCAGTGCGCGAGCTGCTGACCGCCGAGGCCACCCGCTGGCAGTACACCCACGGCGTCCCGGCCGACCGTCTCGACCGCATCGGACCGGAGACCTGGACCCTGGACCAGGCGGGCCTGGACCGGCCGGGCAACAAGGAGATCCAGCTCCAGCTCTTCTGGGACTACCAGTTCAACCTGGACGGCTACCCGGCCTTCCAGGAGTACTTCCGCACCCACCGGCCCCCGCTGCTGGCCGCCTGGGGCCGCGGCGACGAGATCTTCGGACCCGCGGGCGCCGAGGCTTTCGCCCGGGACCTGCCGGACGCGGAGATCCATCTCCTCGACGCCGGGCACTTCGCGCTGGAGACGCACGGCGAGGAGATCGCCGCACTGGTCCGCGACTTCCTGGACCGGCGCGTGAGGTGAGCCGAGGTGGACCGAGTGGGCCGAGACGAGTCGGCGGGGGCCCGCCGTGACGGGCCCCCGCGCGGAGTGTCAGAGCAGCCGGCGGGCCGCTCGCCGAAGGTCGTACTCGTGGATGATCGCCTTCGCATGGCCGTACGCGAGGTCGTGCTCGCCCCGGAGCCAGCTCACCTTCTCCTCGAAGCGGACGAGGGAGGGGCCTTCCTCGACGGTGCGAAGCCAGTCGGAGACTTCACGACCGGTGCAATGGGGGATGCGGGCGAGCAGATTGCGATGGGTCTCTTCGGAGAATGCGTGGGACATCGGCGCCTCCGGACGCGTGTTGCCGTGTGCTCCTTCCCGTCACCGTGCCTGAGCGCCGGGCCGTTGGCAACAGTCCCCGGAGGGCGCGTAGGGTCGCGGAGTGCTTGATACGAGTGAACTGACCGCCGCCGTCGAACGGTTCGCCGACCGGCTGCGGGCGGCCCCGCAGAGCCGCCTCCAGCGCGGCGCAGCCGCCGAAGGTCTGGAACTGGCCAGGGAGTTGGCGCTGCGGGCGCAGCGGATCGAGGAGCCGGAGGGGGTCGGCCGGATCATGCCCGACGCCGGTGTCTTCACGGTCGCCGAACAACTCGTGGTGGCCGGAAACGATCTGGCGGAGATTCTGCGAACGGCCCCGGCCGGCTCCCGGGAACGGGAACTGGGCGAGGCCGTGAGGCTGGTGCGGGAGGCCGCGGAGCGGTCGGGGCTGTAGCCCTCCGGGGTCAGAGGGACGCGATCACGCGGTCGGCGAGGATGTAGACGTTCTCGTCGTCCGCCTCCCCGAAGGAGAACGTCAGGGCGTACGCGCCCGAGACGCCCGAACCGCCGAGCAGGACCGGCGTACGGCCGGAGCGCAGGGCCTCCGCGAGGCGCTCCGCGGTCTCCCGGTGGCCGGGGGTCATGCAGAGCGTGGTGCCGTCGGCGAAGACGTACACGTCCAGCGTGCCGAGCGGCCCGGGGCGCACGTCGGTCAGCGCGGTGCGCGTGTCGGCGAGCTCCTCCAGGCGGGCCACCGTGCGCTCGTGGTCGGTGACGACGGGCGTCTGGACCGGCACGAAGTCGGGGTGCGAGGGGTGGCGGCGGCGGGCCGCGGCGAGCTCGGGCGAGTCCTCGGCGTACTCGGTCAGCTCGGGGAACTCGTCCAGGACGCTGTCCGCGCCGGGGCCGTCCAGCGCGGCGGCCTCGGCCTCCATCGCCTCCAGGGCCATGGCCTCCAGGCCGGCGAAGTCCGCCTGGCGCGGGACGTAGAAGGGGCCGTCCTCGGTCGGGCCGCCGAGGTTGCCGAGCAGGGAGGGCGCGTCGGCCGCGTCACGGGCCTCCTGTGCCGCCCAGAACGCCCGCGCCTCGGCGAGCTCGCGCTCGCGCTCCTCGGCCAGCGCCTCGGCCACCGCGGCCCGTATCTCGGCGGCGGGCGTCTGCCGAGCGTGGGGCACGGACACCCCGTTGGCCGCGGCGAGTTCGCTACGCAGAGCAGCGACCTGCTTACGGAGACCGTGGGCAGCGTGCAGGGCGGCGGCGCCCACGGCCGTGGCGGCGGCCGTGGTCACCAGCAGGGCAAGAGACATGGCGCTCACTGACGTACTCCCGATTCCGAGTCGATCCCCCGACTTCCTACATCAGCCTGCCGTGGGAGTGCGCCCCCTGTCAGTGCATTACGTCACGAAATGGACAGGTATTTGGGCCAGGTGTTTAGTCCCGTTACTACCGTGACCTGCGGGAATGGCTCTCCCCCGGGACGTAGGTCACATCCTGGGGGAGATTCGGTCACGGCTGGGACGCGGGACGGTTGGGAACCGCGTCAGAAGGCCATGGGAGCGCTGCCGGGCCTACGGCTCAGCTCAGCCGCTCGCTTCTTTGCTCACGCTTCCCTTCGCCTCCGCTACGGGCAGGTGCCGCCTTCGTCCCTCAGGCGACCCCTACCCTCCGCTACGGCTCAGCTCAGCCGCTCGATGACCATGGCCATGCCCTGGCCGCCGCCGACGCACATGGTCTCCAGGCCGAACTGCTTGTCGTGGAACTGGAGGCTGTTGATGAGCGTGCCGGTGATGCGGGCGCCGGTCATGCCGAAGGGGTGGCCGACGGCGATGGCGCCACCGTTGACGTTCACCTTGTCCAGATCCAGACCCAGGTCCTGGTAGGACGGGATGACCTGGGCGGCGAAGGCCTCGTTGATCTCGGCCAGGTCGATGTCGCCGATGGTCAGGCCGGCGCGCTTGAGGGCCTGCTTGGACGCCTCGACCGGGCCGAGGCCCATGATCTCGGGGGAGAGGCCGGAGACTCCGGTGGAGACGATGCGGGCGAGCGGGGTCAGACCGAGCTCGCGGGCCTTCGTGTCCGACATGATCACGAGCGCGGCGGCGCCGTCGTTGAGCGGGCAGCAGTTGGCGGCGGTGACCAGGCCGTCGGGGCGGAAGACGGGCTTGAGGCCCTGCACGCCCTCCAGGGTGACGCCGGCGCGCGGGCCGTCGTCGGCGGAGACGACGGTGCCGTCCGGGGTCGTCACCGGGGTGATCTCGCGCTCCCAGAAGCCGTTCTTGATGGCCTGCTCGGCGAGGTTCTGCGACCGTACGCCGAACTCGTCCATCTCCTGGCGGCTGATGCCCTTGAGGCGGGCCAGGTTCTCGGCGGTCTGGCCCATGGCGATGTACGCGTCGGGGACGAGGCCGTCCTCGCGCGGGTCGTGCCAGGTCGAGCCCTCGGAGGCGGCGACGGCGGCGGTACGCGCCTCGGCCTCGGCGAAGAGGGGGTTGTGCGTGTCGGGCAGGGAGTCGGAGTTGCCCTTCGCGAAGCGGGAGACCATCTCGACACCGGCCGAGATGAAGACGTCGCCCTCGCCGGCCTTGATGGCGTGCAGCGCCATGCGGGAGGTCTGCAGGGAGGAGGAGCAGTAGCGGGTGATCGTGCAGCCGGGGAGGTGGTCCATCCCCATCTGGACGGCGACGATCCGGCCCAGGTTGTTGCCCTGCTCGCCACCGGGGAGGCCGCAGCCGAGCATCAGGTCGTCGATGTCCCGCGGGTCGAGCTCGGGGACCTTGGCGAGCGCGGCCTGCACGATGGTCGCGGTGAGGTCGTCGGGCCGCAGGTCCTTCAGGGAGCCCTTGAAGGCCCGGCCGATCGGGGAGCGGGCGGTCGAGACGATGACGGCTTCGGGCATCACGGCTCCAGGGGAATGCGGGATGGACGGACTGAAGGGAAGTTACCTGCACGTACGGCACGGGTCACCGCCCTGACGGTGTGACGCGGACCTCTTTTCTAAGCGAGCGCTCAGTCGACCACAACCCCTCGCTCACGCCCGGTGGGCGTCCTCCGGGGACGGGGTCGGGGTCTCCGTGGTCGGGAGCCGACGGCGGCGGCGGTGCTTCAGGAGTGCCCACGGCGCCCGCGCCCCCGTGACCTCCGTCCCCGCCTCCTTCGCCGCCTCCGCCGCCGCCTTCGCCACCGGCAGGATGTTCTCGTGACGGTCCGGCTCCAGCCGGTCCGTCTCCGGCCACACGCCCAGCACCGCGCACACCGTCGGCAGCACCGCCATCGCCGCCGTCGCGTACCCCTCCGCCGACGGGTGGTAGTTGTCCGCCCCGAACATCTCCCGTGGATTCGCCGCGAACTCGGGACCCAGCAGGTCCCCCAGCGACACGGTCCGCCCGCCCTGCTCCACGACCACGATCGTCTGCGCCGCCGCCAGCTGCCGCGACACCCGCCGCGCCAGCCACCGCAGCGGCTGGTACACCGGCTCGATGGTCCCCAGATCCGGGCAGGTCCCCACGACCACCTCCGCCCCGGCCGTCCGCAGCTGCCGCACCGCCGCCGCCAGGAGCCGCACCGACTCCGTGGCCGACATCCGGTGCGTGACGTCGTTCGCCCCGATCATGATCACGCACACGTCCGGCGGCCCCGACGGGGACGCCAGCAGAAGAGAGACCTGGCGCTCCAGGTCGTCCGAGCGTGCCCCCGGCAGGGCCACGTTCCGCAGCACCACCGGCCGCTCCGCCACCGCCGCGAGCCCCGAGGCCAGCAGCGCGCCCGGTGTCTGACCCACCCGGCGCACCCCCTGCCCCGCCGCCGTCGAATCACCCAGAAGGGCCAGCCGAAGCGGGGTGGAGGCGGGATCCGAGGTCTCGAACGAGCGGCCGTACAGCCCGTCCGCCCCCGGTGGCAGTGGCGCCACCCCACCCCCGACCGTCCTCTTCGCCAGCTGCACCTCGGCCAGAAGCACACCCACCGCCGCCACACCGAGCAGCCCGATGCTCCCACCGCCGTACGCCGCGCCCGCCGCGATCCGCCGTGCCACCCTCGCCCTCGACATGGGGGCAGTCACCTCCTTCAAGCCGTTCAGGATCTAACTGCCCCGTAACCCGCTCCGACTACGCATACGCTGGCTGCACCATTACGGAGACCCCGGAGATTACGGTGCAATTCCACGACTCGATGATCAGCCTCGTCGGCAACACCCCGCTGGTGAAGCTCAACAATGTGACAGCGGGCATCCAGGCCACCGTCCTGGCCAAGGTCGAGTACTTCAACCCGGGCGGTTCGGTCAAGGACCGCATCGCCCTGCGCATGATCGAGGCGGCCGAGGAGAGCGGTGCTCTCAAGCCGGGCGGAACCATCGTCGAGCCCACGTCCGGGAACACCGGCGTCGGGCTCGCCATCGTGGCCCAGCAGAAGGGCTACAAGTGCATCTTCGTCTGCCCCGACAAGGTGTCCACCGACAAGATCAACGTGCTGCGGGCGTACGGCGCCGAGGTCGTCGTCTGCCCCACCGCCGTCGACCCCGAGCACCCCGACTCGTACTACAACGTCTCGGACCGGCTCGTCCGTGAGACCCCCGGTGCCTGGAAGCCCGACCAGTACTCCAACCCGAACAACCCCCGCTCCCACTACGAGACCACCGGTCCCGAGCTGTGGGACCAGACGGACGGGAAGATCACCCACTTCGTCGCGGGCGTCGGTACCGGCGGCACCATTTCCGGCACCGGCAAGTACCTGAAGGAGGTCAGCGGCGGCAAGGTCGAGATCGTCGGCGCCGACCCCGAGGGCTCGGTCTACTCCGGCGGCTCCGGCCGGCCGTACCTCGTCGAGGGCGTCGGTGAGGACTTCTGGCCCACCGCCTACGACGCGTCCGTCACCGACCGGATCGTCGCCGTGTCCGACAAGGACTCCTTCCAGATGACCCGCCGCCTCGCCAAGGAGGAGGGCCTCCTGGTGGGCGGCTCCTGCGGCATGGCGGTCGTCGCCGCGCTGGAGGTCGCCCGGGAGCTCGGCCCGGACGACATCGTGGTCGTCCTGCTGCCGGACTCCGGCCGCGGCTACCTGTCCAAGATCTTCAACGACGAGTGGATGGCCGACTACGGCTTCCTGGAGGACACCGAGTCCGCCACGGTCGCCGACGTCCTGCGTCACAAGGAGGGCGGCATGCCGTCCCTCGTCCACATGCACCCGGAGGAGACGGTCGGTCAGGCCATCGAGGTGCTGCGGGAGTACGGCGTCTCGCAGATGCCGATCGTCAAGCCGGGCGCCGGCCACCCCGACGTCATGGCCGCGGAGGTCGTCGGCTCCGTCGTCGAACGTGAGCTCCTCGACGCGCTGTTCACCAAGCGGGCCTCCCTGGAGGACCCGTTGGAGCGTCACATGAGCGCGCCGCTGCCGCAGGTGGGCTCCGGCGAGCCGGTCGCCGACCTGATGTCCGTCCTCGGCGCGGCGGACGCGGCGATCGTGCTGGTCGAGGGCAAGCCGACGGGTGTGGTGAGCCGTCAGGACCTGCTCGCCTTCCTGGCGGGCGGCGGGGCCAAGGGCGCCGCGAAGTAGCCCGGACGCCCACCGGGCGGGCGTTCGCGAAATCGGTACGAGCGCGACACGTACCCGCAGCACCCGCTTAACACGCGTCCGGCACATTGGTCGTTGTCGGCGTCACGGACTACGGAGCGGCTCCCGGACCTCCTGCAGACGCCGCCGGACGCGGAGACCGGCCCTGACCCGGGCCCGTGTCCCTCGCGGGGACCGCCGTCGTCCCGCCCCCCGGTTTCGGGGGTGCGGCGGTCCCCGCGACTACTTCTCCTCGTGACGGAACGGCAGCCGGTCACGGAAGGCGTGAACGGCGTTCACACCCACGATGCCGAGCCAGGCGACGATCAGGCCCTCCAGGTTCGCCTGGCTGACGGCGATCGCGGAGAGCGGGATCGCCAGGATCAGCGAGATGATCCCGAAACCGAACCGCTCGCCGAAGCCCTCGACGCCCGATCCCGCCGGCCGGCCGCCGCGGGCCACCGCCACCTGCTGCTCGGCCAGCCGCCGCCGTACCTGGCGGTCGAGGGTGGCGTCCAGGCGCTCCTCCACCTTGCCGAGGAAGGATTCGACGAGGGCCGCCTCGTACTCCGTGCCCAGCTCCCGGCGGGCATGCAGGGTGGCGTCCAGTTCGCTCTTGAGCTCGTCCATGCTCGCCACCGTAGAGAGCCGGGGCCCGCTGCGTCGGTAGGGCTACCCCCCGATTTTTCTTGCCCTGCTGCATATCCTCATGCAGAGTTCGAGGAGGATGAATAAGCAGAAGGGGGACGGCGTGAGCGACAGCCCGGCCGGACGGCTGCAGGCGCTCTTCGAAGGGCACCGGCTGACACCGACACAGCGGCGCATCGCGCACTGCATGGTGCGCCGGGCCAGAGATGTGCCGTTCCTGTCCAGCGTGGAGCTGGCCGAGCTCGCCGGCGTGAGCCAGCCCTCCGTCACCCGCTTCGCCGTCGCCCTCGGCTTCGACGGCTACCCCGCGCTGCGCCGCCATCTGCGCGAGGTGGCCCCGGCCAGGAAGCCCGCGGGGGAGGTGAGCGAGCACAACGAGTACCAGCAGGCCGTGCTCGCCGAGATCGAGAACCTCCGCCATCTCGCCGATCTGCTCGCCGACCCCACGCCCGTCGAGCGCGCCGGACGGCTGCTCGCCGCCTCCCGGCCGCTGCCCGTCCTCGGACTGCGCGCCGCCTCCTCACAGGCCCGCGGCTTCGCGTACTTCGCCGCCAAGGTCCACCCCGACATCCGCCTCCTCGACGAGGCCGGCTCGATGCTCACCGACCGTGTCGACGCGGCCGTGCGCGCCGGGGCCACGGCCCTGCTCTGCTTCGCGCTGCCGCGCCACCCCAGGGAGGTCGTGGAGGTCCTGGAGTACGCGCGGGCGGCCGGCCTGACCGTCGTGACGGTCGCCGAATCGGCGTTCGCGCCCGTCGCCGCCCACAGCGACCTGTTGATCCCCGCCGCCGTCGGCACCGGGCTCGCCTTCGACACGGCCTGCGCTCCGATGCTGCTCGGCCGGGTGCTCCTGGAGGCGATGGCGGACGAACTGCCGGACGCCCAGGCCCGGCTGGAGGAGTTCGACGCAAAGGCGGCGGCGCGGGGCCTGTTCGTCGAGTAGCCGGCTCAGACCTCCAGTTCGTTCTCGATCTTCTTCAGCTGGTGGCGCGCCATCGCCAGATTCGCGCGGTCCTTGCTCAGCGCCAGGTACAGGAACAGTCCGTTGGTCCCCCGCCCCTTCAGCAGCCGGATCAGGTGGTACTGGGTGCCGAGCGTGATCAGGATGTCCTCGATGTCCTCCTGGATGCCGAGCATCTCCATCGCCCTGACCTTGGCGCGGACCACGTCCGTGTTGCCCGCGGCCGCCACGTTGAGGTCGAGTTCCTTGCCGCCGCCGATCGTGCCGAGAGCCATGCCGCTGGTGTAGTCGACCAGGGCGGCGCCGATGGCGCCCTCGATCGCGGCGGCTTCCTTCAGGGACGTCTCGCTGTTCGCCATGGGTGATGCACTTCCTTTTCGTATCCGTGGTTGGTTCGGGTTCAGTTCAGGTCTTTGCGTTCCAGCGCTCCGTCGACCAGCTCGCCGATCCGGGCGCTGGACCGCCGGGCCTCCAGATGGAGCCGCCCCACATTGATCCGGGGCTCGGCGAGCAGAGTGAGGACGGCGGAGCCGCCCGCCGCGTACGTGGCGACATAGCCGTTCTGGCCGCGCACCAGCAGCTCGCGGAAGTCGCCCTGCCCCGTGCAGTCGCTCAGCCGCTGCCCGACGCCGAGGGCCGCCGCGGTGAGCGCGGCCACCGCCTCCGCCTCCGCGGCCACCGTGTCCTGGGCCAGGACCAGACCGTCGGCGCTCGCCGCGAGCGCCCCGGTGAGCTGGGGCAGTCGGGCCCGCAGCCGTCTCAGCTCGCCGAGCACCTCGGCCTCTGCCGACATCAGTTGTCTCCTCTCGGCGCGCAGGCGCAGGGCACGCCTCATCACAGACTTGCCTCCAGGGCGTCACGGAGCCGGCGCAGCAGGGCGATGTCCGGATCGACCGCGACCTCGCCGACCCAGGCCGGGACGGCGGGCGGGGCGGTCGGTACGGGTTCGAGCGGGGTCTCGACGAGGCCGGCGGCCGCCAGGCGGCGGATCTCGAGCAGCGTGTGGAAGGCCGGGCGGCCGAGCAGCCGCGCGATGTCCGCCGGGGTACGGGTCCCGTCGGCAGCGGCCAGCACGGCCCGCTGGCGCAGGCTCACCGTCTGCCCGGGGGCGGCCGCGCGGGGCACGACCCGGGCGGTGTCCACGCCCCCGTACGGCCAGACGCTGTCGAGCAGTTCACGGCGGCGTACGGTCTCGCGCTCGACGGCCTCGGTGGAGACCGGCCGCACCGGACCGAACCAGTGGGCGACGCCGTAGCGGAATCGGGTGGGGCCGCTGGCGGGGGCGAGCGCGAAGAACGCCGCGTCGAAGACGGCGCCGAGGTGGCAGATCTGCAGCTCGCCGTCGTGCAGCCGGCCGCTGTCCACCAGGAACCGGCCGACCTCGCGGCGCGCCCCGGCCCGGTCCACGGCCTCGTCCCAGCGCTCGCGGGGCAGTCGTCCGCCGGCCGTCAGAAGGACGTCGAGGCCGGGGGCCGCGGGGCTCTCCGCGTGTGTGACACGGCCGTCGACGAGGTAGAGCGTGCCGTGGTCGCGCAGCAGGGCGCCGGTCGCGCGCTCGGCGGCGAGGCGGGTGAGCATCGGTGAGACGGTCATCCGAGGACCAGCCTCTCGGCGAGGTCGCGCAGCCGGATCCGGGCGAGGGCGAGGTTGCCGGCGTCGCGGTCGAGCCACAGGTGCAGGAAGATGCTGCTGTCGAAGGCCGTCTCGACGAATCGGAGGACGTGGTAGCCGCCGCGGGCGGTGACGATCAGGTCCTCGACGGGCGGTCCTTTGGGTAATGTTTCGTCATTCTCGGGTCCGAAGGCGAAGGAGTCGTACTCCGCTGCCGCACGCGCCAGTTCGGCCGCCTCCGCGGCGGTCGTCTCGTGGTCGCCGACCGGCGAGTCCCCCGCCGTTCCGAGGGCGAGTCCGCTGGTCCAGTCGACCAGCCAGGCCCCGCGTGCGCCCGGCAGGCTCATGGCCTCCAGCAGGCACTCGTCGATTCCGGGCACGCGGGTTCCCCTCCCGATGCGGCGTGCGGGCGTACGGCAGTGACGGTGACGTTACTCAACGTTCCGGCCGAGGGGAGGAGTTCTGGCATTTTCCATCGGAACATGCCGTGGGCTTGCTTGAATTCGCCCTCGCGGCGGCTCAGTCCTCCCCGCGCGCACGCAGGACGATCCTGTTGACCACCCACAGCCCGATCCCGATGGCGAGCAGCACGGCGGCCCGGACGTACACCTCCGCCGAGCGGTCCGCGAGCGGGCTCGCCAGGATCAGCGCGGTGAGGGCGCCGAGGACCGGGAGCACCGTCGGCGTACGGAAGTGGGCGTGCTCCACACGGTCCTTGCGCAGCACCAGAACGGCGATGTTGACGACCGCGAAGACGCACAGCAGCAGGAAGGCCGTGGTGTCGCCGAGGCCCTCGATCTCACCGGTGGAGACGAGGCCGATGGTGAGGAGGGTGGCGAAGACGATCCCGGTGAGGGGGGTGCGGCGGTTCTTCAGGACCTTGCCCATCACGCGCGGCAGGACCCGCTCGTTGGCGAGGCCGTAGCAGAGCCGGGAGGCCATCATGATGTTGATGAGCGCGGAGTTCGTGACCGCGAACAGGGCGATCAGCGCGAAGAGTTTCGGCGGGAAGTCGACCCCGCCGGCCTTCACGACCTCCAGGAGCGGCCCGCTGGACTTCTCCAGGACCCGGTGGTCGACGAGGAGCGAGGAGACCAGGGCGACCAGGACGTAGATCGTGCCGGTGACGGCGACGCCGGTGAAGATGGCCCGGGGGAACGTGCGGACCGGATCCTGTGTCTCCTCCGCCATGTTGACGGAGTCCTCGAAGCCGACGAAGGCGAAGAAGCCCAGCGCGGTGGCCCCCAGCACGCTCGTGATCAGCGCGTATCCGCTGCCCGACGCCTCGAACTGGCCGAGCCGTGACGGATCTCCCTCACCGGTCAGGACGGCCCAGGCGCCGATCGAGAGAATGATCAGCAGGCCGGTGACCTCGACGAGCGTCAGGACGACGTTCGTCTTCACGGACTCCGACACTCCGCGCAGCGCGAGGCAGGCCAGGGCGAGTACGAAGACGATCGCGATGAGCGTGGCCGGGATCGCGTCCGTGAACTCCTGGAAGTAGTCCCCGCTGAAGGCGCGGGCCGCGGCGCTCGCGGAGGAGAGTCCCGAGCACATCACCATGAACGCGACGATGAAGGTCAGGAAGGGGACCTTGAAGGCTTTCTGCGTGTAGAGCGCGGCGCCCGCCGCCTTCGGGTACTTGCCGACTAGCTCCACGTACGAGGCGGCGGTCAGCAGCGCGACGACGAAGCCGATCACGAAGGGCAGCCAGAGCGCGCCGCCGACCTTGCCCGCGACCTTGCCGGTCGTCGCGTAGATCCCGGTGCCCAGGATGTCGCCGATCACGAACAGGATCAGCAGCCTGGGCCCGATGGCGCGTTTCAGCGCGGGCGGGGCGGACTCGGGCGAGGGGGTGGTCGAGGACGTGGTGGCGGTCATGGGGCCTCCCGTTTGCCGATGGGAAGGTCCCTGCCCGGCGACGCGGGGGGTGATGCCCGCCGCGATGTCACTCGTACGGGATCAGGTGCGGGCCCGTGCGCGAACTCGGCGCGGGATCAGGTGCGGGCGCGGGCTCATGCGTGCGCTCAGGTGCGGGCCCGGGCTCAGGTGCGGCGCTCCACCGAGGCGGCCACGTCGTCCAGGTCCTTCGCCAGCGCCCGGCTCACCGCCTTCGCGCCGAGGCCGCTCAGCAGCTTGGCGAGGAACCCCATACGGCTCCCCTCGGCGGGCGACGCCGAGAACGTCATCCGTACCGTCGTCGCCCCGGGCCCGTCCGGGCGCAGCGCGATCTCCGAGACGTAGTGCATGCCGTGCGAGTCGGCCACCGTCACGTACCGGTCCGGCGGCTCGGCCTCGGTCACGGTCATCTCCTCCGTGGCCTCCTTGCCCAGCATCCGCCGGGTCTCGCGCCAGCGGGTGCCCACCCCGAACACGCCTTCTGTCAGCACCTCGACCCGTTCCACGCCGCTCAGGACCCGCTCCATGTCCTGCAGGTCCGTCAGCGCCTCCCAGACGGGCCCGGGGGACGCCTCGATCCGGCGTTCGACGACGACGCTCTTCGTAGCCATGGCTCCATGGAAGCACCGGGGTGGGACGAGCGCCCGCAGTGCTACGACAGCAGGGCGTCAGGCCGGTCCCCACCGGCCTCCGCGACGATCTCGTCGAGGCTCTGGGCCTTCCGTACGGGCGAGAAGACGAACCCGCCCTCGTCGTCCGCCGTGAAGCCGTGGACGGCCGGCCGGGGCAGGCTGTTGTACGCGTAGTGGTGGGCGAAGTAGTACGCGCCGGTGTCCGGCACCACGACGATGTCGTCCGGCTCCAGCAGCGGCAGCGGGCGCGCGGTGGTGAGCAGGTCGCCGGCGAAACAGGCGGGCCCCGCCACGTCCTGGACGATCTCCTCCCCCTCGCGGGGCCGGCCCTCGGAGTCGTACGCGAGAACGCGCAGCGGCCAGGAGACGGGGTCGTAGACGGCCCGGGTGGCGACCTGGACCCCCGCGTGGGTGACCGCGATGGGGCGGGCGCCCGAGGTCTTGGTGTACTCGACGCGGGCCAGGATCGTGCCGTGCTTGGCGAGCAGCGAGCGCCCGAACTCGGTGACGAGCCCGTACCGCCCGTCGAGCAGACCGGGAGCCGTCGCGGCGAGCAGCTCGGCGTACTCCGCGTAGGTCGGCGTCTCCTCGTCGGAGGCGAAGTTCACCGGCAGCCCACCGCCGATGTCGACGGTGTCGATCTGCTGCCGTCCGGCCTTGGCGTTGATCTCCTCGGCCAGTTCGTAGGCCACCGCGACCCCCTCGGCCATGAGGGCGAGCGGGATGCCCTGCGAGCCGGTGTGCGTGTGCAGCCGGCGCATCCAGGGCCGGTCCAGATATGCCTGGACGACGGCCTCCCGGGCGCCCTCGTCGCGTAGCGCCACCCCGAACTTGGAGGTGGCCGTCGCGGTGGAGAGCGCACCGATCAGGCCCGCCCCGATCTGCGGGTTCACCCGCAGACCGATCGGGCTGGCGGTCGGCGCGGAGGTGACCAGCGCGTCGATCCTGGCCAGCTCCTGGAGGTTGTCGGCGTTGACGGCGATCCCGAGGGACAGGGCCTGGCGCAGCTCGGCGGGCGTCTTGGCGGGCGAGTCGAGCACGGTACGGGACGGGGGGAGACCGGCCGCGCGGGCGAGGGCCAGCTCGCCGGGGCTCGCGACCTCGGCGCCGAGCCCGCAGTCGTACAGCAGACGCAGCACGGGCACGAGCGGGCACGCCTTCACGGCGAAGGCGTGCAGGACGGGCGCGTCGGTGACGGCGGCGAAGGCGGAGACGAGGGCGGCGGCGGAGGCGCGGATGCCGGCGGTGTCGAGGAGGGCGACGACCGGTTCGGAGGGGGAGAGGAGGCCTTGTTCGACGGCGGCTCGGACGGCCTGATCGCGACGGTGGGAAGCCATGGATCCATAGGACCACCGGGACGGGTGGCGCCGCAGCTGTTGACTACAAGTATTCATCAGGTCAGGATGTGAATAACTGATTCACATCGGAGGAGGCTGCCCCATGTCAGGACCCCGCCCCGTACGGGCCCCGCGCGGTACGGAACTGAGCGCCCTGGGATGGCAGCAGGAGGCCGCCCTCCGGATGCTGCAGAACAACCTGGACCCCGAGGTCGCCGAGCACCCCGACAAGCTCGTCGTCTACGGCGGCACCGGCAAGGCCGCCCGTGACTGGCGCTCCTTCGACGCCATGGTGCGCACGCTGCGCACCCTCAAGCAGGACGAGACGATGCTCGTCCAGTCCGGCCGCCCGGTCGGCGTCATGCAGACGCACGAGTGGGCCCCGCGCGTGCTCATCGCCAACTCCAACCTGGTCGGCGACTGGGCGAACTGGGAGGAGTTCCGGCGCCTGGAGCAGCTGGGGCTCACCATGTACGGCCAGATGACGGCCGGCTCGTGGATCTACATCGGCACCCAGGGCATCCTCCAGGGCACCTACGAGACCTTCGCCGCCGTCGCGGCCAAGAAGTTCAACGGCACCCTGGCCGGCACGATCACCCTGACCGCCGGCCTCGGCGGCATGGGCGGAGCCCAGCCGCTCGCCGTGACGATGAACGACGGCGTCGCCATCTGTATCGACGTCGACCCGCGCGCGATCGAGCGCCGCATCGAGCACCGCTACCTCGACGTGAAGGCCGACTCGCTGCAGCACGCCCTGCAGCTCGCGGTGGAGGCCCGGGACGCCCGGCGACCGCTCTCCATCGGCCTGCTCGGCAACGCGGCCGAGCTGCTGCCGCAGATGCTCGCCGAGGGCGCCCCGATCGACATCGTGACCGACCAGACGTCGGCCCACGACCCGCTCTCCTACCTGCCGGTGGGCGTCGACTTCGACGACATGGCGACGTACGCGGCCAAGGACCCGGCAGGCTTCACGACCCGCGCCCGCGAGTCGATGGCGAAGCACGTCGAGGCCATGGTCGGCTTCATGGACGCGGGCGCCGAGGTCTTCGACTACGGCAACTCGATCCGCGGCGAGGCCCAACTGGCGGGCTACGACCGTGCGTTCGCCTTCCCTGGATTCGTACCGGCGTACATCCGCCCGCTGTTCTGCGAGGGCAAGGGCCCGTTCCGCTGGGCGGCGCTCTCCGGCGAGGCGTCCGACATCCACAAGACCGACAAGGCGATCCTCGACCTCTTCCCGGAGAACGAGTCGCTGCACCGCTGGATCAAGATGGCCGGCGAGCGCGTCCACTTCCAGGGCCTGCCGGCGCGCATCTGCTGGCTCGGCCAGGGCGAGCGCGACAAGGCCGGCGCCATGTTCAACGACATGGTCGCCGACGGCACCCTCGCCGCGCCCCTCGCCATCGGCCGCGACCACCTCGACTGCGGCTCGGTCGCCTCCCCGTACCGCGAGACCGAGGCCATGCTCGACGGCTCCGACGCGATCGCCGACTGGCCGCTCCTCAACGCCATGGTCAACGTCGCCTCCGGCGCCTCCTGGGTCTCCATCCACCACGGCGGCGGCGTCGGCATGGGCCGCTCCATCCACGCGGGCCAGGTGTCCGTGGCGGACGGCACGAAGCTGGCCGGCGAGAAGATCCGACGCGTGCTCACCAACGACCCCGGCATGGGCGTCATCCGCCATGTCGACGCGGGCTACGACATCGCCGAGCGAGTCGCCGACGAGAAGGGCGTCCGCGTCCCGATGCGCGAGGGCGACTCGGCGTGAGTGCGACCTTCCACGCCATGTGGCGGTCGCTGCGGCCCATCGGCCGCAGCGCCGCCTCCGGCGGCTACCGCCGCTACGCCTGGACCGGCGCCGACGCCGACTGCCGGCTCTGGTTCCAGATGCAGGCGGAGGCCCGGCGGCTGAACTACGAGGTCGACCGCAACGGCAACCAGTGGGCCTGGCTCGGCGACCCCGCCGCCGGTGACGCGGTCGTCACCGGCTCGCACCTGGACTCCGTGCCCGACGGCGGAGCCTTCGACGGCCCCCTGGGCGTGGTGTCCGCCTTCGCCGCGCTCGACGAACTGCGCTCCCGGGGGGTCCAGTTCAAGCGCCCCTTCGCCATCACCAACTTCGGTGACGAGGAGGGCGCCCGCTTCGGACTGGCCTGCGTCGGCTCCCGCCTCACCGCCGGGAAGCTGACGAAGGAGCAGGCGTACGAGCTCCGCGACGCCGACGGCATCACCCTCCCGCAGGCGATGGAGGCCGCCGGGTACGACCCCGCGGCCATCGGCCCCGACCCCGAGCGCCTCGCCCGCATCGGCGCCTTCGTCGAACTGCATGTCGAACAGGGCCGCGCCCTGGACCTGACCGGCGACTCCGTCGGCATCGCGTCCGCGATCTGGCCGCACGGCCGCTGGCGGTACGACTTCGCCGGCGAGGCCAACCACGCCGGCACCACCCGGCTCGTCGACCGCCGCGACCCGATGCTCACCTACGCCGAGACCGTCCTCGCCGCCCGCCGCGAGGCCGAACTCGCGGGAGCTGTCGCCACCTTCGGCAAGATCGCGGTCGAGCCGAACGGCGTCAACGCCATCCCGTCCCTCGTCCGCGGCTGGCTCGACGCCCGCGCCGCCGACCAGACGGCACTGGACACCGTCACGGAGGGCATCGAGACCGCGGCCCGCGACTACGCGGACCGCCACGGCATCGACCTCACGGTCGTACGGGAGTCCTTCACACCCGTCGTCGAGTTCGCCCACGTGCTCAGGGACGAGCTGGCCGGCATCCTCGGCGAGAAGACCCCGGTCCTCGGCACGGGCGCGGGCCACGACGCGGGTATTTTGTCCGAATCGATCCCGACCGCCATGCTGTTCGTACGGAACCCCACGGGCGTCTCGCACTCCCCGGCCGAATTCGCGGCCGAGGACGACTGCGTGGCCGGGGTCCTCGCACTCGCCGACGTACTGGAAGGGCTGGCCTGCAGGTGACGACGGAGACGACGTACTGGCTGGAGCACGCCTGGCTCGACACGAACGTCGAGCCGGGCGTGGCCCTGGAGGTGGCCGACGGCCGCATCACGGCGGTACGGAAAGGCGTGGAGGTTCCACCTCCCGGCGCCGTCGTCCTGCGCGGCCTGACGATCCCCGGCCTCGCCAACGCCCACTCGCACGCCTTCCACCGCGCCCTGCGCGGCACGGTCCAGGTCGGCTCCGGCACGTTCTGGACCTGGCGCGAGGTGATGTACCAGGTGGCGTCCCGGCTGACCCCGGAGACGTACCACGCCCTCGCCCGGGCGGTGTACGCCGAGATGGCGCTCGCCGGGATCACGGCGGTCGGCGAGTTCCACTACCTCCACCACGCGCCGGGCGGCACCCCCTACGCCGACCCCAACGCGATGGGCGAGGCGCTCGTCGCGGCCGCGGCCGAGGCCGGCATCCGCATCACCCTCCTCGACACGGCGTATCTCTCCTCCGGCTTCGGCGCCGCCCCCGACAAGCACCAGCTCCGCTTCTCCGACGGCACGGCGGACGCCTGGGCGGAGCGGGTCTCGCTGCTCAAGGAGCGCGAGGGCGTGCGGATCGGCGCGGCGATCCACTCCGTACGGGCCGTCCCCGCCGACCAGCTGTCGACGGTGGCGAGCTGGGCACACGAGCGGGGCGTACCGCTGCACGTCCACCTCTCGGAGCAGACGGCCGAGAACGACGCCTGCCTCGCGGCCCACGGCCGCACCCCGACGCAGCTCCTCGCGGACCACGGTGTGCTCGGCCCGCAGACGACGGGCGTCCACAACACCCACCTCACGGACACCGACATCGCGCTCCTCGGCACCTCGACCACGGGCACCTGCATGTGCCCGACGACCGAACGCGACCTCGCGGACGGCATCGGCCCGGCCGTCGCCCTCCAGCGCGCGGGCTCCCCGCTCTCGCTGGGCAGCGACAGCCACGCGGTGATCGACATCCTGGAGGAGGCCCGGGCGATGGAGCTGAACGAGCGCCTCCGCTCCCGCACGCGCGGCCACTGGACCGCCGCGGCGCTCCTCCGGGCCGCCACCGCCGACGGCCACGCGGCCCTCGGCTGGGGCGAGGCGGGCACCCTGGAGCCGGGCGCGCTCGCCGACTTCACGACGATCGCCCTCGACTCGGTCAGGACAGCGGGACCGGTGCCGCGTCTGGCAGCCGAGACGGCGGTATTCGCAGCGTCGGCGCCGGACGTACGGCACACGATCGTGGGCGGCCGTCACGTCGTACGGGACGGGGTCCACCAGTCCGTGCCGGACGTGCCCCGGGCCCTCGCGGACTCGATCGCCGCCCTGCGCGGCTGAAGCGGCTGAAGGAGACACCTCTCACCATGAACACGGGCCCCGCGGCGAGGAACAACCCGGCGGCGACCTCCGCCCCCACGAGCGCGAACAGCGCCGTGGCGACGGCCGCCACCGCCATCGTCAACATCGCCAGCCTGGTCACCAATGACCCCTCCCTCGGTGATGGATCCCCCCTGGGCCTGATCCAGGACGCGGCCGTCGTCATCGACGGCGACCGCGTGGTCTGGGTCGGTGAATCCAGCAAAGCACCCGCCACTGACAACCGGATCGACGCCGGTGGACGGGCGGTGATCCCCGGCTTCGTGGACTCCCACTCGCACCTCGTCTTCGCGGGCGACCGCACGGCCGAGTTCAACGCGCGGATGTCCGGCCAGGCGTACAAGGCGGGCGGCATCCGTACGACGGTGGCGGCGACGCGCGCGGCGAGCGACGAGGCCCTGTCGGCGAACGTCGCCCGCTACATGGCGGAGGCCCTCGCCCAGGGCACGACCACCTTCGAGACCAAGTCCGGCTACGGCCTCACGGTCGAGGACGAGGCCCGTGCGCTGCGCATCGCCGCCGCCCACACCGACGAGGTGACGTACCTCGGCGCCCACATCGTCTCGCCCGACTACGCCGACGACCCGGCCGGGTACGTCGACCTCGTCACCGGGGAGATGCTCGACGCCTGTGCGCCGTACGCCCGTTGGGTCGACGTCTTCTGCGAGAAGGGCGCCTTCGACAGGGACCAGGCGCGGGCGATCCTCACCGCCGGAAAGGCGAAGGGCCTGCACCCGCGCGTGCACGCGAACCAGCTCTCGTACGGCCCCGGTGTCCAGCTCGCGGTGGAGCTGGACGCGGCCAGCGCCGACCACTGCACGCACCTCACGGACGCCGACGTCGACGCCCTGGCGCATTCGTCGACGGTCGCGACGCTCCTCCCGGGCGCGGAGTTCTCCACCCGCGCCCAGTGGCCGAACGCCCGCCGCCTGCTGGACGCGGGCGCGACGGTGGCCCTTTCGACGGACTGCAACCCGGGCTCGTCCTTCACGTCCTCCGTGCCGTTCTGCATCGCGCTGGCGGTACGCGACATGGGGATGACCCCGGACGAGGCGGTCTGGTCGGCCACGGCCGGCGGCGCGGCGGCCCTCCGCCGCACGGACATCGGCCGCCTGACCCCGGGCGCCTCCGCCGACCTCGCGATCCTGGAAGCCCCGTCCCACGTGCACCTGGCCTACCGCCCGGGCGTCCCCCTGGTGACGGAGGTCTGGCGCCGGGGAGCCCGCGTGGTCTGACGGGTCAGTCCCACTGCTGGTCGGCGAGGGAGGTGACCGGCTGGGGCTTGCCGATGACGGCCAGGGCGATGAAGAAGTTGATCTGGCCGATCGCGATGGTCAGGGTGGCCAGTGCCTTCTCGTCGTAGTGCTTGGCCACCTCGGCGTACAGCTCGTCGGAGACGCGCTCCTTGCCGTGCGGGGCGGGCTGGAGGGTGGCCTCGACCAGGGCGAGCGCGGCGCGCTCGGCGTCGGTGAAGTACGGGGCGTCCTGCCAGGAGGAGACGGCGGTGATGCGCTCCTCGGAGACCCCGGCCTTGCGCAGGAAGCCGGTGTTCAGGATGGTCAGGTAGGTGTTGTTCACGATCTGCCCGGCCCGCAGGTGGATCAGGTTCATCGTGGTCCGCGGCACGGAGTGGTTGCCCGTGGCCCGGAAGAGCGCGGCGCTGATGTCGTTGACCTCGGGCACGAACTCGGCGGGGTTGGGCATCCGGGAGATGGAGGGGTTGGTGTTCGTCATGGCTGATCTCCTTCAGGTTCCGCCTGGTTGGCGTCTTCACTGCACTGACGGAGGGGCGCACGCAGACGTGACAGGAATCCGGAAAGATTTTTTTCGGCGTGCTCCGGGCCTACGCCGAGGGTGGTTCCGGCCGGTGATCAGAACGATGTCCTCCGGTGCGACAGCCGCCGCAGAGCTCCCCGTCGGCGCCACGAAAGGCCCGGTCGCAGCGATCGCAGTTCTGTAGCGGCAGGAGCGTGGGCGCGGGCGGGGCGGGCGGCAGCTGTGGGGGCAGCCACTCGCGCAGACGATGCGCGAGAAGCCGCGCCGGCCATCGGATGGTCCCGGCGGGAAGCGCGCTGGTGAGGGTCCGGGTCACAGCGGCGGGGGTGATGTCACGCTCCAGCCACCGCTGGACGTCGGGCGCGAGGCGCCGGACGTCGTTCTCGGAAAGCAGCAGGCGTGGCTCGCGCTGCCGGAGGCCCGCGAGCAGAGCGGCGGCGGGGCGCAACTCCTCGGTGAGCTCGGGCACTTCCGGCTCCGGCTCAGGCGCCGGCCGGGGTTCGCGGCGGGTCGGGCGGGGGCGCTTGACCAGGTCGACCGGGTGCGGGTTGTCGTACCAGGTCGTGACCGTGGCCAGCTTGGCGTCCTCGCCCCGGACCACCTGCCGCTTCAGATACCCGGCGGCCTCCAGCTCCCGCAGCGCCCCGGCGATCCGCGACTCTCCCTCGCGGAAGCGGAGCGCGAGAACCTTGATGCCGACGAGGGAGCCGTCGGGCAGCGACTGGATGTACACCCCGACGCCGATCGCGCAGGCGGACAGCTCTTCGTGCTGAGCGAGATGGTTGCCCACGACGGTGAACTTCTCGTCGTGACGGTGACGTACGTGCGTCACTCCGGCGCGCGAGGGCGTGCGGGTACTAAACTGCGTCGCAGTCATCGGGAAGCTCCGTACTTCCTTGATGATCAGGCCCTCGACCGGGATGCCAGTCCCGCCGGGGGCCGAAATCATTTATGGCATATGCAAGTTGGCGCGACCGTACCGTGCCGACCGGCCGTTCTGCCACCTTGTCACCCGAAGGTGTGAGGTGTCGGGTTTGGACGGAAGTGGTTCTTTCCCTCGTTCCTTCAACGGGATGTCGTGGACCGCCGGTTCGCCCCGAACCGGGTCGTGGAAACCCCGGCTCCTGGCCGAGTTGTAACGGAAACTCGCTGTCGAGCCGCCGTAGCGCCGAGTCGAAATCCGGCGCATGTCAGTCAGGGTCGGACAGGCCCTAGCGTGGAGCGCATGAAGACCATCGGCCTCATCGGCGGCATGAGCTGGGAGTCCAGCGCCGTGTACTACCGCCTCCTCAACGAACGCGTCCGTGACCGCCTCGGCGGGCTGCACTCCGCCCGCTGTGTCCTGCACTCCGTCGACTTCGCCGAGATCGAGCGGCTCCAGGTCGCCGGCGAGTGGCAGAAGGCCGGCCAGGTGCTCGCCGACGCGGCCAAGGGGCTCGAAGCGGCCGGCGCCGAGCTGCTCCTCATCTGTACGAACACCATGCACAAGGTCGCGGACCAGGTGCAGGACGCCGTCGACGTGCCGCTCCTCCACCTCGGGGACGCCACAGCGCGCGCGGTCCGCGCCCAGGGGATCGCCACCGTCGGGCTCCTCGGCACCGCCTTCACCATGGAGCAGGACTTCTACCGCGACCGGCTCGCCTCCCACGGCCTCACCGTCCTCGTGCCCGACGCCGACGACCGTGCCGCCGTCCACCGGATCATCTACGAGGAGCTGTGTCTCGGGGTCGTGAACGAGACCTCCCGCGCGGCGTACACGCAGGTCATCGAGCGGCTCGTCACCGCCGGCGCCGAAGGCGTGATCCTCGGCTGCACCGAGATCGAGCTGCTCGTGCGCCCCCAGGACAGCCCGGTCCCCGTGTTCCCCACGACCCGTATCCACGCCGAGGCGGCGGTCGACGACGCCCTCAACTGACATGCCCCATTAGTCGCTTGATCACCACGAATTCCCCTCAGTCACAGAGTGGTCGAGTAGCCCTGTCCCGGAGGGTTTTCGACCGGTAACGTCCTGTACCGGCAGGACTCAGGGGGGAAGACCGGGGGGTCGGAGAGTTGAGCGCTGTCCGTACACAGGGCACATGTGTGCAGATCGTCGAACCGGGGGAGTTGACCGCACGCGAGACCGAGGCGTGGCGCGAGCTGCGTGACAAGTCGGGCGCGCCCGACAACCCCTTCATGGGGCCGGAGTTCACCATGGCCGTCGCCGCCGTGCGGCCCCGCGCCCGGGTGGCCGTGTGGCGGGAGGACGGCGAGCCCGTCGGCTTCTTCCCGTACGAGAAAGGCCCGTTCGGGCACGGCCGGGCCGTCGGCCTGGGGGTCTCCGACTGTCAGGGCGCCGTCCTCCGGCCAGGACTCAGCCCGTCGGCCCGGGCGCTGCTGCGCGTCTGCGGGCTCTCCGCCTGGGAGTTCGACAACCTGGAGGCCGGGCAGCGGACCTTCGAGGGCGCGGCGGCCGAGTCGTTCGCCTCTCCCGTCATCGACGTCGGCGAGGGCTACGCGGCGTACGAAGCAGTGCTGCGCACCCAGTCGCCGAAGTTCCTCAAGACCACGCTCGCCAAGGAGCGCAGGCTGGGGCGGCAGGTGGGGGAGACCCGGTTCGTCTTCGACGAGCGCGATCCGGCCGCCCTGAGCACGCTCATGGAGTGGAAGTCCGCCCAGTACCGCAGGACGGGACGCCGCGACCGCTTCGCCAAGGAGTGGATCAACACCCTGGTCCGGCGGCTGCACGAGCTGCGCACGCCGGGCTGCTCCGGTGTCCTGTCCGTGCTGTACGCCGGTGAGCGGCCGGTCGCCGCCCACTTCGGGCTGCGCTCGTCGACCGTCCTGTCCTGCTGGTTCCCTTCGTACGACCTCGAGTTCGCCAAGTACTCGCCGGGGCTGATCCTGCATCTGCGGATGGCGGAGGC
Source organism: Streptomyces sp. NPDC046712 (assembly GCF_040645695.1). NCBI lineage: Bacteria > Bacillati > Actinomycetota > Actinomycetes > Kitasatosporales > Streptomycetaceae > Streptomyces > Streptomyces sp. NPDC046712. The sequence goes on along the minus strand of NZ_JBEYYW010000009.1, from coordinate 27,858 downwards.
CGCCGCGGCGGCCGGTATCGGGATGCTCGACCTCGGGCGGGGCGCCGCCGAGTACAAGGACGCCCTGAAGACCGGCGAACTGACCGTGTACGAAGGGTCGGTGGTCCGGGCGGGGGTGCGCGCCGGGCTCTACTGGCTCTCCCGCGAGCCGTCCCGCCGCGCCCACAGCTTCGTGCGGAACCGGCCGGCACTCGCCGCGCGGGGCCGCCGCACCCTCAACCGGCTCGCCCGCCTGCGCCCCGGTGGCTAGGTCGTGTCCGACCCTGATCCGCCGGACAAGCCCCAGGGCCTGCCCGGCGGGGCCGGCCCCGAGTGGCCCGGCTCCGAGCGCCTCGCCCGGCCCGTACCGGCGGCCTTCCGTACGCACGCGTCAGCTCATCTCCGCGGGGGACCCGAATGAACCGCAACCGCACGCAGGCCCTCTCCGTCGCCGACCTCGATCTCGCCTCGCCCGACGGACCCGTCCTCTCCTTCCGTCCCGCACCCGGCGGCCCGCCCGCCGTGGCCGGTGACGTCTACGCGCTCGTCCGGCTCCGCGGCCGGCCCGCCGCCACCGTGCTCGGGCACGTCCCCGAAGGCGCCGACCCCGCCGAGGTGCTGGCCGCGCTCGCCCGGCCCCGGCTCACCCGCCCCGCCGGCGAACCCGAAGCCTCCGGCGGCGAACCCGAAGACCCCGCTAGCGCCCCCGCAGCCTCCGCCGGCGAAACCGCAGCCTCCGCGAACGAACCCGCAGCCCCCGCGAACGGCTCCGCAGTCCCCTCCGACCGGCCCGAGAGCGTCCCGCCGCGCGCCAGCGTCGTCGTCGCCACCCGCGACCGCGCCGACCAGCTCGCCCGCGCCCTGGACTCCCTCCTCGACCAGGACCATCCCGATTACGAGATCGTCGTCGTCGACAACGCGCCCCGCAGCAGCGACACGGAACAGCTCGTCGCGAACAAGTACGGCGGCCGCGTCACGTACGTCCGCGAGGACACCCCCGGGCTCGCCGTCGCCCACAACACCGGCCTGGCCCACGCTCGCGGGGAGGTCGTCGCCTTCACCGACGACGACGTGGTCGCCGATCCGCACTGGCTGACCGCCCTCACCGCGCCCTTCGCCGCCGACCCGCGGCTCGGCTGCGTCACCGGCCTCATCCTGCCCGCCCGGCTGCGCACCCCGGCCCAGATCCTCCTCGAGTCCCACGGCGGCTTCGCCAAGGGATTCGCGCCCCGGCTGTACGACCCGCTGCGCCCGCCCGCCGACGAACCGCTCTTCCCGTTCACCGCGGGCAGCTTCGGTTCCGGCGCCAACATGGCCTTCCGGGCCTGGGCGCTGAAGGCCGCCGGCGGCTTCGACCCGGCCACCGGCACCGGCACGGCCGCCCGGGGCGGGGACGACCTGTACGCCTTCGTCGCCGTCCTCTCCGCCGGGTTCCGGCTCCGCTACACCGCCGACGCCCTGGTCTGGCACCACCACCGCGAGACCTGGCAGGACCTGCGGAACCAGGCGTACGGCTACGGCGCCGGCCTCACCGCGTACCTCACCGCCACCCTGGTGCGCCGGCCCGCGCTGCTGCCCGCGCTCCTCGCCCGGCTCCCCCGCGGCCTCGTGTACGCGAAGAACATGACCGCCCACCGGGAGGCGGCCGGCGGCGGCGTCCCCGGCGAGCACGGTGCCCCCACCCATCCCTGGCCTCGCAGCCTCTCCCGACTGGAGCGACGCGGCATGATCTACGGACCGATCGGCTACGCCAAGGCCCGCCTCCGGATGCGGGGCGCGAGATGAGCGCGCCCGCCCACACCCGGATCCCCGTCCTGCTCTACCACGCCGTGATGGACGACCCGCCCGAGTGGATCGCCGAATTCACCGTCACACCGAAGGAGTTCGGGGCCCAGTTGGACGCGATCGTCGACAGCGGACGCACTCCCGTCACCGTGGGCACGCTCGCCGACCACTTCGCCCGGCGCGCACCGCTGCCGCCCCGGCCCGTCGTCCTGACCTTCGACGACGGCTTCGCCGATCTTCCGGGGCCGACCGCCGAGGCGCTCGCCGCGCGCGAGCTGCCGGCCACCGCGTATCTGACCACGGGGGCGATCACCCCGGGCCGGGCGTGCCTGCTGCCGCCCGCGCCGATGATGTCGCTGAGCCAGGCGCCGCGCCTCGAGGAGTACGGGATGGAGGTGGGCGGCCATACGGTCACCCACCCGCAGCTCGACACCCTGCGGCCGGGGGACCTCAGGCGCGAGCTGCGCGAGTCGAAGTCCGTCCTGGAGGACGTGCTCGGGCACGAGGTCCGTCATCTCGCCTACCCGCACGGCTACAACAGCCCGGCCGTGCGCCGCGCCGCCGCGGCCGCCGGGTACGTCTCGGCCGTCGCCGTCCGGCACGCCCTCAGCTCGGAGACGGACGAGCCGTACCGGATCGCCCGGCTGATCCTGCGCCGCGGCCACACCGTCGCCGACATCGAGAACTGGATGGAGGGCCGCGGTGCCAAGGCGGCGCCGTATCCGGACTCGCTGCCGACGGTCGGCTGGCGCATGTACCGCAGGGCCCGCGCGCTGCTCAACGGGCCGGAGTTCGCGGGCTGACCCGAGCCCGGCAGTGATCGACAACTCCCGTATCGGGTAAGGGAGTTGAATACGCGTACAAAGGCGAAGTCCGTTCCTATACTTCGCTGAAGGGGACAGTTCGTGGGGTTCGTGGGGGGAGTGCCACCGTGCAGCAACGTGTGTCCGCACCGGCCGCCGGAAGCGGTGTGCCGTCTCCTCCCGACGCCCGGGCGCCCGAGTCGGGGCCGGCCACCCGGTCACGCTCCCTCCCGGGCCCGCAGACCGTCTTCAGCGTGCTGCCGCTGCTCGTGGCCGCCGCGCTCTGGCTGTACGCGCTGCCCCGGATCGGCTTCCGCGACATCGCCGACTACGGTCTCCTCGACCGGTTCCCGCTCGCGTACTACGCCTCTCTCGCCGTTCTGACCTGCGGCTTCCTGGTCACCTTGCGTCGGGCCGGGACCGCGCCCTGGTGGCCGGCGGCGTACAGCGTCGCGATGCTGGTGGCGCTCAAGGCGCCGCCGGCGGTCCTCTACGACTCCGTGCGCTACGCCTGGGCGTCCAAGCACGACGCCGTGATCAGCAGGCTGCTCGTCGAGGGCACCGTGTACCCGCAGCGCGAGCTGTCCGGCGGCATGTCCGCCTACGACCAGTGGCCCGGGTTCTTCTCGCTGGACGCGGCGCTCGTCCGCGCCTTCGGCGTGGACTCGGCGGCCTCCTTCATCAACTGGGCGCCGGTCGCCCTCGGCCTGCTCACCCTGCCCGTCCTGCTGCTGATCTACCGCACCTTCAGCGACGACTGGCGGCTGGTGTGGACCGGAGTGTGGATCTTCCAGCTGGCCAACTGGGTCGGCCAGGACTATCTCTCCCCGCAGGGCTTCTCGTACCTGCTCTATCTGACCGTCTTCGCCGTGGTCGTCCGGCACTTCGTCCGGCCCGGCTCCGCGGGACGGCTGCGCGACCGCACCACGCTCGACCCGGCCGCGGCCGCCGTGCCGCCGCCCACGACGCTCAGGCAGCGCGCGATCTGCGTCCTGATCATCGCCCCGCTCATCGCGACCATCAACGCCTCGCACCAGCTCACCCCGGTGATGCTCTGCGCCACGCTGTTCGCGCTCTGTCTCACCCGCCGCTACCGCAACATCGGGCTGCTCGTCGTCACCGGACTCATCATGCTGGCCTGGGACCTCACCATGGGCCGGGTGCTCTTCCTGGAGACCATGAGCACGCTGAAGGACTCGGCCGGCGACCTGCTCTCCAACTCCCGTGCCGGATACGCGGGAGAGCCCACGGGGCCCGGCCCGGAGCTGGTCGGCACCGCCAACATCCTCATGGTGCTCGCCCTCGCCGCGCTCGCGGGCACGGCCGTCCTGCTGCGCCGCAGACTCGTACGCAGCGCCCTGCCGCTGCTGCTCGCCGCCGCCGCGCCCGTCCCGATGTTCGCCGTCAACGACTACGGCGGCGAGATGCTCTTCCGCGTCTACCTCTTCGGACTGCCCGGCACGGCGTTCTTCGCCGCGGCCGCCCTCGTCCCCGCAGCGGGCGCCGTCGGCAGGAAGGCGGTCTTCGCGCGCCGTACCGCCGCCGTCGCGCTGCCGCTCGCCGTCACCGCCCTGCTGGCCGGCTTCCTGCCCTCGTACTACGGCAAGGAGGGCATGCACTACGCCCCGCCGGCCGAACTGGCCCTCACCCGGCGCGCCTACGACCGGGCCCCCGACGGCGCGCTGATCCTCGCCACCACCGGCTCCTTCCCGGGCGCCTACTACCGCTACGACCACTACGAGCGCTGGTTCTTCACCGAGCAGGAAGTCCCCGAGAACCTGAAGATGCTCGAGGACCCGGCGGGCTACCTCGCCCGGGGCATCCCCGAGGGGCGCCCCGCGTTCGTCGTCCTCACCCCGACCCAGGAGAAGGCCGTCATCGGCGAGGGCTATCTGCCGCCCGGCAGCTTCCGGACCCTGCGCGAGGACCTCAAGCGCTCCCCGCTCTTCCGAGTGGTGGAGGAGAGCGAGCACGGGCTCGTCCTGGAGTACCGGCCGCCGTCCACCGCTTCCTGACCGACCGCAACCGAGCACCAGGAGTACGCCATGGCCCACGCCCACCTCCAGCTCAGAGCGGCCCTGGCGGCCTCCGGCTGGCTCGCGCTCGGCGCGACCGCACTGCCCGGCGGCTCCCCGCTGCGGTGGATCCCCGTCCTCGCGTTCGTGGCCCTCGCGCCCGGCCTCGCGCTGCTCCACCCGCAGCCGGGCGGACTGCGCCCGGGGGCCCGGCTGGAGGCGCTGGCGCTCGCCGCGCCGGTCAGCCTCTCGCTCGCCGCGCTCGCCGCGACCTCCCTGTTCCTGGTGGAGGCGTTCTCCACGACCGCCTTCCTGGTCGCCCTGGCCGCCTTCGTGACCGTCGTCGCCCTCCTGCCGGGCGTGCCGCTGCCCGCCGCCACGCGGGGCGCCGTCGAGCGCGAGAGCAGCCGCACCCGGGCGGTCCGGGCCAAACGAAAGCCCGGTGACGGGCGATGAGCGGACGCCATGCCGAACCGCAGCGGCGGGCGCACACCGCCGTCGCCCTCGCCGCCGTCGCCGCGCTCGCCGCGGGGATAGGGGTCTGGGCCACCAGCGCCGACGGCTCCGACCGCTGCGCCCCCGACGCCGGCCTCGTCCTGCCCTGCGGAGCCTGGTGGGGCGCCTACATCCCGTACGACGGCGACAGCTCGCTCACCCGGCCCGTGTACGCCTTCGAGAAGAAGATCGGGCGCAAGCTCGACCTCGTCTACACGTACCACGACATGTCGAGGAACCCCGTCGACGGCGAACTCCTCACCCCCGACGAGCAGGAACTGGGCCGCGAACGGCTGCTGATGCTGGCCTGGGAGTCCACCGTCTGGAAGGAGAAGCACCACGCCAACTGGAGCGAGAACCAGCTCGGCTGGAAGAACATCGCCTCCGGGATGTACGACGAGTCGATCATCGACCCGCAGGCGCGGCGCATCAAGGCGTACGGCAAGCGGGTCTTCTTCTCCTTCGACCAGGAGACCGACTTCCGCATCAGGGAGGGGGCGGGGACCCCCGAGGAGTACGTCGCCGCCTACCGCCACCTGCGGGACCGCTTCGAGGAGTTGGGCGTCCGCAACGTGGTGTGGGTGTGGACCGTCTCCGGCTATCTCGGCAACGCGGACACGATGAAGGCGCTCTACCCGGGTGACGAGTACGTCGACTGGATCGGCATGGACCAGTACAACTACTACCAGTGCCACAAGTCTCCCAACTGGCTTGATTTCGAAGCAAGTCAGCGGCCGAGCTACGAGTGGCTGCGCAAGAACATCTCCGCGAAGAAGCCCCTCATGCTGTCGGAGTTCGCCACCGCGCCCGATCCGGGCCGGCCGGAGCGGCAGCGCGAGTGGTACGAGCAGATCCCCGAGGTGGCCCCGAAGCTGCCGAAGGTCCGGGCGTACGTCCACTGGAACCGGGCCGTACCGGGGCCGAACTGCGATCTGACCGTCAACTCCGGCCCCGCGCTCGAGGGATACAAGGCGGCGGGCCTGGATCCGTACTTCAGGCAGCGCGTCCCGCGCCATTAGCGGAGCCTATGCTTCTGCCTGGTGATCACGCGGGTCCATCCGCCGAGTCACCCCATTTACGCGTAACAGGCGGAAAGCAACGGGGACATGAACAAGTACACAGTGATGGCGGCAGGTCTCGTCCTGTCGCTCGGGCTCGTCGCGGGCTGCGGTTCCTCCGAGGGTCCTGAAGCCGGCAAGGCCCCGGAGAAGGGTGCCTCGGAAGTGCCGAAGGGCGCCCCGAAGGCGGAGGGCCCGGTCTACGGCGGCCCCGCGATACCCGGGCTGGCCGACAAGCAGGCGTGGAGCCTGCCGCGTGCCGACGCCATCGACCTCGGCGACGCCTTCCTCTTCGTCAAGACCGGCGCCGGCGAGTACGCATCGGGCGGGGGCTACAAGGACGACCCGCTCGACGGCACGACCGGCCTCCTCCACTCCACCGATCAACCGGGCCCGGTCAACCTGGAGTTCCGCGATGTGAAGACCGGAGCCGTGCGGAAGACCCTCAAGGTGACGGCCGACCGTGTCGCCGCCACGACCTGGCGCGACGGCGTGCCGGCGTTCGAGGTCCGCACCACCAGTACGACGGAGTCGGACGGGCTGAGCGCGGAGGGCACCACCACCACGATCACCGTCTACGGGAGCGACGGCACCGAGCTGGGCAAGGCCGAGCACAAGGGCGACACCCCCTTCCACGTCCACGAGGGCCATCTGATCGAGCAGGCGGACCAGGCGACGCTCCAGCTCACCCCGATCGGCGGCGGGCAGCCCCGCAAGGTCACCTGCGGCGGGCTCCAGGCGAGCTGCTCGTTCGACCCCCGCAACAAGGACATCGACGGCGGCTCGGGCCACGCCCCGCTCATCACCGGCAAGTACACCTTCCACGTGAACAACGGATCCACGTACGAGACGGATCCGGAAGAGCTCGTGATGTCCGACCTCGCCACCGGCAAGAAGGTCTGGAGCAGCGCGGACGTCACCCCGCCCAAGGGCGTGGAGCTCGACGACAAGGGCGTGCGGACCAGCGGCAGCATCCGCGTCCTCGACGTCCGCGACGGCCGGATCCTCACCGCGTGGGGTGCCGGTGCCTTCCTGACCGACACATGGGTCACGGCGACGTACGACCTGGCGAGCGGCAAGCAGATCGGCGGCTCCACGAGGTACGCCTACGAGGACTTCCCCGGTGACACGATCAACACCGAGGGGTCGTCGGTCTTCTCCGCCGACCACCAGCTCGCCGCGGCCGCCACCGAGAAGGGCACCGCCGTGTGGCAGGTCGCGGACGGCAAGGAGGTCTGGGCGCAGAAGGAGGGCGAGAAGCTGATGACGCCGCTGCGCCTCTCCCCGAACGGCGGTGTGCTGTACGGCACGACGGAGGAGAGCGATGACACCGTGCTCGCGGTCGACGCCCGCACGAAGAAGGTCCTCGTGAAGGACCTGCCGTCGGACAACGTCCCGCTGTTCTCCAAGCAGTCCGGCTACGGCTACGTCAGCACCGACGCCGGCTTCTTCGTGTTCCCCACGGCCGGTTAGTCCTCCCGGCTGCCCCGGAGTCCCGGCTGCCCCGGAGCCCCGCCGGCTCCGGGGCGGTGCGGCTCGCGGTCAGCGGGGCCTGAGCCCGCGCACCGCGACCGCCGCCATGGTGGCCCCGCACAGTCCCAGCAGGACGGGCAGCGGGGCCGCCGCGAAGGCGTGCTGGGCGGCCCAGCCCGCCCACACCAGGACCCAGACCACGCAGACTGTGGTCCGCCCCCCGGCGCCGAGGGCCCGCAGCAGCACCGCCATGAGCAGCAGGCACAGCCCCTGGGCCGCGATCGGCAGCACCGGAAGCGCGGGGTCCGGGACCAGGCCCAGGCCGGGACCCGTCGCCGGGTCCGGGTGGACGCCGAGCAGCGGCGGCGCGGTGTGCAGGGCGAGGAAGGTGGCGAGCAGGATCGTCGCGGCGAGCAGCGGACGGATCCGGCGCAGCGACACCACGGCCACGTGCAGCACGATCAGCAGGATGCCCGCCGTGAGCGTGACCGGGGGCAGTGCGCTGATCAGCCGCGTCCCGGACAGATGGTCCAGGCCCAGGCTGCCCGCGCGGGCGAGCGGGATCCAGAAGAGGCCGGTGGCGAGGCCGAGGAGCAGCCACAGCCAGGTCGCCGCCCCGTCGTCCCCCGAGGCACCGGGGTCCGGAGCGCGCACCGGCTCGCGCTCCGGCCGCGGTACGTACACCGGCAGCCCGAAGGCCGGCGTCACCGTGTCCGCCGCGGCGCCCCCGCGCGCCCACTCCGCCTCGTAACCACCCTGCTCGGCGGCGCGCCGCGCCCAGCTCGTGCCGTACTCGATCTCCCGCCCCTGCTTGCCCCGCCGCGGCGTGCGGCCCTTCAGGGCGGCCCGCAGGCCGGGCGCGGAGGCCGCCGCCATCAGCGTCATCGAACCGAGCATGGCGAGCCCGGCGCCGGAGATCCCGACCGGGCCGAGGAGCAGGGCCGCGCTGCCCAGGACGAGGACGCACATCGCGCCCTGGAGGGCGGCGAGCGCGCCGGTGCGCCCCTGGACGCGCAGCACGCCGATGTACAGCTCGACGGCGACGCGGGGGAGCGCGGCGGCGGCGAGCAGCCGCAGGACCATCGTGCCGTGCTCTGCGTAGTCCGCGCCGAACGGGGAGAGGATCAGCGGGGCGAAGACGACGAGGACGAGGACGACGGGGACCAGCAGCAGCGCCATGCGCCGCAGCGCGCCGCGGACGCCCTCGGCGAGGGACTCCGGGCTGTGCGAGGCGTGCGCGGTGAGCGAGGAGGCCATGTTGATGGCCATGAACTCCATCGTGCCGCCGACGGTGTACGCGGTGTAGAAGAACGCGTTGTGCGCGGCGTCGAAGCGGACGGCGACCATCACCGGCAGCAGATTGATCATGGCGAGGCTGAACAGGGCGCCGACGGAGTCCCCGGCCATGAAGCGGCCGATCTCGCGCATGGCGGGCGGCTCGCGGTCGCGGTCGGCGCGGGCCTGGCTGGGGATGAGCCGGCGGAAGACGAGCCAGCCGAGCGGGACGACGGAGAGGGCGATCGCCGCCGACCAGGAGACGAAGACGCCGAGGACCGGCATGGTGGTGGCGAAGGCGACGAGCAGCAGCAGCTTGCCGATGGAGAAGCCTGCGTTGCCGACGGGCACCCAGAACGCGCGTCTGAGCCCGGTGAGGACGCCGTCCTGGAGGGTGAGGAGCGCCCAGCCCACGCAGGAGGCGGTGAAGAACAGCCCGGCGGAGAGCGTGCCGAGCGGCGCGTACGAGGGGCCCCACCAGTCGAGGGTGAGCAGGAAGATCCCGCAGGCCAGCGCGACGACGACCGAGCTGACGAGATAGATCCGGCGGACCAGGGGGCCGGTGGTCCGGCCGGCCCGTGGCACGTAGCGGACGACGGCGCCGATCATCGTGGTCGCGGTGATCGAGGCGAGCAGCCGCTGCGCGGCGATGGCGGCGGAACCCTGCCCGACGGCCTCCTCGGTGTAGTAGCGGGCGGCGACCAGCCAGAAACCGAGCCCGAGCGCGGCCGAGACGCCCGTGGACAGCATGAGGGCGTACGCGTTGCGGAACATGGAGTCCCCACCGGAGCCGGTCCCGGTCGCGGGGGCCTCCGGTCCGTCCGTGTCGCCGCCGACCGCGTCGGGTTTCCGCACCCGTGTGGTGTCAGCCACCGTCCGGACCCTGCACCCCGGTGCCGAAGCCGGCCGGGGGGCGTACGGCCCTGATCCCCGCCGCGCGCAGCACCTCGATCACCTCGTCCGCGCGCCGCGGGTCCACCGGCAGGGCGTGGCGGGCGAACCAGGCGGCCGGTTCGGGGGCGGGGGAGGGGTCGGTGAACAGGTCGCCCGCGTAGGTGTCGAGCGGCGGGTCGTAGAGGTAGCCGGTGACGATCCGGCGGCGGGCGAGCGCGGCGATGGCCGCGTCCCGGTCCTCGACGAGCAGCGGGACCCGGAACAGCGGCTGGGCCTCACCCGGGCCGCCACCGGGACCCCATTCGCTCGCGAGCAGCCGTTCCGTACCGGCCCGGTGTGCGGCGAGGGTGGCGTCGAGGCGGGCGAGGAGCCGTCCGGTGCGGCGCAGCCGCCCGGGCCCCGGGCCGAGGCGGTAGTCGTGCATGTCGACGCGGGCCCAGGAGTGGAAGGGCGCGAGGCCCGGCGCGGCGGCGAGGGCCTGCTTCAGCTCGCCGGCCCGCAGCGGCATGCGGATCTCCTCGCGTTCCTGCCGGCCGAGCAGCCGGAGCGTGGCGTGCGCGGCCTTCACCAGCCGCAGCCCGCGCACGGCCGCCTCCGCGTACGGCCGTACGAGGTAGGCGAGTTCGGCGGCCGTACGCGACGGGTGCAGCAACTCGTCCCGCGCGGCGGCCAGTTCCCCGCGCAGGGCCGGGTCCGCGACCGTGAGGAAGCCGCCGGTCTTGGCGCCGGTGTGCTTGGAGAGGCTGAAGACGGACGCCTCGCCCCAGGTGCCGACCGGCCGGCCGCCGACCACCGATCCGATCGCGTGGGCGGCGTCCTCCAGGAGGGGGATCCCCAACGCGTCGCAACGGGCCCGCAGTTCGGGGGCCGGGTCGGGATTGCCGTACAGATTGGTGGTCAGGACGGCGGAGAGCCCGCGCCAGACCGACTCGGGCACGGCGGCCGTGTCGATCGAGCCGTCGCGCGGGTCGAGCGGCGCCTGGACGGGACGCAGTCCGGCGGCGAGCACCACGAAGAAGATGACGTCGTCGTTGACCGGGGACATCAGCACGCGTCCGCCGGGTCTGCACCAGTGGCGCAACGCCAGATAGAGACCGAAGCGGCACGAGGGCACGTGGAGGCACTCCCTGCCCCCCAGCCGGCCACGCATCCGCTCTTCCAGTTCCGCGTACGCAGAAACCATGCGATTCCCCCCTGAACCCCGGGCTCAATGTGTCCCATTCCGGGTGGTCCGTCAATAACGCGGAAGGGCCCGTCCGGTGAAGAACAGGCCCTTTCCACACGTCATTCGGGAAGCCGGGGAGTGCTCGGAGGTCACTCCTCCAGGGTCAGCCCCTTGCGCAGTCTGCCCAGCGTCCGGGAGAGCAGCCGGGAGACGTGCATCTGGGAGATGCCCAGTTCCTCGCCGATCTCCGACTGGGTCATGCCGGCGACGAAGCGGAGCGAGAGGATGCGCCGGTCGCGGGGCGGCAGCGAGGCGATCATCGGCTTGAGGGACTCGACGTACTCGATGCCCTCGATGCCGTGGTCCTCGTAGCCGATCCGGTCGGCGAGCGCGCCCTCGCCGTCGTCCTCGTCGGGCTGGGCGTCCAGCGAGCTCGCGGTGTACGCGTTGCTGGCGGCCATGCCCTCGACGACCTCGTCGCGGCTCAGTTCGAGCTCCTCGGCGAGTTCACCGACCGTCGGCGCGCGGTCGAGCCGCTGGGCCAGTTCGTCACCGGCCTTGGCGAGGTCCAGGCGGAGTTCCTGGAGCCTGCGCGGTACGCGCACGGACCACGAGGTGTCGCGGAAGAAGCGCTTGATCTCGCCGACGATCGTCGGCATCGCGAAGGTCGGGAACTCGACGCCGCGGGCCAGTTCGAAGCGGTCGATGGCCTTGATGAGGCCGATCGTGCCCACCTGGATGATGTCCTCCATCGGCTCGCTGCGGGAGCGGAACCGGGAGGCGGCGAACTTGACCAGGGCGAGGTTGAGCTCGACCAGGGTGTTGCGGACGTACGCGTACTCGTGCGTGCCCTCTTCGAGGACGTCGAGCCGGGCGAAGAGCGTCTTCGACAGCGCCCGTGCGTCGAGGGGGTCGACCTGGTCGAAGGGCCCGATCTCCGGGAGGTCTTCGGGCAGGTCTCCGGAAAGCTGCTGGGGAAGGGTGAGGGTGGGGGGCGGAGTTGCTGCCGACGGCGCGTCGGGGGTACGCGGGGCGTCGAGCCGGGGTGACATGGTCTCCTCCATCGTTTCTTCCTGCTGCGGTTTGCGGCGCCTCCAAAGCCGGCCGTTTCGAATGTTCTTTACTAGCCCTACCTGCTCGACACGGATCGTTGCAAGTGTCAATTGTCTGGTTTGCGGCCTATGTGGTGGAGTTCATGTGCAAGCCTTGACGTCTCGCTTGTATGGTTCGAGGCACGTCAACCGGCATCCGCGAGAGCGAGAAGAGGCACGGGCATGGACCGCCAGAGCAACGGCAGCGCGCAGCCGGGGAGGCTACGGGTCGAGGTCCGCACCGTGGGGGCGACCGAGATCCTCACCCCGGTGGGTGAACTCGATCACCACACGGCCGACGTGTTGCGTATGCCACTCGACAGGGCGCTGGATGCCGGCCGGTCACGGCTCGTCGTCGACTGCTCACGCCTCGACTTCTGCGACTCCACCGGACTCAACGTGCTCCTCGGGGCCCGGCTGAGGGCCGATGCCGCAGGGGGCGGGGTCCATCTGGCGGGGATGCGGCCGGTGGTGGCAAGGGTTTTCGAGATCACCGGTGCGGACGTCGTCTTCACCGTGCACGACTCGCTCGCTGCGGCGCTGCCCGACTGAGCGACGGGTGTCGTCAGGAAAAGACCGGGCAGGAGAGCCCCGGTTTGGTCCGTTGTCTGGTGATTGATTCGGTTGAGTCGGTTGAATCGGTGAGGTGAAGCGCTGATGGACACTGCTGCCGGTGGCAGGGAGGTCGAGGAGCCGGTGGGCCCCGTCGTGGGTTCCGTCGATCTCGACGTACGTACGCTCGCGCTCGGCGCCACCAGCGGCACGGTCCCGCTCGCCCGCGACTTCACGAGGACGGCGCTCTACGACTGGGGCTGGCTGCCGGCCGCCGGCGCCGACGCCAGGGCCGCCGCCGAGGACGTCCTGCTCGTCGTCTCCGAGCTGGTCACCAACGCCTGTCTGCACGCCGAGGGGCCCGAGGTGCTGCGCGTGCTGCGCCGGCCCAAGGTGCTGCGCCTGGAGGTCACCGACCGCGGCGCCGGGCAGCCCGCGCCGCGCACCCCCCACCGGGCCGGGCGGCCCGGCGGGCACGGCATGTTCATCGTTCAGCGGCTCTGCCTGGACTGGGGCATCGAGCGCAGGCCGGGCGCCCCCGGCAAGACGGTCTGGGCCGAACTGGCCGCTCCCGCCTGAAACACGCGTGCGACGACCGCGATGGCGCCCGGCGACGGGCGCCGCGCGCACTTCGGACGTCACTTCGTCTTGCCTCCCCACTTTGTCTTCCCTCCGCAACGCCCCAGGCGTACCTTGACGCCCAATCTGATAAGCCGTCAGTAACTTCGCGGTGAGGGGTGCTTGAGGTGCCGTACCGGAGGAGAACAGCTTTCGCGCTGGCAGCGGCGGTGGCGGGCTCGGCGGTCCTGGCCTCCGCCCCCGCCGCGCAGGCCGCCGTCGTCGACGTGAACTACGCGTGCGAGACGAAGATCGGGCCCAAGAGCGCGGTCTCGCCCGTCGACATCAAGGCCGTCAAGAGTGGCAACGCCTACACGATCACCATGTCCTTCGAGAAGGGCGTCTCCGACAGCCCCATCGAACTGCCCAAGGGCGTCATGACCCCGCGCGCCGAGCTCAAGCTCGGCGGCGCGGACGAGGGCACGATCAAGGTCAAGGGCACGCCGAACACCACGGCCATCCCGCCCAACACGCCCATCAAGATCGGGCAGTTGACGGGCACGTACACGCCGAAGAAGAGCGGCAAGGTCACCTTCACGGCCGGGCTGCTCACCGTGCACGCCCTCGGCATGGACGCGGCCGTCTGCACCCCGAAGAACAACCCGAAACCTTCGCTGGAGCTCGAGGTGACGGCCGCGGGCGGATCCTCGGACTCCGGCGGGACGCAGTCCACCAGCGGCGGCGAGCTGCCGAAGACCGGACCGCTCGACTCCGCGGCGGCGCTCGGCACCCTCGGTGGCACGGTGCTGCTGACCGGAGCGGCCGGGGTGCTCTGGCTCACGCGGCGCACGGCGCGCTGATGCGGGGGGCGTGGGTGGCCGTCGTGTTCGGGTTGGTGGCGGCCGCGCCCGCGCCGCCGGGATGGACGGCGGGCGCGGCCGAGGGGCGCCCGTACGTCTATCTGGAGGGCGCGGCCGGCAGCGTCCTGGAGGACACCCTCTCCGTGACCAACCCGGGCCCGAAGCCGCTCACGGTACGGCTGAGCGGGCAGGGCACCCCGCTCGCCTTCGCCGCGCGGACGGTGACGGTACCGGCGCGGACCCGCGCGGACGTGCCGTTCGCCGTCACCGTCACGGCGGACACCGCGCCCGGGGAGCACCGGGGAACGGTGAGCGCGGAGGCGGGCGGGCGCGTGGCACGGGTGCCGGTGCACCTACGGGTGAGCGGACCGAGCCTGGCGGCCCTCACCGTCGAGAAGGTACGGCTCGACGGCTCGGGCACCGTGCACTACACCCTGGTCAACCGCGGCAACACGGTGCTCGCCCCGAGCCTGTCCCTCCGCGCCGACGGCGTGTACGGGACCGTCCTCGACCGCCCCGCGCGGGCCCTGCCGCTCACCCTCCGCCCCGGCGAACGGATCACCCGCAGCGAACCCTGGCCCGACCCGCCCGCGCTCGACTCGGTCACGCTGCACCTGCGCGCCACGGCCCCCGGAGCGCCCGCCGCGACGGCCCGTGCCGAGCGGGTCTTCGTGTCCGGCGGCGCGATCGCCGCCGGGGCGGGCGCCCTGTTCGCGGTGGCGGGCGCGGCCGTCCTCGCGGCCCGAAGGCGCCGCGACCGGGCCACGGAAGGGCTCGGAATCCCCGTGGAGGAGCCCCGGTTGGCGGGCGTGACGGCAGGAGCGGACCGATGAGTACGAGCGGTACGGGACCGGCGAACCGAATCGCTCCGGACGCCCCGCGCGTGGGCGACGCACCCGGCCGCGCTCGTGGCGCGCGCGGCCTGCCCACGGCAGCCGACCACGGCCGGGCGGACGGAGCCGGTGCCCCCCGGCCGGGCGCCCGCCTCGCGGCACGGAGCCGCCGACGGGGGTACGGGCCGGTCCCCGCTGCCGGCACGGCCGTCGTCTCCGCAGGCGCGGCCGTGGGGGTCCTCCTCGCCGTGCTCGTGCTCGCCCTCCTGCCGCCCGCCGCCCAGGCGTCCGCGTCGGCGCCAGGGCCCACTGTCGCCCTGTCGCAGACCGAGGGCGGCAAGGGCGGCGAGATCACCGTCAGCGGGGCCGGGTGGAAGCCGGGCGCGCTGCTCATGCTGCTGATCTGCGGGCAGTCCGCGCCCGGCAAGGGCGTCATCGGCGGCACCAACTCCTGCGCCAACACCCTCGGCCGGGCCGCCACCGTCGACGCCAAGGGCGCCTTCAGCCAGAAGATGCCGGTGGCCGAGCCGCCCAAACCCTGCCCCTGCGTGGTGCACGTGGCAGGGGTCACCGGACAGCAGGACGTCGTGGACGTCGCCTTCACGGTCGCCGGCCATCCGACCGCCCCGCTGCCCGAGGCGACCGGCGACGGCAGACTCGCCGTCCTCGCCTCCGTACGCCTCGACGGCTCCAGCGGCGTCCTGGTCTGGTTCGGCGCCCCCGCCCGCCGCGAGATCGTCTTCACCGTCGGCAACCTCGGCCAGACCCCGGTCAAGGACCCGGTCTTCCAGGTCGGCACGAGCCACGGTGTCTTCTCGCCGCGGTACGAGGAGCGCCAGTGGCGCGGCACGATCGAGCCCGGCAGGAAGGCCCAGGTCAGACTGCCCGTCGAACTGTCGGCGGGCGCGCACGGCGACTACGAGGTGTCGGTGAAGTACGCCGACAAGGTCCTGGTCGACCAGCCGTGGGGGGTCGGCCGGCCCTGGGGCGTGACGCTGTTCTGGCTGCTGCTCGCCGTCGTCGTCCCGGCCGCGCTCTTCCGGATCGGTATGGCGGTGGTGGACCGCGTCCGGCCGGGCGGCGCCGCCGGGTCCCGCGCCGGACACCGACGCCGCCGCGCTCTCGTACGTACATCTGAAACAGGCCCGGCCCCCGAGCGGGACGAAAACACCACGACGACCACGGTCCTGCCGTGGTTCACCCCGGACTCCGCACCGTCCGCACCGTCAGAGATCAGCCCGACGACGAAGGGACACCAGTGAGCACGCAACGGAGGATGAGCGCGGCAGGAGTCGCGCTGATGCTCGGCGGCGCGGGGATCATGCTGGCCGCCAGCCCCGCTCAGGCCGCCGAGGTCTCGTACAAGACCGAGTGCATTCCGCCGTCCATCTCCGGTCTGCCACCGGTGCAGGGCACCACGAAGGTGCAGATCACGGCGCCGGCGGAGGCGAAGGTCGGCGACGAGGTCGAGGTCGTCTGGAAGACGGTCGAGGCCGCGTCCAAGAACCCCGACATCCTCGACCTGGAGAAGGACACGGTGAAGCCGACCGGTGTCATCAAGGTCGGCGGCGCGGCGAGCGGCACGCTGAACATGGAGGGCCCGCGGCAGAACCCGCCGATCCCGAAGAACAGCCCGATGGTCCTGCCGGACATGAAGGGCAAGCTGAAGCTGGAGAAGGCCGGCGAGATCACGCTGACGCCGGACAAGTACAACATCAACGTCTCGAAGCCGATGTCGACGGACACCAAGTGTTCGCCGAAGGAGACGGTGGCGGTCGGGGCGACGATCAAGGTGACGGCGGGTGGAGGCTCCTCGGGCGGCAGCTCGTCCGGCGGCACGACCACGTCGGGAGGCACGACCTCCGGCGGTTCGAGCACCTCCGGCGGCAGCACCTCGGGAGGCGGCAGCACCTCGGGAGGCGGCAGCACCTCTGGAGGCACCTCCGGAGGCGGCGGCGGGCAGACCGACTTCACGGGCAAGGAGGTCGCGGTCCAGTTCTCCTGCCAGTCGCCCGGCCCGGCGAACATCACCTCCAAGGTCACCATCAACGCCAAGAAGAACGGCGGCAGCTACGACCTCACGGTCAAGACCGCCAAGGGCGTCATGGACAGCCCCGCCCCGCTTCCCGCCGGGGCCCTGAAGCCCTCCATGGCGGTCAAGCTCGGCGGCGCCGACAGCGGCACGGTCAAGGTCGAGGGCCCGGCGAACGCCGCCCCGCTGGAGCAGGGCAAGCCGGTCGACCTGCCGGACATGAAGGGCACGTACAAGCCCGGCGCCAGCGGCAAGGCCACGCTCAGCCCCGGCACCCTGACCATCAACGTCTCGCTCGGCGGCTCGCCGATCGTGATCCCCTGCCAGGTCAAGGGCACGGTCCAGGCCTCGCTGGAGCTCGACACGACGAAGCAGGAGGGCGGCGCGACCGGCGGTTCCTCCACCACGGGCACCGGCGGTTCCGGCTCGGGCTCGGGCGGCGGCCTCGCCGAGACCGGCGCGGAGGACGACGGCGCCCTGCGCGCACTCGCCCTGGTCGCCGGCACGGTGATCCTGCTCGGCGGCGCGGTGTTCACGTTCACCCCGTGGGCGCGGCTGCGGAGGTGACATAGGTACGGGAACGGCAGAGGGCCGCCGCACCGGGAATCGGTGCGTGGAGGTCCCCCCACGCCCTCAGGGCGTAGGGGGACCTCAGGCCCGTACGGACGGGGACGTCAGTGGACGCCGCCCATCATCGCCTGGACCTTCTTGCGGTACATGAAGACCGCGAATCCGGCGAGGACCGCCAGTGCGGCCTGCATTCCGATGATCCCTGTGCCGTTGAGGTCCACACCGGCCAGCGAGAGCAGACCCGTGGTGCAGTCACCGGCGGTGACGGCGAGGAACCAGACACCCATCATCTGGGAGGCGTACTTCTGCGGCGCCATCTTCGTCGTGACGGAGAGGCCGACCGGGGAGAGGCAGAGCTCACCGATGGTCTGGATCATGTAGATCGAGACGAGCCACATCGGGGAGACCTTGGTGCCGTCGCCGGCCATGGCCATCGGGACGATGAAGACGAAGAACGACGCACCGACGAGGACCAGACCCATCGCGAACTTCACGATGGTGTTCGGCTCCTGGTTCTTGCGGGCCAGCCACAGCCACAGCCAGGCGAAGACCGGGGCCAGCGCCATGACGAACAGCGGGTTCAGCGACTGGAACCAGGTGGCCGGGAAGCCGATGCCGAACACGGAGTCGGCGGTCTTGCTGTCGGCGAAGAGCGACAGGGTCGAGCCACCCTGGTCGTAGATCATCCAGAAGACGGCGGCGGCGACGAAGAACCAGATGTAGCCGTTCATCTTCGACTGCTCGCCCGCGCTGAGGTCCTTGTCGCGCTTGATGCGTGCGAGGACGGCGACCGGGATGATCAGACCCGCGAGGGTGATCGGGACGAGCGCCCAGTTCAGGGTGTACATGCCCAGCGCGACGACGGCGCCGTAGAAGACGGCGGCGGCGGCGACG
This sequence comes from Streptomyces sp. NPDC046712, assembly GCF_040645695.1. NCBI lineage: Bacteria > Bacillati > Actinomycetota > Actinomycetes > Kitasatosporales > Streptomycetaceae > Streptomyces > Streptomyces sp. NPDC046712. The sequence continues at coordinate 9,526 of NZ_JBEYYW010000009.1, read as the reverse complement.
ACCAGGCAGACCTTGACCAGGATGCTCTTGCGCTCCTCGGGGGAGAGCGGGTTCGGGACGACGGCGCTCTTCGGGCTCAGGCTCTTGGTGAAGGCCAGGAAGCACGCGAGGCCGAGACCCATGCCGACCGCGGCGAGCGCGAAGCCGAGGTGCCAGTTGACCTTCTCGCCGAGGGTGCCGACGGCGAACGGCGCGACGAACGCACCGAGGTTGATGCCGATGTAGAAGAGCGTGAAGCCACCGTCACGGCGCGGGTCGTCCGGACCGTCGTAGAGGTGGCCGACCATCGTGGAGATGTTGGCCTTCAGCAGACCGGAGCCGACGGCGACGAGCGCCAGGCCGACGAAGAACATCGCCTGGCCGGGTATCGCCAGCGAGGCGTGACCGGCCATGATCACGAAACCGGCGATGGTGACGGTCTTGCGAGCGCCCCAGACGCGGTCGCCGAACCAGCCGCCCGGCATGGCCATCAGGTAGACCATCGAGACGTAGACGGAGTAGATCGCCGTCGCCGTGGCCGCCGTCATCGCGAGGCCGCCGCCCTGGCTGCCGGTCGCGGCGTCCGCGCCGCCGGAAACCAGGTACAGGACGAGGAGAGCCCTCATGCCGTAGTAGGAGAAGCGCTCCCACATCTCGGTGAAGAAGAGGGTGGCCAGGCCGCGGGGGTGGCCGAGGAACGTCTTCTCGGAACCGGGGGTTCCGGTCGAAGCCGTCGTCAGGCTGGACGCCATGTCGATCCTTGCTCTGTCGGGACGCGCGCCTTGTGAGCGTGGTGCGCCCGGTGGGGGAGGCCGGCACCGGGAGGGGAGCGGTCGCACCCCGCCGGGATCCACGCCCCGGACGTGTCTTCACGTCACGGAACCCGGCCCACAGGTCGTTCACTGTCCTCAAGGTCGGCGGAGCCGACCTTGCGCAGAAAAGAGACCCTTGGCGCCACAAGCGGGCCAAAGGTCCCCGATTACCGCATCAGAACCACTCGCCACCATACGACACGACAGTGCCGGATATGGAAGGACTTGAGAGATGGATCACAGGTGACCAAGGAACCAACGGACCCCAATCCAAGGTCATGTGCAGGTTAACGTCCCTGAACCGCAGGGGCCGTGGTCACCCTTCCGATCACGCTCCGGGCCGTCCGTCGTGCGGACTACCATCACCCCATGACCCGTGTACTGCTCGCCGAGGACGACGCATCCATCTCGGAACCGCTGGCCCGCGCGCTGCGCAGAGAGGGATACGAGGTCGAGGTGCGGGAGGACGGACCGACCGCCCTCGACGCCGGACTTCAGGGCGGCGTCGACCTCGTCGTGCTCGACCTGGGGCTGCCCGGCATGGACGGCCTGGAGGTCGCCCGGCGGCTGCGCTCCGAAGGGCACACGGTTCCCATCCTGGTGCTCACGGCCCGCGCCGACGAGGTCGACACGGTGGTCGGGCTCGACGCGGGCGCCGACGACTACGTCACCAAGCCGTTCCGCCTCGCCGAGCTCCTCGCCCGCGTCCGGGCCCTGCTCCGGCGCGGCGCCACCGAGCCGGCCGTCGCGCCCGCCACGCACGGGGTACGGATCGACGTCGAGTCGCACCGCGCCTGGATGGGCGACGAGGAGCTCCAGCTCACGGCGAAGGAGTTCGACCTGCTCCGAGTCCTCGTCCGCGACGCGGGCCGGGTCGTCACCCGCGACCAGCTGATGCGGGAGGTCTGGGACACCACCTGGTGGTCGTCGACCAAGACCCTCGACATGCACATCTCCTGGCTCCGCAAGAAGCTCGGCGACGACGCGGCGAACCCCCGCTACATCGCCACGGTCCGGGGCGTCGGCTTCCGCTTCGAGAAGAGCTAGCACCGGCCCCGGGGCCCGCGCGCCGTACGCTCGGGCCAGTACCCCGTACCCCGCCCGCCCCCGGAGGGCTCCCCGTGCGTCGCCGTCTCATCAACTCCACGCTCGCCGTCGTCCTCGTCGTCATCGGCGTGTTCGGGGTCTCCCTCGTCATCGTCGAGACGCGGACCATCTCCAGCAGCGCCCAGGAGAGCGTGGACTCCGAGGCCGTGCGGCTGGTCTCCATCGTCGACAGCCGGCTCATCGGCGGGGAGCCCGTCAATCCGGACATCCTCTCCGAGCAGAGCGGCGCCAAGCGGTACGCCCTGATCGAGATCCCCGGCCGCGCCCCCATCGAGATCGGCACCCGCCCCGAAGGCAGCGTCATCCGGGGCAGCGCCGAGGGCGAGCGCGGTGAGACCGTGACCGTCGAGGAGTCCCGGTCCACGGTCACCGCGGAGGTCGGCCGCACCCTGCTGATCATCGGCGCCGTGGCCCTGCTGGCCGTCGTGGCCGCCGTCCTGCTCGCCGTACGGCAGGCGAACCGGCTGACCTCCCCGCTCACCGACCTCGCCGAGACCGCCGAGCGCCTCGGCTCCGGCGACCCCCGACCGCGCCACAAGCGGTACGGGGTGCCGGAGCTGGACCGGGTCGCCGACGTCCTGGACGCCTCGGCCGAGCGGATCGCCCGGATGCTCACCGCCGAGCGCCGGCTCGCCGCGGACGCCTCGCACCAGCTCCGTACGCCCCTCACGGCGCTCTCCATGCGCCTGGAGGAGGTGGCCGTGGCCGACGACCTCGACACGGTCAAGGAGGAGGCGACGATCGCGCTCACGCAGGTCGAGCGGCTCACCGACGTCGTGGAGCGGCTCCTGACGAACTCCCGCGACCCCCGCACGGGCTCCGCCATCGCCTTCGACCTCGACGAGGTCATCAAGCAGCAGATCGAGGAGTGGCGCCCCGCCTACCGGAGCGCCGGCCGGGCCATCGTCCACTCGGGCAAGCAGGGCATGCGCGCGGTCGGCACCCCCGGAGCCGTGGCCCAGGTCCTCGCCGCGCTGATCGAGAACTCGCTCATGCACGGCGGCGGCACCGTCGCCCTGCGCACGCGGGTCACCGGCAACCAGTCCGTGATCGAGGTCACCGACGAGGGCCCGGGCGTCCCCGCCGACCTCGGCGCGCGGATCTTCGAGCGGGCGGTCAGCGGCCGGAGCTCCACCGGTATCGGTCTGGCCGTGGCCCGGGACCTCGCGGAGGCGGACGGCGGGAGGCTGGAGCTCCTCCAGCAGCAGCCCCCGGTCTTCGCGCTCTTCCTGAGCCGCGAGGTCAGAAGCCGCAGGGACGAGGCGCGAGAGCGCCCCGTCCGATAGCGCGTGTCCGTCAGCGCACGCGGTCCGGCTGCTTCCTGGTCGCCTGCTTGGGCGCCTGCTCCAGGAACGATTCGGCGGTCTGGACCGCCTCCCGCGCCGGCAGCGTCCGGAACACCCAGGTCCGGTACGACCAGAAGCGGAACAGCGTCGCGACGCCGATCCCGAAGAACTTGAAGAAGTTGCTCTGCAGCGGGGTGTCCCAGCCGAACCCGTACGTCGCCGCGTACAGGATGCCGTTCTGGATCACCAGGCCGGCGACGCTGAACAGCAGGAAGAGCGTCAGCTCCTTCGTCCGGCTGCTCTTGTCGCGGTCCCGGTAGGTGAAGTACCGGAAGCCCAGGTAGTTGAAGCCGATCGCGACGACGGTGGCGATGATGCTCGCCCGGACGACGGGGACCTCCGTGAGATGGCGTACGAGGTTGAAGACCCCGAGATCCACCAGGAGGCCGACACCACCGACCGCGCCGAACTTCGCGAACTCGCGCGTGAGCCGATCAAGCCGCACACGCAGTGCGCTGGGTTCACTCATGGTGATGCTCAGCCCCGTCCGATCGGTTTCGTCAACCAAGCCATGCTAACCACCACACCTGGCACCTGCCCGAGGACATTGCAAACCACGGGAAAACCCACTCCAGCTGTCGTAAACCACAGGCGGCGGAGGGTCCGCGCATCGTGCGGATACCCTAAGAGGGTGACGTTCCCGGTAGTCGGCATGGTCGGTGGCGGTCAGCTCGCCCGTATGACCCACGAGGCGGGCATCCCCCTCGGCATCAAGTTCAAGCTGCTCAGTGACACCCCGCAGGATTCGGCGGCGCAGGTGGTGAGCGAGGTCGTCATCGGCGACTATCGCGACCTGGCTACGCTGCGTGACTTCGCGCGCGGATGTGACGTGATCACCTTCGATCACGAGCACGTCCCCGCCGGACATCTGCGAGCCCTGGAGGACGACGGCATCGTCATCCGCCCCGGGCTCGACGCGCTGGTGCACGCCCAGGACAAGGGGGTGATGCGCGCCAAGCTCGACGAGATCGGCGCGCCGAGCCCCCGCCACCGCATCGTCGCCGATCCGGCGGACGCGGCGGCCTTCGCGGCCGAGGTGGGCGGCTTCCCGATCATCCTCAAGACCGTGCGCGGCGGCTACGACGGCAAGGGCGTCTGGTTCGTGCGTACGGAGGCCGACGCGCAGGACCCGTTCCGCGCGGGCGTCCCGGTGCTCGCCGAGGAGAAGGTCGACTTCGCGCGCGAGCTCGCGGCGAACATCGTCCGCTCCCCGCACGGCCAGGCCGTCGCCTACCCCGTCGTCGAGTCCCAGCAGGTCGACGGCGTCTGCGACACGGTGATCGCACCCGCGCCGAACCTGTCGGACGAGCTGGCCGGCCAGGCGCAGGAGCTGGCGCTGCGGATCGCCAAGGAGCTCGGCGTCGTCGGCCATCTGGCCGTGGAGCTCTTCGAGACCACGGACGGCCGCATCCTCGTCAACGAACTCGCCATGCGTCCGCACAACTCCGGCCACTGGACCCAGGACGGCGCGATCACCTCGCAGTTCGCCAACCACGTCCGGGCCGTCCTCGACCTCCCGCTCGGCGATCCGCGCCCGCGCGCGACGTGGACGGTCATGTGCAATGTGCTGGGCGGGGACTACCCGGACATGTACTACGCCTACCTGCACTGCATGGCCCGGGATCCGCAGCTCAAGATCCATATGTATGGCAAGGACGTGAAGCCCGGCCGCAAGGTGGGGCACGTCAACACCTACGGCGACGACCTGGACGACGTGCTGGAGCGCGCCCGTCACGCCGCCGGCTATCTGCGAGGAACGATCACCGAATGAGCAGCACGACCGGCCCCGTGACCCCCGTCGTAGGCATCGTCATGGGATCCGACTCCGACTGGCCCGTCATGGAGGCCGCGGCGCAGGCCCTGGACGAGTTCGAGATCCCGTACGAGGTCGACGTCGTCTCCGCGCACCGGATGCCGCGCGAGATGGTCGCGTACGGCGAGGAGGCCGCCGACCGCGGTCTGAAGGCGATCATCGCGGGCGCCGGCGGCGCCGCCCACCTGCCGGGGATGCTCGCCTCGGTGACCCCGCTCCCGGTCATCGGCGTGCCGGTCCCGCTGAAGTACCTCGACGGCATGGACTCGCTCCTGTCCATCGTGCAGATGCCGGCCGGTGTGCCGGTGGCCACGGTCTCCGTCGGCGGCGCGCGCAACGCCGGTCTGCTCGCGGCCCGGATCCTCGCCTCCCACGACGCCGAACTGCTCGGCCGGATGCGGGAGTTCCAGCAGGAGCTGAACGAGCAGGCGACCGAGAAGGGCAAGCGGCTGCGCGCCAAGGTCGAGGGCTCGGAGTCGTTCGGCTTCGCGAAGTGACCGCGGCCGAGCGGCTGGCGGAGGCGATCGAGCTGCTCGCGGCGCACCCGGTCGTCGACGGTCACAACGACCTGCCGTGGGCGCTGCGCAAGCACGCCCACTACGACCTGGACCGGCTCGACATCGCGGCCGACCAGACCGGCGCGCTCCACACCGACCTGGCCCGGCTCCGCGCCGGAGGAGTCGGCGCCCAGTTCTGGTCCGTGTACGTGTCGTGCGAGCTGACCGGCGACGACGCGGTCAGCGCCACCCTGGAGCAGATCGACATCGTCGACCAGCTCCTCGAGCGGTACGCGGCGGAGCTGGCCCCCGCGCTGACCGCGGACGACATGGAGTCGGCCCGGCGGGAGGGCCGTATCGCCTCCCTGAAGGGCGCCGAGGGCGGCCACTCCATCAACAACTCCCTCGCCACCCTGCGCGCGCTGCACACCTTGGGCGTGCGCTACATGACGCTGACCCACAACGACAACACCGCGTGGGCGGACTCGGCGACGGACGAGCCGGGCGTCGGCGGTCTCTCCCCCTTCGGCCACGAGGTCGTCCGGGAGATGAACCGGATCGGGATGCTCGTCGACCTCTCGCACGTCGCCGCGACGACGATGCGGGACGCGCTCGCCACCTCCGTCGCGCCGGTGATCTTCTCGCACTCCTCGGCGCGCGCGGTCTGCGACCACCCGCGGAACATCCCCGACGACGTGCTCGCGCAGCTGGCCGGGAACGGGGGAGTGGCGATGGCGACGTTCGTGCCGAAGTTCATCCTCCCCGCGGCCGTGGAGTGGACGGCCCGGGCCGACGAGAACATGCGGGCGCACGGACTGCACCACCTCGACACGACGCCGGCCGCGATGAAGATCCACCGCGCCTTCGAGCTGGAGAACCCGCGCCCGATCGCCACCGCGGCGACCGTCGCCGACCACCTCGACCACATGCGCGAGGTCGCCGGCATCGACCACATCGGCATCGGCGGCGACTACGACGGCACGGCGTTCACCCCGGACGGCCTCGACGATGTCGCCGGCTATCCGAACCTGATCGCGGAGCTGCTGACCCGCGGCTGGTCGCAGGCCGACCTCGCCAAGCTGACCTGGTCCAACGCGGTCCGCGCGTTGCGGGACGCGGAGGCGGTCGCGCGTGACCTGCGGGAGACGCGGGGGCCGTCGAACGCGACGATCGACTCGCTCGACTCCCCGCCGTCCTGACGGAGTGTCGGTCAAGGCCCCGCTTCGGCGGGGCCTTCGCACATCCGGGGGCGCTCACCCGAACGGCTCACCCCGCGCGCCGGGGGGCGGGCCGGCTGCCACGGTGGACGGTACTGCTCGTTCAGTTCGGAGTCACACCATGGCAGATCTTGATGATCACCAGCCCTTCACCGTCGCGCCGACCGGCCCCGCCGGAGAGCCCGACCTCCCCGAACAATCGCGGTCCCTCGACGAGTTGAACCGTGCGCAGGCACTGCTCGCGGCGCAGCCCGTCGTCGAGGGGCACACGGAGCCACCGCGCGTCTTCGACCCGGAGGATCTTCCACCGGTGCGGGCGGCGGAGACCGGTGCCCAGCTCTGGTCCCTGCACGTCGAGCCCGAAGAGGGCGTGGTCGGCACGCTGCGGCGGATCGACGCGATCCGTGGGCTCATCGAGGCCTGCCCCGAGGACCTGCGCCTCGCGCACAGCACCGCGGAGATGGCCGACGCCGTCAACTGCGGACGGGTCGCCGCGCTCCTCGGCCCGGTGAGCTGGGCGGCGGTCGGCGGCTCGCTCGCCACGCTGCGGGCCTACCACACGCTCGGTGCGCGGGCCGTGAACCTTCCCCGCTTCGACGGCTTCGCCCGCGAGGCCGTACGGGAGATGAACCGCCTGGGCCTCGTCGTGGACCTGTCCGGCGCCGACCCGGAATCGGTGCGCCGCACCCTCGCGCTCACCAGGGCCCCGGTCCTGCTGACCCGGGCGGAACCGGAGGAGCTGCCGGACGACGTCCTGCGCCTGCTCGGCGAGAACGGCGGGGTCTGCATGGTCCCGGTCGCCGGTGACCTTTCGGAGACCGCCGCCACCCTCGATCGCCTCCGCGCGACGGCGGGCCCGCAGAGCATCGGCATCTCCCACACCGTGGACCCGGCGAGCGGCTACGCCCCGCTCTTCGCGGAGCTCCTCCGCCGCGACTGGCCCGCCGAGGACCTGGTCGCCCTGGCCCATACGAACGCGACCAGGGTCCTGCGGGACACCGAGTTCCTCTCCCGCACGAAGCGCCTCCGCCGCGCGGCCTGACACGACGGCGCCCCGCCCACCCCGTCGACCGGGGTGGGCGGGGCGCCGCCGCATGTTCTGTCCCAGGGAGTGTCCTGTGGATCAGGGCCGGTCAGGCCCTACGCGCGGGGGCGGCCCATCGCGCGGTACACCCAGCCCGCCTCGCGCCACCGCGTCGCGTCCAGCGCGTTGCGGCCGTCGAGGATCACCCGCGAGGTCACCGCCGCCCCCAGCTCCGCCGGGTCCAGCTCGTCGCGGAACTCGCGCCACTCCGTCAGGTGCAGCACCACGTCCGCCCCCCGCACGGCGTCCAGGGCCGTGTCCGCGTATCCCAGCGTCGGGAAGAGCCGGCGCGCGTTCTCCATGCCCTTGGGGTCGTAGACCGTGACCTGTCCGCCCTGGAGGTGGATCTGTCCGGCCACGTTCAGCGCGGGCGAGTCCCGGACGTCGTCCGAGTCCGGCTTGAACGTGGCGCCGAGCACCGCCACCCGCTTGCCCAGGAACGACCCGCCGCCGAGCGCCTCACGCGCCATCTCGACCATCTGGCCGCGCCGCCGCATGTTGATCGAGTCGATCTCCCGCAGGAAGGTCAGTGCCTGGTCCGCGCCCAGCTCGCCCGCCCGCGCCATGAAGGCGCGGATGTCCTTCGGCAGACAGCCGCCGCCGAAGCCGATTCCGGCCCGCAGGAACTTGGACCCGATCCGCTCGTCGTAGCCGATCGCCTCCGCCAGCTTCGCGACGTCGCCGCCCGCGGCCTCGCAGACCTCGGCCATCGCGTTGATGAAGGAGATCTTGGTCGCGAGGAAGGAGTTCGCCGCGGTCTTCACCAGCTCCGCCGTCGGGAAGTCCGTCACCACGAACGGCGAGCCGTCCGCGATCGGCCCGGCGTACACCTCGCGCAGCAGCTTCTCCGCCCGCTCGCTCCGTACCCCGGCGACCACCCGGTCCGGGTGCAGGGTGTCCCGCACGGCGAAGCCCTCCCGCAGGAACTCCGGGTTCCAGGCCAGTTCGACGCCCTCCGGCAGCAGCGCCGCCAGCCGCTCGGCCGAGCCGACCGGAACGGTCGACTTGCCGACGACCAGCGCGCCCGACCGGACCACCCCCGCGAGCGAGGTGAACGCCGCGTCGACGTAGCTCATGTCACACGCGTACTCGCCGTGCTTCTGCGGAGTGTTCACGCAGACGAAGTGGACGTCGCCGAAGGCACCGACCTCGTCCCACGACGTGGTGAAACGCAGTCGGCCCGTCGACCCCTCGATGCCGGCGACGTGCCGGGCGAGCAGCTCCTCGAGGCCGGGCTCGTACATCGGTACGCGCCCGGTGGCCAGCATCTCGATCTTCTCCGGCACGACGTCGAGACCGAGGACCTCGAAGCCGAGCTCCGCCATGGCCGCTGCGTGCGTGGCCCCGAGATATCCGGTGCCGATCACGGTGATCTTGAGGGCCATACGGGACTCCAGTGACGTCGGGCGGAATGCCTGCCCGAGCATAGTCGGGCCTTGGTCCGGCGCCCGGGCACGCCCTACCATTTGGGTTACTTAACGGTAGTTAGCAAGCGTGGGAGTGAATGAGCATGGCGGGTTCTGCTGATTTCGACCTGTATCGCCCGTCCGAGGAGCACGACATGCTCCGGGAGTCAGTCCGTGCGCTGGCGGAGGCGAAGATCGCGCCGTTCGCCGCGGCGGTGGACGAGGAGGGCCGGTTCCCGCGTGAGGCGCTGGACGCGCTGGTGGC
>NZ_JBEYYW010000008.1:235804-278564 GCF_040645695.1 Streptomyces sp. NPDC046712 | reverse complement strand
GCGCAAGCTCCTCGACGTGTCCCGACTGACCGGACTCGGCTGGAAGCCGGCCGTCGCGCTGTCCGACGGCATCGCCGCCACCTACGCCTGGTGGCGGGAACAGAACTGACGTCATGCGGCCGGCCCGTCAGTACGCTCCGCGGCCGTCGACGACGGCGCGGAACGTACGGGCCATGACATCGACATCACTGGTGAACGACCAGTTGTCCACATAGTGCAGATCGAGCTCCACCGTCTCGTCCCACGACAGGTCCGAACGGCCGCTGATCTGCCACAACCCCGTCATCCCGGGACGGACGGCGAGCCGGCGCAGCTCCACGTCCCCGTACCGCGCCACCTCCTCCGGCAGCGGTGGACGCGGCCCGACCAGGGACATCGAACCGAGCAACACATTGATCAGCTGCGGCAGTTCGTCCAGTGAGGTGCGGCGCAGCAGCCGGCCCACCCGGGTCACCCGCGGATCGCGGCGCATCTTGAACATCAGCCCGTCGTGCTCGTTGGCCTGCGACAGCTCCGCCTTGCGGGCATCGGCGTCGAGGTACATCGTGCGGAACTTCCACATCACGAACGGGGTCCGCCCCTGCCCGATCCGCTCCTGCTTGTAGAACACCGGCCCGGGCGAGGTGAGCCGGACCGCGGCACCTATCGCGAGGAAGACCGGTGACAGGGCGAGCAGACCGAGGGCCGCTCCGGCCCGGTCCATGACGGACTTCAGGACCTGCTGCACACCGCTGCGCACCGGCGGCGCGACCCTGAGCAGCGCCATGCCGGCCGCCGACGTGGTCTCCAGGCGCTTCACGGCGAACTCCACCAGGCCCGGAGCCAGAGCCAGTTCGGTACCGGCGTCGTGCAGCCCCCAGGAGAGCCGCCGCAGCCGTTCACCCGCCATCCGGGGGCAGGCCGCGACGAGGACGACATCGGCCTCCAGCTCACGGGCGGCGGCCAGGACGGGGGTGGTGTCCCCGTCGGCGGCCTTCGGCGTCAGGACACCGAGCCTGGCCGCCACCGGGGCTCCGGTGCGGACCGGACCGTCCCCGATCGCGACGACGCCGACCACCACGTACGGGTGCTCGGTGCGTCCGGCGAGGTGCTCGGCGACATCGCCGGCGGCCGTGGGTTCGCCGAGGACGAGCACCCGGGTGACCACCTGGGCCTCGCGACGGGCCGCCACCAGGTGTTGCCACGTCAGTTTCGAGCAGGTCAGGGTGAGCACGGGAGCCGGAATGAGCGCCGCGAGGCAGAGCAGCGCCGGATGGTGCAGATCGGCTGCGGCGCGCAGCACGGCGAGCACCCCGAGGAGGATCAGCCAGTCGTGCAGCACGGGCAGACTGCCTCGGGACTCGCCGAGTTCCCGCCGCGCGTATCTTCTCCGCAAGGCACGGACCCCGACCCAGGACAGTGCCGCGACCAGGGCGCTGAGACGGGCGTACGGCTGACGCTCGACCCCCAGGACCAGCGCCGTCGGAAGCCCCACGCCGAGGATGTCGACCGTCAGCGCGACGGCCGGGTACCAGCGCGCCTTGGCGCGCGGCTGCGGCGGTTTCGCCGCGGAACCGGCTTCTGTTCCGGCGGAGTTGGTCTCAGTTGTTCGGGCATGCCACATGTACCCCCCAGGCACGTGTCGACGTTCGTCACCCCGTTCGTCGACCCCCTGATCGATGAACAAGCGTCGCAACGCCGGAACAGTACGACAAACACCCGCACGTCCGCTGGTGTTCACGCGAACGACCTCAGAAGGTGACGGCCCATTCATCGCGCCCCATCGGGCCGGTGTGGTCACGGCCGGTCGCATGATACGTCCGCGCAACCGGAGTTGGCGCACGTGAGGCCATGGGTCGAAGGGACGGGAACGTGCCGGAGAGGTCCGAGGTCACCATGGGGGAGGAGCCCCGGTTGTGTCCGAAAGCACACCGCCCCGCACACCAAGTCAGGCCCCGGCGCGGCCGCTTGCCGGACCGTGAACAATCCGACGAGCTGTCGGCCGCGATGCGGAACCACCCCCTGGCCGACGACGTCGCCGGTCACCGCACCGACCGGCTCGGAAGCGGTACGCGAGAGGGCTCCGCGGCCCGTTCGCCACGCGTCCGAGGGTGGTTGTTCCGCCGCCCGCGATCGGTTGTACTACAGCCAGTCCGCGGGCCCGCGGCAGCTCCGACCGACCGTGAGGACAGCCATGGCGGACACGCCACCAGCCCGCACCCATCGGGCACCGGGCCGCCGCAGACTGCTCCCGGGACTCGCTCTGGGCGTGCTGCTCCTCGGCACCGTGGCCGGCATCGGAACGGCCGGAGCGCTCCGCGCCGACACCCCCGCCGAGCCGGCCTCGGCGCCCCCGGCCGCGTACAGCACGGCCCTCCCCTTCGACCTGCCCCCGACCCGAGAACTGCGCCGCTCGGGCAAACTCGTCTTTGCCCACTACTTCACCCCGTACCCGCTCTCCCTGGACAACGAGCCCGCGGACCGCGACTACTACAGCCGCAACTACCTTTCCCCGGACGGCGAGAAGGGCAAGCACCGCGCCTACGGAGGGCTGCTGCGCGACCGGCCGCTGCCCACCGCGCCCGAGCGCGGAAACTGGGAACTGGCCCATCTGCGCCAGGAGATCCGTACCGCACGGGACGCCGGACTCGACGGCTTCACGCTCGACCTCCTCTCCGAGAGCGGACGCAACCGGGACCGTGCCGAGCTGCTGCTGCGGGCCGCCCAGGAGGAGGATCCGGGCTTCCGGATCCAGCTCATGCCCGACATGACCTCGCTGAGCACCACCCCCGCCTCCCTCGCCGACACGCTCGCGCGGCTGGCCCGCCACCCCGCGGCCCACCGCCTGCCCGACGGCCGACTCGTCGTCTCCCCCTTCAAGGCCGAGGAGAAGAACCCCGACTGGTGGCGGACGATGATGCGCGAGCTGGAGACCCGGCACGGCATCCGCACCGCGCTCGTCCCCCTCTTCCTCGACTTCGCACCGGAGCACGAGCGGTACGCGGCCATCAGCCACGGCTTCTCCGAGTGGGGCGCCCGCAGCGCCAACCGGCAGGACGGAGCCGGCGCCGCCGCCGACCGCGCCCACCGGCTCGGCAAGATCTGGATGCAGCCGGTCTCCGTGCAGGACGCCCGCCCCAACCAGGGCGTGTACGACGAGGCCGGCAACACCGAGACCCTGCGCGCGAGCTGGGGAGCCGCCCTCGCCTCCGACGCCGACTGGGTCCAGCTCACCACCTGGAACGACTACTCCGAAGGCACCCACTTCGCGCCCTCGCTGCACAACGGCTACGCCTACCTGGACCTCTCCTCCTACTACCTGACCCGGTTCAAGACCGGCGCCTGGCCGAGGATCGTCCGCGACACGCTGTATCTGACCTCACGCGTCCAGTTCGTCGACGACACGCCGCCCGCCGCGCGCCAGCCGAAGGCGATAGAGCCCCGCAGGGGTACGGCGACGCCCCGGGACACCGTGGAGGTGCTCTCCTTCCTCACCGCGCCCGCCCAGGTGCGCACCACGACCGGCTCCGCCGACGGCGTGCACCAGGCACCGGCCGGGGTGCACGCGCAGCTCCTTCCGCTGCGCACCGGACACAGCTCCGCGACCGCCGTGCGGGCCGGGAAGACCACGACGACCGTCACCAGCCGGTACCCGGTGCGTCGGCCGGTCGACAGACAGGACCTGCAGTACTACGCGGTGACCAGCGGCCGCAGCCAGCGCTGAGGCCGCCGGGACAGCCCCTGGTTGTCAGTGGCGGGCCCTACGGTTTCGGGTATGACGACGAACCGGGGGACCTTCGAGGCTGCCACGGGGGACGGGCCACCGCTGCCCGAGGGGGAGGTGGAGCAGCGGTCCCGGGAGGTGCGGGCCGCCTTCGAAGGGCTGCTCCAGATCAGGCGGCTGACCAACCGGCAGGGCGGTGACCCGCGGGAGGTGCCCGCGGAGTGGGAGCGTAGACAGCCGGTCCGGGCGGTGGCCCTCGCCCTGGAGGCGGCGCGGACGAAGCCCTCGGCGGTGGACGCCACGGGCGCCCGGGTGGCGACCGGCTACCGGGTCACGGCCGGCGAGCGGCCCGGTACCGCGGTCGTGGAGTGGGTGGGGCCGCCCGGCGGCGGGGCCGCGCAGGAGGAGGAGTCCGCACTCGCCGCCTGCGTGCCCGCCCTGGAGCGGCTCGGCTGGGAGGCGCTGCTGTACCGGGGGCCGCGCCGCAGACGGTTCCTGGAGGTCGAGCCGATGGCTCGCTGAAGGGTTCGGGGCTCGGTGCTCGGGTTCGGGTCCCGGTTCGGGCCCAGGCCGGGTTCGGGCTCAGGCGATGGACGCGGAGACGATCGCCGAGACCGCGATGTTGCACGAGGCCGTCACCCAGACCGCCGGATGCGGCTGGGGGTCGACGAGGGTGGCCCCCAGCTTGCCGGGCGTGACCAGGTCCACGACCAGGAAGGCCACGGCCATCATCACGAGGCCCAGCAGGCCGAACGCGGCCGTGGAGGCAAGGCCCTTGCCGAAGTCGTCGTAGGTCGTCCAGATCGAGGTGAAGACGATCCCCCCGATGCCGAGCAGGGCGGAGCTCAGCAGGGTCGCGGCGTTCCGGTTGCGCTCCTCCCAGATCTGTCGGCCGAGCTTCCCCGGCGTCAGCAGGTCCACCAGGACGATGCCGAGGATCAGCAGCACCACGCCGAGTGCGCCGTAGGCGGTGGCCCGGCCGAGGCCGTTGACGATGTCGCTCATGGGTTGCCGGCTCCGAGAAGAGAGGGATCGTGAATGATCGCGGTCAAGGACCGGCAAAATGTAGCGCATGCGTCGAGGGCCCCGGCCGGGCGGCCGGGGCCCTGCACCCTGACCCGAGTGGAGCAGTAACGCTGAGGCCCCGGCCCCCGCGGCGGTGAGAGTGGAAGGTGTCCGACCTTCGGCCCTGCCCCAGGAGACCAGATGACCACCCTGAACCGACGCGATCTCGGGCTGCTCGTGCTCCGGGTCGGCACCGGCGCCGTCCTCGCCGCGCACGGCACCCAGAAGCTCTTCGGCTGGTTCGGCGGCGGTGGCCTGGAAGGCACCACGCACGCGATGGAGGCCATGGGCTTCTCACCGCCCCGAGAGAGCGCGATCGCCGCAGGGCTCGGCGAAGCCGGCGGCGGCGCCATGCTCGCCCTCGGCCTGGCCACCCCGGCCGCCGGCGCCGCCGCGGCCGGAGCCATGGCGGGCGCGGTCGCCGTCCACCTGCCCGCGGGCTTCTTCGCCGCCGCCGGCGGCTACGAGTACCCGGCCTTCCTCGGCTTCACGGCGGCCGCCATCGGTGTCGCCGGCGCCGGCCGCTACTCCCTCGACCACGCCACCGGACACGTCGTCGACCGGCCCTGGGTCGTGGCCACGGCCTTCGTCGTCAGCGCGCTGGCCGCGGCCGCCGTGGTCGGCCGCCGCGCACAGGCCCAGGACGACACACCCGAGCCGGCCGAGCCCGAGGCATAGCCCGGGGCCCCGGCGGCCCGGGCCGCGGCGGCGTCAGCCACCCACCGGCGCGACGGTCCCGAGCTCCGGAAGGACGAGCGCGCCCCGCCGTGAGAGCGGGGCGCACGGGGAACGTGGCAGTGCGGCGTCCGGTGTCAGCCCGTCTGCGCGGCCGAGGCGAGCGCGCGGATGGTGGCCAGGTCGGCGTACAGGTTGTTGCCGGGGCACTCGGTCGGGTAGCCGTCGCGGTGGCCCGAGATGCGGTTCAGCGTGACCTTCTGGCCCTTCTTGAACTTGCCGTTGTCGGCAGCCGCGGCGAGTTCGACGGTGCCGGCCGCGTCGTAGCCGTACAGACCGAGCTTCCAGGCGGCGACCCCGGCCACCGCGTCGAGCACGGGCTGCGAGGTGATCGCGTCGTTGTAGTTGCCGAGGACGGCGACGCCGGTGGTGTCCGTGTTGAAGCCGTAGGTCTGCGCGCCGAGGACCGGCCTGTCGATGCCGCCCGCGCGGCCCTCGAAGACGGTGCCGCACTTGTCGACGAGGAACTGGTAGCCGATGTCGTTCCAGCCCTGACCCTGCACGTGGTACAGGAAGATCGCGCGGATGATGTCCGGGGACTGCTCGCAGGTGTAGTCGTTGGTGCCGGCCGTGTGGTGGGCGAACACCACCTTCGTGTCGGTGGTGTACGTCGCCGGGTCCCTGACCAGCGACTCGTCGGCGCCCCAGCCCGAGCGCGGGGTCACGACGGGCTGCGGAGCCGTGCTCGTCGTGCTCGCGGCCGCTGCCGCGGTGACGGTGGCGTACGACGTGTCGGAGGCCGGGGCGGTCTCCGGGTTGACCAGCTCCACCCGCAGCCCGGCCGGCAGCTTCGACAGCTTGCCGTGCTGCCCGGTCACCCTGACCTGGACACCGTTGGACGGCCCGGTCCACAGCGGCTGGGTTCCGGCGCGCACCTCGCCCGCCTCGGTGGCGGCCCCCACCTCGGGCGTACGTATGTCGAGTTCGAGCTCGCGCCAGCCGGACCAGACACCGGTGACGCTGTCACGGGTACGGACCTGCGCCGTGCCGCCGAGCTCGGCGCGCGGGTCGGCCCAGGTGACGCCGAGCATGCTGAACGGTTCAGTGCCCCGGGCCGACAGCGCGCGCTGGGCGGGGTCGGAGCCGTGCAGCGCGATGCTCCGCACTCCGTCGGGGAGCTGCGCCGCCGGCGTCGCCGGGGAGGTGAGACCGAGGGTCGCGAGGGCGACGGCGGTGGTCGCCACGACCCGGGTCGTACGACGGAAGTGGTGCGGGTTCACTGGGCTCCTTCAGGTGCTGCGGACGCTTCGGGGGTGGGGAGTTCACTGCTGCACGTGGTTCGGCCGAAAGCGCCGGTGGCGGTGGCACGTTGGACGTGCTTGCCACGCACGGCCAGGGTGCAGCTGGCCGTGCCGCCCTTCTCGCCGAGGGTCACGTTGACGATCGGGGAGGCGCCGAGCGGAACGCTCACGGTCTTCCGCCACGGCAGACCGACGTTCGTGACGACGTTCGCCTTGTCGCCGTCGGCCCCTCGGTAGGAGATGTCGGCCGCGCCCTCGCCGAGCACCTCGTAGGTCACTTCGGCGGTGGGCGACGTGGCCCCCCGCTTGTCCGCCGGCTCGTCGTCGGAGTCGAGGACTCCGTACGTGACGAACGCGCCGCACGCGAGCAGCAGAGCCGCGGCGACGGCGATGCCGCCGCGGTCGATGCGGCGGTCGTCCGCGGTCGCGGAAACCTCTGTGGCGTCCGGGATCTCGGACTCGTCCGGTCCTGCCGGTTCTTCGGTCGTCGGCATGGCCGCGCTTTCTGTCGATGTGAATGCGCCTGGGTTATACACCATCGGATTCGACTGATGCCAGGTGGTGGAGAAGTCGGGCAATGCGCCCCCAATCGCCATCGACCCGGTCCGCGAAATGCCCTGATTGCGATATCGGTTGACGGACCATCAACTCCGTGTTGAAGAATCCTCCCGCCGTGATCGGCGCGCCTCTGGCGAGGTCGCTTTCCCTATGCGGGAGGTGGCCTGTTTTGGCATGCCTTGAGGTGCTCCGGTCGAGGTCAGGTCCATCGCGACCGGCGAGAAGTGCCCGCGCCGGCGCGACGGTGCGCCCTTTTCGCCCAGGGCGGGAGGGGTGCCGAAGAAGGGAATGGCGTGAAATACAGATATGGGCGGGCGATAGCCTGCCTCGTGGTTTCGGCGATAGCCGGGACCATGCTGCCACAAGTCGCTTATGCCGCACCTGTTTCGAGTGATGGCGGCGAGGGTATCGTCGATGCCTTCGCGGGCTGGCTCTCGGAGGACGAGGGCGATTCAGGCGGCCCGGAGGCGCCGTCGACCGGCGGCACTCCGGTGCTGCCGAGCCGGGAGAAGCTCCCGCCGGGCAAGCCGGCCGCGAAGGCGAAGCGCGTTGCGGAACTGACGGGCAGCCGCACGGCGAATGCCCGGTACTGGAAGCTGTCCGACGGCCGGGTGCAGGCCGAGGTGTCGGCCGTGCCGACCGGGTATCGGGCGGGGGCGTCGTGGAAGGACATCGACCCGGCGGTCACTCCGACCGCCACCAAGGGCTTCGAGTTCGCCAACACAACGAACGCTGCACGTAGTTGGTTCGGTTCGGATGCGCGGAAGTTGTTGCGGTTCGAGTCGGCGGACGGGCATGCGGTCACGTTGGGTCTGGAGGGTGCGGGCAAGCTCGCCCCGGTGGCCAAGGGTGACACCGTCACGTACAAGGACGCGGTCCGTGGTGCGGATCTGTCCTACCAGGTCGGTCCGGGCCGGGTGAAGGAGAACATCGTCCTGGCCGAGCGCCCGGACGGCCCCGTGTCCTTCACCTTCACCCTGGACGCGGGCGGGCTGACGCCGAAGTCGGGCAAGGACGGCTCGGTCCTCTTCTACGGGGAAGCCGCGGACCCGGTCCTGGTCATCCCGGCGGCGTTCATGACGGACGCGAAGAAGGACGCCCAGTCGCCGTACGGCCACGCCTACAGCGACAAGGTCAGCCAGCAGCTCTCCCGTGACGGCAAGGGCTGGAAGCTGACCGTCACGCCCGACGCCGAGTGGCTTGCCGCACCCGAGCGCCAGTACCCCGTGACGGTCGACCCGACGATCGCCATCGCGCCGACGCCGACGACGGCGCAGGACGTGATGATCTCCTCGGACGGCCCGGGGACGAACTACAACGACAACTGGCGGCTTTCGGTCGGCAACACCAGCACCGGCGCCTCCCGCGCCCTGCTGCGGTTCCCGCTGACGGGCGTACCGGCCGGCACCAAGCTGGACTCGGCCGATCTGAAGCTGTACTACGACCAGACCCACACCACGGGTGACACCGAGGTCCAGCTGGAGGCGCACCGCGCCACACAGGCGTGGACCGAGGAGCAGGCGACGTGGAACAGCGCCAACACGATCACCGGCGAGCTCTCGGGCACGGCGGTCGTGGTGGACGACGGGGACGCCGGGCGGACGGCCGCCGTCGGCGCCTGGCCGGCGTCGGGGAACACCGCGTACACGCAGTACGCGGTCAACCAGGACTACCTGTACAACAAGGACTCGGTCGCGGGTGACACGTACACCTGGCAGCCGAGCCTCCCGGAGGACGGCACGTACCAGGTCGAGACGCACTACGTCCCGGCCTCGGACCGCGCCACCAACGCCCCGTACACCGTCACCTACGACGGCGGGACGAAGGTGTACACGGTCAACCAGCAGGCCGGCACGGCCGGCGTGTGGAAGACGCTCGGCTCGCATCCGTTCAAGGCGGGTACGCTGGGCAAGATCGTCCTCGGAGACGGTCCGGCGTCGACCAGCACGTCGGTGATCGCCGACGCGGTCCGCTTCACCAAGGGCGGAGTGGTCACCAAGCAGCCGGGCGAGCTGAACACCTGGCACACCTTCCCGGTGACCAAGACCGTCCAGCAGTGGATCGACGGCACCTACACCAACAACGGCTTCGTCATCAAGGCCGGCGACGAGAGCGCGACCGGCCCCAAGGGCGGACCGCGCTACGAGGGCAGCGAGTTCGGTTACGGCGGCGAGACCGCCAACTACCCGCGCCTGGTGCTGACCTTCGGCCGTCAGGGCGTGGACCTCGCGGCCCCGACGACGATCCACGACACGGGCGCGGAGCTCAGCTGGTCCGCCTACCAGGACCAGGACCCGATCAACACCGGCGACGACATCGTCGAGTACCAGGTCCACCGCTCCATCAACCAGACCTTCACTCCGTCCGCCACCACGCTGGTCTCGCCCGTCGCGTCCACCGTGACGTCGTTCACGGACACCACGGGCGTGCCGACCAAGGCGGACGACCCCGATCCGTTCGGCCGCGCGTACTACTACATGGTCGCGGTCAAGACGAAGGACGGGCAGGTCGTCGGCGCTCCGACGCAGCTGGTACGGCTGCCGAAGGCCGGCCGTACGACGAAGGTGTTCACCGCGTCGCAGGACACCACCCTGTCCTCGGCCCGCACCACGCTCACGCACGACACCATCGACGACGGCGGCCCGAAGAACTGGCTGTCGGTCGGCAACAACTCCGCGACCTACGGCGACACCCGCGCCCTGCTGAAGTTCCCGGCCCTCGGCATCCCCGCCACGGCCCGGGTCCTGGACGCGAACGTGCGGCTGTGGAGCACGCAGACCGCGCAGGACACCACGGGGGCCGTCTACGAACTGCGGCCGCTGACGCGTGACTTCGACGAGGCCACCGCCACGTGGGTCAAGGCGAACGCGAGCACCAACTGGACCACCGCGGGCGGCGACTTCGGCGCCGTGACGGCCGACACGGGGGCGAAGACCAACGACCCGGCCCGGCACGACTGGAACGTCACCTCGCTCGCCCAGTCCTGGGTGACCACCCCGGCCTCCCAGCGGGGCGTGGTCCTCAAAATGGCGGATGAGGCCGCCTCGCAGGAGCGGACCCTGTTCCTGTCCTCCGAGGGCACCGAGCCGAGGCTCCAGCCCAGGATCGTGGTCACGTACATCGACTCCACCACCGAGTCGACGTACTACGCGCCGCAGACCCCGGCGCGGATGACCCCGAACACCGACTACACCGTCGACTTCACCCTCACCAACACCACCGCGTCGACGTGGAACGCCGCCGACCAGGTCCTCACCTACAAGTGGGCCCTGCCGGACGGCACCGACGTCACCAACGGCGGCAACCAGATCCAGACGGCCCTGCCCGGCAACGTGGCCCCCGGTGGCTCCGTGAGCCTGCAGGCGCAGGTGAAGACCCCGATCAACTCCGACTCGGGCAACAAGCGCACCGACTACGTCCTGACCTGGGACGTCTACAACAAGACGGCCGGCACGTGGGCCTCGGGCACCGCGGGCATCCCCGGCCTGAAGCAGAACGTGGCGGTGGAGGACCCCACCTCCAACCAGCTCGGCATGGAGAAGTTCTACTCCTACACGGGCAAGAACACCGGCGCCGGCTCGACCGTCATGAACAACCTGGCGTCCGGTAACAGCGTCTGGCAGTACAACGCCTTCACCAACCCGGGCCGCGGCGTCACCACCTTCGCCCGGTTCGCCTACAACAGCCAGGACACCTCGGACACGGTCTCCGGCCACGGCTGGTCCTTCCAGGCCTCCGGCCCGATCCGGCTCGGCGCGCCTCTGGAGTTCCACCCGAAGCCGAACCCGTCCGAGATCAAGCTCCCGGACGGCGACGGTACGACCCACGTCTTCCGCAAGCAGCCCGACGGCACCTGGAAGGCCCCCGCGGGCGTCCACTACAAGGTGACGGCGAAGCCGGGTCTGGACTGCACGCCGCTGAAGGACCCGACCCCGGACGCCTGGACGCTGACGCGTCCGGACGGGACGCGGTTCCTGTTCGGCTGCGACGGCTACATGACGTCGATGGTCGACAAGAACGGGAACACGCAGACGTACACGTACGAGGAGCGGAAGTCCAACAACAAGCCGACCAAGTTCCTCAAGTACATCACCGACCCGTCCGGTCGGCAGACGCTCACCGTCGAGTACTACTCCAAGGCGGACACGAGCAACCCGAAGATCATCGACCACATCAAGTCGATGACGGAGATCTCGGGCCGCAAGCTCACCTTCGAGTACTCCGACAAGGGGCTGCTCACCAAGCTGACGGACGGCGCGGGCTCGGCCCAGCCGAAGGTCTTCGGCTTCGAGTACGACGCCACCCAGGGCAACAAGAACGTCAAGCTGGTCAAGGCCACCGACCCGCGCGGCAACGCCACGCAGCTCGCGTACAACTACCCGCAGACCGGGGACGACCCGAAGTACCACTGGTGGACCAAGACGATCACCGACCGTCTCCAGGGCGCCACGGGCTTCGCCTATTCCGTGAACGCCGGGAACGCCAAGTTCATCGACACCAGGGTCACGGACGCGGAGAACCACGCCACGGACTTCGTGACGGACGACTTCGGCCGTGCGGTCCAGTCGACGAACGCCAAGGCACAGACCACGAAGATGTCGTGGGACGCGGACAACAACGTCACGTACCTCGAAGAGGCCAACGGTGCCAAGACCGCGTACTGCTACGACCAGAAGACGGGCTACCCGCTCTGGAAGCGCGACGCGGAGAACAACAAGAGCGGCATCCCGCCGCCCTCGGACTGCGCACCGGGCGTCTACCCGGCCAACTCGTCGCGGTACACGTACCAGACGCGCGCGGACGGCTACTCGGCCGACATGTTCACCAAGACCTCCCCGGAGGGCCGGAAGTGGCAGTTCGGCTACGACACCTTCGGCAACCTCACCACGGTCACCGACCCCAAGGGCGTCGCCACCACGTCCGTCGCCGGTGACTACACCACGACGTACCAGTACGACGCCTACGGTCAGCTGACCAAGGCGACCGACGCCAACGGCAACCCGACCACCAACAGCGACTTCGGGCCCACCGGCTACCCGGCGAAGATCACCGACGCTCTGGACAAGTCCACGACGTACGTGTACGACGAGCGCGGCAAGGTCAGGGAGGTCACCGACGCCCTGGGCAAGAAGACCACGCAGACGTACGACACGTTCGGACGCCCGCTGGTCAAGACCGTGCCCAAGGACCAGGCCGCAGGCGTCCTCATCACGACGCCGGCGCCGGAGTACGACGCCAACGACAACATCACGAAGTCGACGGCTCCCAATGCCGCCGTGTCGACCGCGGTCTACGACCAGACCGACCAGGTCGTCTCGGCCACGGCGCCGCAGAACAACAGCACCGCGCCGCGCAGCACGACGTACACCTACGACAAGGTCGGCAACCTCAAGACGACGACCGAGCCCAAGGGCACGGCCACCACGGCGGACGCCACCGACTACGTCACCACCAACACCTACGACGAGATCTACCAGCTGACGTCGGCCGTCGACGCCGCCCAGCACAAGATCTCGTACGTGTACGACAACGTCGGCAACGTCACCACGGTCATCGACGCGAAGAAGAACGCCACCGCCGACACCACCGACTACACGACCAAGACCGACTACGACCTCAACCACCGTCCGGTCAAGTCCACGGACGCGGCGGGCAAGTTCACCGCGCAGACGTACGACAAGGACAGCCTGACCGTCACCACGACGGACAAGGAGAACAACACCACCACCGTCGTCTACGACGAGCGAGGCAAGAAGAGCGAGATCAAGGCGCCCTACGACGGCACCAAGACGCGCTCGACGAAGTACGAGTACGACCAGGTCGGCAACGTCACCAAGGTGATCATGCCGCGCGGCACGGCCACCGCCGGCGCCGACGACTTCACCTCGCGCACCGAGTACGACAAGCTCAACCGGCCGGTCAAGCAGTACCAGCCCTACGACCCGGCCGACGGCCGGTACAACGACCCGAACGTGTACACGCGCACGGACTACGACGCCGTGGGCCGGGTCGCGAAGACCTCGCTGCCGCCGTCCGAGGGCGAGACCGTCCGCAACGACACCGTCAACGAGTACTTCGACAACGGCTGGGTGAAGAAGTCCACCGACCCGTGGTCGATCGTCACCGCGTACGAATACAACGAGCTCGGCAAGCAGGCCACGCGGACCACTTCCGCCGCCGACGGCTCGGCCAACCGCACCATGACGTGGTCGTACTACCCCGACGGCTCGCTCAAGTCCCGTGCGGACGACGGCGTCCCGGTCGGCCAGGCGGTCGTTCTCGTCGACAACTCCGACACCCAGCACACCTCTTACACCGGGGCCTGGACCAAGGGAGACTCCACCGGCCAGCAGGGCTACGACCATCACACCCACGCCGCCGGTGCCGGTACCGACGCGTACACGTGGACGCTGAACATTCCCAGGGACGGCAGCTACACGGCGTACGTGAAGTACCCGCGGGTGACCGGCGCCGCCACGACGGCGAAGTACACGCTCAGCCATGGCACCACGACCGAGCCGGCCGTCACCAAGGACCAGAACGCGAGCACCGGAACCTGGGTCAGCCTGGGCGCCTACACCCTCAAGCAGGGCGAGGACACCAAGCTCAAGCTGGACCAGAGCAGCACCGGCGTCGTCGTCGCCGACGGCGTCAAGCTGGTCCGCAACAATGCCGGCGAGACGGACACGGAGAAGCAGAACTTCGCCTACTCCTACGACCTCAACGGCAATCTGACCACGATCGACGACACCTCGTCGAACGCGAAGATCGACGCCTACACCGTCGACTACACCGGCCTCAACCAGGTCGCGAAGGTCACCGAGGCGCTCGCCGGTCAGGCCAAGAAGGTCACGTCGTACACGTACGACGCGAACGGTCAGGCGGACACCGTCAGCCATCCCGACCAGTACTCCAAGTACACCTACGACCTCAGGGAACTGGTCAAGACCGTCTCGGTCGGCAAGAGCGCCACGGACGCCGACCCGAAGGTCACCTTGTACACGTACACGGACCGCGGTCTCAAGCTGAAGGAGACCAAGGGCAACGGCAACACCGTCGACTACGCGTACTACGTCGACGGGACGCTGAGGACGAGCGCGGAGAAGAAGCCCAACGGCACTCTCGTCTCCTCGCACACCTACGCCTACGACCCGAACGGGAACAAGGCGCAGGACGTGGCGAAGAAGATGAACGCCGACAACCACGCGGCGTACCTCGACTCCACCACCGAATACACCTACGACCCCGTCGACCGCCTCGCCAAGTCGGTCAAGACCGGCAACGGCGCGGGCACCGAGACGTACGTCCACGACGACAATGCCAACGTCATCAGCCAGACGACGGCGAAGAACGTCACCACTTCGTACGAGTACGACCGCAACCGGCTGCTGAAGGCCACCACCGCCGGCTCGACAGCCTCCTACAACTATGACCCGTTCGGTCGTCAGGAGTCCGTCACCAGTGGCGGCAAGGTGATCGAGCGGAGCGTGTACGACGGCTTCGACCACGTCGTGGAGTCCCAGAAGACGGACGACACCGGCGCCCTGAAGTCGACGAAGTACACCTTCGATCCGCTGGAGCGCACCGCGACGAAGACCGCGGACGGCAAGACGACCGACTTCGCGTACCTGGGGCTCTCCCACGAGGTCCTGGACGAGAAGGTGGCCGGCGCGCTCACCAAGTCGTACCAGTACAGCCCGTCGGGCGAGCGCCTGTCGCAGGTCAAGCACAACACCGACGGCACGGCCGAGGACGGCTACTACGGCTACAACAGCCGCAGCGACGTCGAGACCGTGACCGACAAGAACGGCGACTCGAAGGCCACGTACGGCTACACCGCCTACGGCAAGGACGACGAGTCCGAGTTCACCGGCATCGACAAGCCCGATGCGGGTGACCCCACCAAGGAGGCCTACAACCCCTACCGCTTCAACGCGAAGCGCTGGGACGCCAAGTCGGGCACGTACGACATGGGCTTCCGGGACTACAACCCGGGTCTCAACCGCTTCACCTCCCGGGACATGTACACCGGCGCCCTCGCCGACATGAGTCTCGGGGCGGACCCCTACACGGGCAACCGCTACGCCTTCACCGGCGGAAATCCCGTCAGCCGCGTCGAGCTCGACGGGCACGACTGGCTGGACCCCATCAAGAACATCCTCTCGGGCGCCACGAAGGTGGCGACGAAGGCGCCGAGGGTTCCCTTCCTGGCAATCGAGGTCTTCCTCAACGGCATCGGGTGGAACACGCCCACGGCGTCCAACGGCTACGAGTCGGACCCCGGTGAGAAGCCGGACTACAACAAGGGTCTGCTCCTCAAGCCGGACTCGAAGAAGGAATGGCAGCCGGCCGACACGCTCTACCCGTTCACCCGGCAGGACTGCGCCAAGGGCAAGAGCATGACGTACTACATGCCGCTCGACAAGCAGGGCCGGGCTCAGGGCGCCTTCGCCTGCCTCACCGCCGGCGGGTTCAACTACACGGACAAGGAGGGCAACAACGTCCTGAACGGGCCGGGCACGGAGATCATGGGCAGCAGTGCGCCGTGGCCGCCGTCGACGCCCGGATTCTGGGAGAACGCTCCCCCGGGATTCCGCCTCGGGAACATCCCCACGATGAACCGCGGACATCTGCTGGCGCGTCAGCTCGGCGGCAGCGGCACCGATCGCCGAAACCTGGTGCCGTTGTACCGTGCCGCCAACTCTCCTGAAATGTCCACGCAGGAGCAGAAGATCGCGGATGCCATTGCCGCGGGGAATACGGTCTTCTACTCGTCGGTTCCCGTCTACGAGAACGAAAGCAATCCGATTCCTCTCGGTGTTACCATGACTGCCTATACCTCGACAGGGGTTCAGATTGTCAACCAGACGATTCTGAACACGCCTTGACGGGATATGTAGTCGGTTCGTAGTCGCGCAGAGGGGTGCACATGGAGTGGGTCGAACGCCTGGTGGCGGTGACCGGTTGGAACGCCGAAGCCGGCGAACCCGACTGGACCGACGCCGAAGGAACCTTGGGCACCCCTCTGCCGGCCGATTTCAAGGAACTGCGCCGACGCTTCGCCCCGTGGGGCGCCTTCAGTGACCATATTCTGGTACTGCGGGCGCAGGGGGACCAGGAGTCGGTGCTCGCCAATCACCAGACCTTGCTGAGGTCCGTGCGCGGCAATCCGGAAAATCGTCGGATCTTCGAACCGTATGGGCTCCTCGGCGCGAATGAGGAGAACAAGGGGACGGGCCTCCTCCAGTGGGGGTACTCCTTCATCGAGGAGGAGTACTACTGGCTGGCCGACGAGGCGCAGGATCCGTCGTCGTGGCCCGTCGTGGCGCGAGTGGATCCGCTGGAGCCGTTCCAGCGTTTCGACATGACCGCGTCGGAATTCCTTTACCGTGTACTCACGGAGGCCGATTTCTCGGTGTTCAGTGTCGCGGGGACGATCCCGACACCCTATTTCCGGGAGTTCTGAGTCGCGGGTCCCCAGGGGCCGGACTCCGACAGGACGGCCCGCCGGTTTCGACCGGCGGGCCGTCTGCGTCGTGTGAAGAGGAGACGGAGCCACACATGAACCATCTCGACGTCGTCCGACTGCTCGGCCTCGACGCACCGAAACGACCGGAGGACGACGCGTACGGCCGGGTCGTCCCCGAGGACTTCGAGCTCCTGGTCCAGGCAGTGCCGGCGGGAGTCTTCGCGGGCTCCGTGCTGCTCGAACGGCCCGGCAGCCTCCCCGTGCGCTCCCTGGAGGAGTTCACCCGCCCCACCTCGCTGCGCATCGGGGACATGGAGCTGTCGCTGCGCAGCCGCGAGCAGCGGCTGTGGCTGCCTCTTCACCCGGAGCCCGGCGGTATGGTCCCGTGGGGCCGCACCGCCACCGACGGCGTGCTGCTGTGGGACGCCACCGCCGCCGACACTGCGGACTGGACGACCGTCGTCACGGACGACGATTTCCAGCTGTGGCTCGACCTTCCCTTCTCCGCCTCGGAGTTCATCGCGCGGGCGCTGCTCGGACGTGCCGAGGGGATGCCCGCGTTCGAGACCATCGAGGAATACGAAGCGGGTTCCTTCTGGAGCGTCGCCGACGACATGCCAGCGACGGCCACGGTGCTGTCGAACCCGGACGTCGGCGCAGTGGAGGAGCTCGTCACCCGGATCCGGAACATCGGTGTTCCGGGCATCCGGCAGTACGCACGGGAGCTCGTCGACCGTGCCGTGGAGCGGGCGAGGGAGTCGACCCTCGTGTTCCCGGAGGACTACCTGACGGTCATGCGGGAGTTCCCCGGCGGCGTGATCGCCGGGATGCGGGTGCTCCCCGTCGCAAGGGCCGGCTGGCTGACCGAGGACACCGTGTTCCTGCAGTGGGGCGAACTGGACGGCAGGGCGTTCGGCTGGCTCGCCCTGACGGGCGACCCGCAGGAGTGGCGCGTCGGCTACGTCGAGCCGGGCGGCACGTCCCTCACGCATCTGCATGACCAGACCTTCTCCTCGTTCCTGCGCCGCCGGCTGCGGGGAGACAACTCACTGTTCTGACGGGCGTGTACGTGGAGTGGGCTGCCTGCCTGGTCACCGGTCGTCGACTCAGCCGACCCTCAAGGCCGCGAGGAAGTCCAGTCTCGTCTCGAGCCGGGCCAGGTCCCGGCCCGTGAGCTGCTCGATGCGGGCGATGCGATGACGCAACGAGTTGACGTGCAGATGGAGTTGGGCGGCGCATGCGGTCCAGGACGCGTCGCACTCGAGGAACTTCTCCAGCGTGGACAGCAGGTCGGTCTGGTGGCGGCTGTCGTGATCGCGCAGGGGGCCGAGCAGACGGGCGGCGAAGGCGCGCCGGGTCTCGGCCGGGATGAGGGGCAGCAGCGACAGGATGTGCGAGGTGAGGTCGTCGGGGCCGCGCACGGTCACTCGTTCCGGACCCTCGGCGGCGACCCGCAGCGCGGTGCGGGCCTCGCCGAGCGCTCGTCGTGCGTTCCCGGGTGCGCCGACCGGAGAGCTGACGCCGATCGACACGCTGTCCGTCGGGCCGAGCCAGCGCCCGAGTGCCGCGGCGAGCCTCCGCTGCAGGGCAGCGGCGTCGAGGGCCGGGTCGGGGAGCGCGTCCGTGGGCTCGGGCACCAGGACGAAAAGCACGGCCTGTTCGCCGTCGACGGTGGCGGCGATGTCTTCCGGCGACACCGGCACCGGGCCGTCCGGTTGGATCAGGGCCTCCTCCAGGAGTACGCGCAGGGCCGAGGCAGGGATGGGGTGGGCTCCGTGCCACTCGCCCCTGGCAACCACGAACTGGCAGCGTTGCCAGGTGTACTTCTGGCTGACGACGGCCTGCGCGGTGCTGCTCAGCCGGACGGGGATCTCGTCGGGTGGGACGCGGCTGTGCAGCAGGTCGAGGAGTTGCCGGGCCAGGTCGTTCAGCGCCAGCTTCGCCCGGTTGTGCGCGGACCGCGCGTCGGCGGCCAGTTCGACGATCCGGTCGAGGAGTTCCCCGTCTGCCGCAGGCCGGTTCGACGTGTCGGCCTCCACGACGAGCACCCAGTCGCCCAGCTCGGCGGCGTCCCCCGTCGCGCTCGACGGCGTCGACGACGCCGACGGTGTCGACGGGGCTGTGGCGTCGCGTACCGGCATGAGTGAGTAGTGCCGCTCCCCGAGCGTGACCCGATGGGGAGCGGCCTCGCCCGAGCGGCGTGCGGCGAGATACCGCCCGGCCAGTGCCGCCGCCGTCTTGGCCCGCAGGGGAGGGCGAGCCCCGGCGATCTGGCGCCCGGTCGGGGACAGGACGCGCACGTCGAGGCCGAGGCTGTGCTCCAGGAGTTCCAGTACGGAGTCCGGGGCACCCGGGTCGGTGAGGAGGCGTCGATGGCGTTCGACCATGGCGGCGAGGCCGCCGACCTGCCGGCTGTGCAGACGACGCAGGACGTGTTCGGTGATCGTCGTGAACGATATGTCTGGTGTTACGGCGACGAGTGGAAGGCCGTGGCGTCGGCAGGCGCGCACGAGGTCGTCCGGGACGAGTCCGTGTTCGGCTTCGCCGGCGGCGAGGACCGTGACACCCGCTCGGGCGAGGACGCGTACGAACGACTCGGCGTCTCCGTCCTCCTGCCACCAGGCAAGCCCGGTGAGGACGAGTTCGCCGCCGGAGAGGAAGCGACCGGGGTCGGCCAGGTCGGTGGTCAGGACGGCGCGAACGTCTCGATCCGGAGCGCTGTCGTCGGCGTCCTGGCCCACGAGCAGGAACAGCCCCAGTTCGTCCAAGAGTTCACGTAGCCGCATGATCGCCACTCTCTCACGTCCTCACCCGCTCACGCTGCTTCCTTGACGTGTATCGCCGCAGTTCACAGGCGTGATGCGGTGGAAAAGCACCGTGGTCCACAGGCGGCGGGGAGGCCGTTTCTGGGGGATCGGTGACTGCCTCGCCCCCTTGATCGCTGGGTCTACTTCTCCGTGTCCGGCCGACAGCGTGTGAACGCGTCGGTCGAGGGGCTTCGGGCCCTGGCTCGACATGAACCTGATACGAAGAAGAGAGACGCTCATGGACTTCCTTCGCCCTGCCGGTTGGGAGGAGGCGCTCGCTGCCAAGGCAGCGCACCCCGCGGCGGTGCCGATCGCGGGTGGCACCGATGTGATGGTCGAGATCAATTTCGACCACCGCCGTCCCGAGTACCTCCTGGACCTGAACCGGATCACCGAGCTCCAGGAGTGGTACGTCGGGGAAGAGACCGTCCAACTGGGCGCGTCCGTTCCGTACACCCGGATCATGGAGAACCTGCGGGCCGAGCTGCCGGGTCTGGCGCTCGCCTCGCACACCGTGGCCTCTCCGCAGATCCGCAACCGCGGTGGTGTAGGCGGCAACCTCGGTACCGCCTCGCCGGCCGGAGACGCGCACCCCGCGCTGCTCGCGGCGGGCGCCGAGGTCGAGGTCGAGTCGGTGCGCGGCAACCGCCGCATCCCGATCGACGAGTTCTACACGGGCGTGAAGCGGAATGCCCTCGAGCCGGACGAGCTCATCAAGACCGTCCACATCAAGAAGGCGGACGGCCCGCAGCAGTACTCCAAGGTCGGTACGCGCAACGCGATGGTCATCGCGGTCTGCGCCTTCGGCCTGGCGCTCCACCCGGAGACCCGCACGGTCCGCACCGGTATCGGTTCGGCCGCGCCGACGCCGATCCGGGCCGGGGCCGCCGAGGACTTTCTCAACGCCGCGCTCGAAGAAGGCGGTTTCTGGGAGAGCGGCAAGATCATCACCCCGTCGATCGCGAAGCAGTTCGCGGACCTGTGCTCGGGCGCGGCGAACCCGATCGACGACGTTCGTGGCACCGCGAGCTACCGGAGGCACGCTGTCGGCATCATGGCCCGCCGGCAGCTCGGCTGGACCTGGGAGCGGTACCGCGGCGGCAACGGCCGCACGCTTGAGGGAGCTGCATGACCATGCGCGTCAATTTCACGGTCAACGGTCGTCCGCAGGAAGCCGACGACGTCTGGGAGGGCGAGTCCCTCCTCTACATCCTGCGCGAGCGCCTCGGGCTTCCAGGCTCCAAGAACGCCTGCGAGCAGGGTGAGTGCGGTTCCTGCACCGTCCGTCTCGACGGGGTCCCGGTCTGTTCCTGCCTGGTCGCCGCCGGGCAGGTCGAGGGCCGCGAGGTCGTCACGGTCGAGGGCCTTGCCGCCTATGACGAGGAGCGTGCCGCGTACGGGGGTCGCGGCACCGACTCTGCGGGCGATGAGGGCGGCACCTTCCCGCGTGCGGCGCTCTCGCCGATCCAGCAGGCGTTCATCGATGCCGGCGCCGTCCAGTGCGGTTTCTGCACCCCGGGTCTGCTGATCGCCGCCGACGAGCTCCTCGAGGTCAACAGCGAGCCGTCCGACGCGGACATCCGCGAGGCGCTCTCCGGCAATCTCTGCCGCTGCACCGGTTACGAAAAGATTCTGGACGCGGTCCGCCTGGCCGCGGCCCGTCAGGAACGTCAAGGACTCCAGGAAGACGAGGTCTGACCATGGCCGGCACCACCACCGGTATCCCCACCAACGTCACCCAGGGTTCGCGGACGAAGGGCGGCATCGGCGAGTCGACGCTGCGCCCCGACGGCACCCTGAAGGTCACCGGCGAGTTCGCCTACTCCTCGGACATGTGGCACGAGGACATGCTGTGGGGTCAGATCCTGCGGTCCACGGTCGCGCACGCCGAGATCGTCTCCATCGACACCTCCGAGGCCCTGGCCACGTCGGGCGTCTACGCGGTGATGACGTACGACGACCTGCCGGCCGCGATGAAGTACTACGGCATGGAGTTCCAGGACACTCCCGTCCTGGCCCACGGCAAGGTCCGGCACCACGGCGAGCCGGTCGCCCTCGTGGCCGCCGACCACCCGGAGACCGCGCGCCGCGCCGCCGCGAAGATCAAGGTCGAGTACCGGGAACTGCCCGTCGTCACCGACGAGGCGTCGGCGCTCGCCCCGGAAGCGCTCCTGGTCCACGAGAACCGGGACGACCACCACTCCGGTCACGTCCCGCACCCGAACATCGTGCACCGCCAGCCGATCATCCGCGGCAACGTGGAAGAGGCCCGCAAGCGGGCCGACGTGATCGTTTCGGGGGAGTACACCTTCGGCATGCAGGACCAGGCCTTCCTCGGCCCGGAGTCGGGCCTTGCCGTCCCCGCGGAGGACGGCGGTGTCGACCTGTACTGCGCCACCCAGTGGCTGCACTCGGACCTCAAGCAGATCGCCCCGGTCCTCGGCCTGCCCGAGGAGAAGGTGCGCATGACGCTGTCCGGCGTCGGCGGCGCGTTCGGCGGTCGCGAGGACATCTCGATGCAGATCCACGCCTGCCTCCTGGCGCTGCGCACCGGCAAGCCGGTGAAGATCGTCTACAACCGCTTCGAGTCCTTCTTCGGGCACGTCCACCGCCACCCGGCGAAGCTCTGGTACGAGCACGGCGCCACCAAGGACGGCAAGATCACGCACATGAAGTGCCGGATCGTGCTCGACGGCGGCGCCTACGCTTCGTCCACGGCCTCGGTCGTCGGCAACGCCGCGTCCCTCTCGGTCGGCCCGTACGTCATCGACGACGTCGAGATCGAGGCGATCGGCCTCTA
The DNA here is from genome assembly GCF_040645695.1 of Streptomyces sp. NPDC046712. NCBI lineage: Bacteria > Bacillati > Actinomycetota > Actinomycetes > Kitasatosporales > Streptomycetaceae > Streptomyces > Streptomyces sp. NPDC046712. Next base: position 256,186 of record NZ_JBEYYW010000008.1, on the reverse strand, counting down.
CACCAACAACCCGCCCTGTGGCGCGATGCGCGGCTTCGGCGCCGTCCAGGCGTGTTTCGCCTACGAGGCGCAGATGGACAAGCTCGCGGCGAAGCTGGGCATGGACCCCGTGGAGTTCCGGCAGCTGAACGCCATGGAGCAGGGCACCATCATGCCGACCGGCCAGCCGGTCGAGTCGCCCGCGCCGGTCGCCGAACTGCTGCGCCGGATCAAGGCCCGCCCGATGCCGCCGGAGCGCCAGTGGGAGAGCTCCGAGGGCGCCGACGTCCGTGCGCTGCCGGGCGGGCTCTCCAACACCACGCACGGCGAGGGCGTCGTCCGTGGCGTCGGCTACGCCGTCGGCATCAAGAACGTCGGCTTCTCCGAGGGCTTCGACGACTACTCCACCGCCAAGGTGCGCATCGAGGTCATCAACGGTGAGCCCGTCGCGATGGTCCACACCGCCATGGCGGAGGTCGGGCAGGGCGGTGTCACCATTCACGCCCAGATCGCGCGCACGGAGCTGGGTGTCACCCAGGTGACCATCCACCCGGCCGACACGCAGGTCGGTTCGGCCGGTTCGACCTCCGCGGGCCGTCAGACGTACATGACCGGCGGAGCCATCAAGAACTCCTGCGAAATCGTCCGCGAGAAGGTCCTGGAGATCGGCCGGCGCAAGTTCGGCTCGTACCACCCGGCGTGGGCGACGGCCGAACTGCTTCTGGAGGGCGGCAAGGTCGTCACCGACGGAGGCGAGGTCCTCTCCACCCTCGTGGACGTCCTGGAGGACGAGGTCGTGGAGGTCGAGGAGGAGTGGCGGCACCGTCCCACCGAGCCCTTCGACCTGGTCACCGGCCAGGGCAACGGCCACGTGCAGTACTCCATCGCCGCGCACCGTGCGGTGGTGGAGGTGGACACCGAGCTCGGCCTGGTCAAGGTCATCGAACTGGCCTGTGCCCAGGACGTCGGCAAGGCGCTCAACCCGCTCTCCGTCGTCGGCCAGATCCAGGGTGGTACCACCCAGGGCCTGGGCGTCGCGGTGATGGAGGAGATCATCGTCGACCCGAAGACCGCGAAGGTCCGCAACCCCTCCTTCACGGACTATCTGCTCCCGACCATCCTCGACACCCCGACCATCCCGGTCGACTACCTCGAGCTGGCCGACCCGGACGCGCCGTACGGCGTCCGCGGCATCGGTGAGGCCCCGACCCTGTCGTCCACCCCGGCCGTCCTCGCGGCGATCCGGAACGCGACGGGTCTGGAGCTCAACAAGACGCCGGTCCGCCCCGAGCACCTCACCGGCACCCTGTAGAACACATCCGCCCGACCGGAACACATCCGCCCGACCGGAACAGATCCGCCCGACGGCTCGAGCCGTCGGGCGGATCCTTCTACTGTCGGTCGGGCTCGCGGCCCGGGCGCTCAGAACGGGCTGGGCACCTGGGTCCAGATGACCACCACGAGCACCAGCTGGAGGGCGCACAGCACACGCGCGGTCTTCCAGCGGAACGCCACCGCCGCCGCCCCGACGACGAACAGCGTCGACAGGAGCAGGCAGAAGAAGGCGCCGGCCGCGGTGTCGCGGTCGCTGGTCGGCGTGTTCTCGACGCCCACGGCCGGAAGGCTCAAGGCCATCATGAACACCGCGACGACGAACAGCGCCGCCGCCAGGATCCCGCGGACCCAGAGGACGACCGGCTTCTGGTTCTCAGCTATCACTTTCGTTCCGTCCTGCTTTGGCAGCCTCTGTGCGGGGGCGCCGGGTCGTCGCCCGGCACCCCCGCGAAGCCGGGACTCTAGCCGATCAGGCCCGACAGCATGGATTGGTTGCCGACGATCCGACCGCCGTATGCCTGCGAGTCGGGATCGGTCGCCCAGTACTTGGGACCGCCCTTGTACCAGGCCCCGACGTCCTGCATGTTCTTCTGGGTGAACTCGGAGGCCCCTGTCCCCGGAGCGATGGTGTCCCTGCCCACGGACAGATACCTGGCGGTCAGGAAGAGGTTCTGGACGTTGTCCTGGAGCGAACCCTTGATCTCGCTGCGCTGGTATCCGCTGAGGTTCTCCGGATCGTAGCCGAGCAGGTCCGCCGCGAGGGTGATCTGCATGCTGACGTTTCCGTACGAGGCGGTGTCGCCGTCCAGGATCTCACCGCCGACGTCGAAGAACGGCGGGTCTCCGGAGACCTCGTTGTAGGCCACACCGGCCAGCAGGGTGGCCGGGATGTCGTACTTCTCCGCGGCCGCGATGATGGTGTCACCGTACGCCGCGACGAAGTCGCTCTTGTGCTGCGCCTGGTCCTCCTCGACCCCTCCGAAGATGTGGTTCCAGATCTGGGCTCCCGCGTCCCAGTTGCTCCAGACGTCGAGGTCCTTCTCCGAACCGTAGTCGTCGGACAGCCCCATCAGCAGCAGGTGCTCGACGGTGAGCTCCTTGGTGGACGTGGAGCAGGCCGGGGGGCAGCCGGCGCCGATGGTGACCAGCGAGCCGTCCGGGGACGGCGTCGAGGGGCTCGTGTCCTTCGCCTCGACGTCCCAGCCGCCGCCGCTGTTCATGGTGCAGGTGTAGCCGGACTCGTTGCACTCGATCGGACGGTGCCCGTCGAGTTCCACCATCGACACCGGGTTGCCGCCGGTGAAGGCGTACCGGTTGCTGGTGTACGGGTCCGAACCCAGGCCCATGTCGGCCAGGGCGCCGTTGTACATGTCCCGGGTGGTGAAGCGGTTGAGACCCGGGTTGTAGTTGCGGAAGCCCATGTCGTACGTGCCGGACTGGGCGTCCCAGCGCTTGGAGTTGAAGCGGTAGGCGTTGTACGCCTCCTTGGTGGGGTCTCCGGCCTCGGGCTTGTCGATGCCGGTGAACTCGGACTCGTCGTCCTTGCCGTAGGCGGTGTAGCCGTAGGTCGCCTCGGTGTCACCGGTGGTGCCGGTGACGGTCTCGACGTCCGTGTGGCCGTTGTAGCTGTAGAAGCCGTCCTCGGTCGTCCCGTCGGTGTTGTGCTTGACCTGGGACAGACGCTCGCCCCACGGGCTGTACTGGTACGACTTCGTCAGCTCGCCCGCGACCTCTTCGTTCAGCACCTCGCCGGACAGGCCGAGGTAGGTGAAGTCCGTGGTCTTGCCGTCGGCCGTCTTGGACGTGGTGCGGTCCAGCGGGTCGAAGGTGTACTTCGTCGACTTCAGGGCGCCGGTGTCGTCCATCTTCTGGGACTCCACGACGTGGTCGAAGCCGTCGTAGACGGTCCGCTCGATGACCTGGCCGTCGCCGGTGACGGACTCCTGACGACCGTACGGGTCGTAGTTGTAGCTGGCCGTGTTCCCGGCCGACGTCGCGGTCAGCAGCCGGTTCCGGTCGTAGTTGAACGTGGTCGACACGTCCTTGACCGTCTGGCTGATGACGTTGGCGTTGGCGTCGTGGACGTAGGTGTCCGTGCTCGCGCCGTTGCCCGACTTCACCGACTTGGAGAGCCGGTTCACGGGGTCGTAGCTGAAGTCCGTGGTGGACTCGAGGTACGCCGCGTTGTTGTCGGCGTTCATCTTCTTCGCGATGTCCTGCGCCTTGTTGCCGTTGGCGTCGTAGGCGTAGGTGTGCGAGGTGACGAGGGTGCCGTTCGGCTTCTTCTCCGTCGAGGTCTGGAGGGAAGCGTTGTGGTAGTAGGTGTAGTCGACGGTGTTCCCGTTGGCCTTGGTCTCCCTCAGCTTCTGGGCGCGGTCGGTGTACGTGTACGAGCTGACCTTCGGTGACGTGTCCGTCGCCGACTTGCCCACCGACACCGTCTTGACCAGGTCACGCAGGTCGTAGGTGTACTTCGCGAACTGGTCGGGGTGCGAGACCGTGTCCTGCAGGCCGTTCGCGTCGTAGGTGAAGCTGGTGGACTTCTTCTCCTGCCCGGCCAGCGCCTCGGTCACCTTCTGGACCTGGTTGAGGCCCGTGTACGCGACCGTGTAGGCGTCGACCTTCGCGCCGGCGGACGTGTCGTCGATCGACGTCAGGTTGCCGTTGGCGTCGTAGGAGTAGACGAAGTTCCGCTTCTCCGCGTCGACGGGCTCGCCCGTCGTGTCACGGACCAGCTTGACACCGTCGGCGACGACCTTGCCGCCGCTGTTCTGGAACAGCTGCAGCTTGGCGCCGTTGCCCTGCTTGAAGGAGTACGAGCCCAGCGACACCCACGTGCCGGTGGACGCGTTCTGGTCCTTCGTCACGTCAGCGGTGCCGGTGCCGTGGGTCACGGTGTACTTGGCCGCGGTCGCCGCGCCCGTCACCGCCGGGTACTTCACGTACGCGGTGTACGTGCCGTCCTTCGGGATGTTGAGCGTCCAGGTGAACGCGTCGGTGCCCGTACCGGCCGCGTGGGTGCGGTGGTCGTAGCCCTGCTGCCCGGTGGTGTTCCCGTGGGCCCACGTTCCGGTGGCGGAGATGTTCTGGCTGTCGCTGTTGTCGGCCAGGACCACGTCCTTGCCCACCGGCACACCGTCGTCCGTACGGGACTTCAGCGAACCGTCGGGGTAGTACGTCCAGCCCATGGTGCGTTCGGACGAACCGCCCGCGGAGAGCAGGGTGCGGCTGGTCTGCTGCCCCAGGTCGTTGTACTCGTACTTCGTGGTGATGTCCCACGGGTCCGTGGACGACCGCGCCCAGCCGTTGTCGAAGTAGCTGTACGTGGTGTCGTTGCGGACCGTCTGGCCGTCGGACGGCGGCAGCGAGGACTTCGCCACCCGGCCCACGGCGTCGTAGGAGGTCTCGGTGTAGACGTTCGGGTCGTTGTAGCGGGCGTCCGCCGGGTCGTAGGGCTGGAACTTCTTGACCGGACGGTTCATCGCGTCGTACTCGGTGCGCGCGGCGAAGTCGTCGGCGTTGGCCGTCGCCGTACCGCGCGGGGTGACCACCTTGGTCGTGTTTCCGACCTGGTCGTACTCGTACTTCGTGGTCCGGTACGTGATCGAGGACGTGCCCGTGTACGGGACCTTGACCTCGGTCTGCTTGGCCCGCTCGTCGTACGTGAGGTACGTGGTCCTGTTCTCGGCGTCCGTCGCCTCGACGACCAGGCCGTCCTTGTCGTACTTCTTGGACACGGACTTGCCAGCGGCGTCGGTGGACGTCGTGACCCGGTGGTTCAGGTCGTACGCCGTCTTGCCGGTGTAGTCGTCCGGGTCGGCGGTCGCGTTCTTCTTCGGATCGACGACCGTGGTGACGTTTCCGACGTTGTCGTAGACGTAACTGATCGTGTCACCGGCCGAGTTGACCACGGAGGTGAGCTGATAGATCGAGTCGTAGTGGTTGGTGGTGGTGAACGAACCGGCCGCCGCGCCCGCGAGGTTGCCCTTGGGCTCGGTCGTCGACTTCAGATGGCCGACCTTGTCGTAGACGTAGGTCGACTTCCGCGGCGCGGTGCCGTTGTTCGCCGGAGCCGTGGCCTCCTTGAGCTGGTCCGCGGCGTCGTACACGGCGGTCGAGACCGCGCCGTTGGGCGACGTCGACCTAGTGACGTTGTCATTGGCGTCGTAGTCCGGCGCCGGCGTCGTGATCAGCACGCCCGCCGCCTGGTCCTTCGGCACCTTGGAGACCAGCGGGCGACCGAACGTGTCGTACGTCTGCGTGGTCTTCTTGCCCAGGGCGTCGGTGACCTCGGTGACCTGACCGCGCTCGTCGTAGACGAACGCCGTCGACTTGTTCAGCGCGTCCGTGATCGTCGCCGGGTAACCGGTCGGGCTGAACTCGCTGTTGGTGGTCGGGTTGCCGTTGGCGTCGGTCGCCTTGGTCAGCTGACCGTAGGCGTTGTACTCGTACTTCGTGGTGTAGTCACCGGCCGTGCCGGTCGTCGCCACGCCCTTCGGGTCGGTGACCGTGGTGAGATTGCCGAAGGTGTCGTAACCGAACTGCCACTTCCGGCCCTCCGGGGAGGTCTTGGTGAACAGGTCGGCAGAGAAGCCGTCGGCACGCGTCTGGTAGGCGTACCGGACGGAGTTCGCCGGGTACGTGTTCGGCGCGCACTCGCTCTGCGCGGGGATGCCGCTCTTGTTGTTCTCCGCGTCACGCTGCCAGAGCGGGAAACCCGTCTTCTGGTCGTAGCAGTACGCGGTCTTGGCGCCGTTGGCCTCCTCCAGGTACGTGACGTTGTTGTCCGCGTCCCACGACATCTTCGTGGACTGCGACTTCGCGTTCGTGGTCTGCACCGGGCGGCCGAAGTCGTCCGTCACATAAACGGTGGAGTGGTTCTCGGCGTCCTTCACCGTGGTGTCGGTGAACTTCGTGTTCGCCGCGTCGACCGCGTACGTGAACCCGGTGGCACCCTGCAGACGGTCGGTGATCGTCTTGGTCCACCAGTGGTACTTCGGGTCGTCCCCGGCCTGCGGGTAGTTGTACGCGAGCTGCGTGGCGTTGCCGCGCGGGTCGGTGGCCTTGACCAGCTTGACGTTCTTGTTGCCCTGGGTGGCGTCGTACTCGAAGCCGAAGACCTTCGGCTGGGCCGAGCCCGCGCCGTCCGTGAGCTTCGTCAGCAGGCCCTTGTCGGAGTACTCGAAGGTGAGCTTGCGGCCCGAGATCTCGGTCATCGACTTGACGTGGTCGATGATCTTCGGGTTGCTGGTCTCACCCTTGGAGTAGTACTCGACGGTCAGCGACTGCCGGCCTGCCGGGTCGGTGATGTATTTGAGGAACTTGGTCGGCTTGTTGTTGGACTTCCGCTCCTCGTACGTGTACGTCTGCGTGTTCCCGTTCTTGTCGACCATCGACGTCATGTAGCCGTCGCAGCCGAACAGGAACCGCGTCCCGTCCGGACGCGTCAGCGTCCAGGCGTCCGGGGTCGGGTCCTTCAGCGGCGTGCAGTCCAGACCCGGCTTCGCCGTGACCTTGTAGTGGACACCGGCCGGCGCCTTCCACGTGCCGTCGCCCTGCTTGCTGAAGACGTGCGTCGTTCCGTCGCCGTCCGGGAGCTTGATCTCCGTCGGGTTCGGCTTCGGGTGGAACTCCAGGGGCGCGCCCAGCCGCGTGGGGCCGGAGAGCTGTGCCGACCAGCCGTGGCCGAGGACGGTGTCCGAGGTGTCGAGCGAGTTGTACGCGAACCGGCCGAAGGTGTTGATGCCGCGGCCGGGGTTGGTGAACGCGTTGTACTGCCAGACGCTGTTGCCCGACGCGGTGTTGTTCATGAGCGTCGAGCCGGCGCCGGTGTTCTTGCCCGTGTAGGAGTAGAACTTCTCCAGTCCGAGCTGGTTGGAGGTCGGATCCTCCACCGCGACGTTCTGCGCCAGGCCAGGGATTCCGGCCGTGCCCGAGGCCCAGGTACCGGCCGTCTTGTTGTAGACGTCCCAGGTCAGGACGTAGTCGGTGCGCTTGTTCCCCGAGTCGGAATTGATCGGGGTCTTCACCTGCGCCTGCAGACTGACGCTGTCGCCCGGTGCGACATCGTTCGGCAGGACGGTCTCGATCTGGTTGCCGCCGTTGGTGACGTCGGTCCCGTCCGGCAGGGCCCACTTGTAGGTGAGGACCTGCTCGGAGGCCTTCCAGACGGAGGCGGTTGTGTTGGTGAGGCTGAAGTCCACCGTGTAGGTGGTGTTCGGGGTCATCCGCGCCGGGGTCTGCGGCGCGTAGTACGTCGACTCGGTGGTGGAGTCGATGTACGTGACCACGATCTTCGGGTGGAGCCGGGCCTCGGACGCCTCGGTGGAGAGGAACAGCGTCCGCTCCTGCGAGGCGGCCTCGTTCGCCGTCTTGATGAGGACACCCTGCTGGGAGGCCGGGGTCGTCACCCAGGACTGGGCCAGGGAGGTGACGTTCCAGTCGTGCCGGGCCGGGTCGTTGGACATGGCGCCGACGGTCGCGGCCACGGTGGAGCCGTGGTCGCCGCCCGCGGTGGTCCAGTTGGTGCTCGCGTTCGCCTTGACCCACGTGGCGGTGGCCTCGTCGAAGTCACGCGCCAGCGGGCGGAGTTCGTAGCTTGCACCCGACGCGGAGAAGGTCGTCTGGGTTCCCCACATCCGCACATTGGCGTCGAGGACGCGCGCGGTCGCGGGGATGCCGAGCGGCGGGAACTTCAGCAGCGTGCGGGTCTTGCCGTACGTCGCGGAGTTGTTGCCGACGGTCACCCAGTTCTGCGGCAGGCCGTCGGTGACGGTGTCGTGCGGCAGGGTCGACTCGGTCGAGGACAGGGTGGTGTCCTGCGCGGCCTCGATGACCTTCGTGGTCCGGCCGGCCTTCGGCAGCCGCACCAGCTGGGTCGGGGCCGGGACGAGCTGCCCGTCCTTCGTCTTGACCGCGACCATGTAGTAGTAGGCGCGTCCGAACGGATCGGGGTCGTCGGCCTTGGTCGGCGCCGCTGTCGTGTCCGTGAACGCCGTCGTCCCGGAGGCGACCGGCGAGACCAGCGTCGACGCCGACGGGGTGAAGGTCTGGCTGATCGAACGGTGGACCTGGTACTCGACGAGGTCGTCGCTCGTGGCGACCGGGTCCTGGTCCTGGTAGGCGGACCAGTTCAGCTCCGCGCCCGTGTCGTGGATCGTCGTCGGGGCCGCGAGGTCCACGCCCTGACGGCCGAAGGTCAGCACCAGCTTGGGGTAGTTGACCGTCTCACCGCCGTACCCGAACTCGGACGCCTCGTAGCGCGGTCCGCCCTTGGGGGCGCCGGCGGCCTCGTTGACGGCCTTGATCACGAAGCCGTTGTTGGCGTTCGTGCCGTCCAGCCAGCCCTGCACGGTGTCCTTGACCGAGAAGGAGTGCCACTTGTTGTAGGTGGCGTACGGCATGGAGACCGTGCCGGCCTTGGTGAGCCGGACCGCGTCGGCGATCACCGCCGTGCTCGTGGAGGCGGGGCCGTCACCGAGGACGACCTTGCCGGCCGTGCCCGCCTTGAACGGGTGGGCGCCGAGCGGCTTCCAGATGCCGCCGGTGCCGGTCTTCTGGTCGACGGTGTACGCCTTGGTCCCGCCGTCGTAGGTGACGGTGTACGGGACGGCCGTGGAGCGGTCGTCGGCCGGGATCACATGGGCGTCGACCTGGTAGGTGCCGTCCTCCGGCAGCTTCGGCTGGTAGGTGTACGTGTCACCCGCGACCGAGTCCTTGTTGTAGAGGTAGTCCTGGTTGACCGCGTACTGCGTGAACGCCGCATTGCCGGAGGCAGGCCATGAACCGACCGCCGCAGTCCGGCCCGCGTCGCCGTCGTCGACGACGGTCGAGGAGCCGGACAGCTCACCGACCAGTCCGTTGGCGCTGTTCCAGGTCGCCGACTCGTCCCACGGCTGGGTCGCGCGGTAGGCGCCCAGGGTCACCGGGGCGCCGTTGGCGACACCCGTGTGGGTCTGGTCGTAGTACAGCTGGAGCCGGGCGTCGTCGAGCTTCGTGCCGGCGGGGACGCCGGACAGACCGAACTTGATCAGCGAGCGCGCGGCCGCACCGGACGCGTCGAGACCGGCGGAGAGCCGCCAGTCGGCGAAGTTGGTGCTGCCCGCCGAGGACAGGATCATCGTGTCCAGGGCGGCGTTGGGGGTGGGAGCGATGGCGATCGTCGGGTCGACCGTCACGGGGTACTGGCGCTCGGGTGCGGCAAGCCACTTGGCGTCGGGCGTGACGGTCAGCTTCCAGCCCTTGCCGTCACGGGAGAGCTGCTGGCTGACCTTGTCGCTGTAGGCGTGGCCGTACGGCGACTGGGCGTCCTTCTTCGCGTCCGTCATGAACGCCGCCGGGATGACCAGGACCGGGTCCTTGGCCTCACCGTAGAAGAGGACCGAGCCGTCCTTGCCCGACTTCGGCGTCAGTCCACCGGCGTCCAGGGTGAAGGTGAAGGACACGGGGCCGTCCGGGCGCTCGGCCAGGACGATGTTCTCCTTCACCCGGCCCGGACCGACCTGGTAGGACAGATCCGCACCACGGACCGCGTCCTTGTACGTGACGGTGTCACCCTTGGCCACCGGGGCGAGCTTGCCCGCACCCTCCAGACCCAACGTGACCGCATGCCCGTCCGCCGACTCGAACCGCAACAGCTGCCGCGCGTCCGAACCGAACCAACTCCGAGCGGCGTTCGTCGTGTTGGCGAACTCGAAGCCCTTGCGGTCCGACGCCGTGACGCCGAGATCGACGTCCTTCCAGGACTTCCCCGACCGGTACGCCGTCGGCGCGGCCGAGACCTCGGCCTGCACACGTCCGTCGGACAGCTGCCAGTACCGCGCGTTCGCCGTCCGCCGGCCGGTCAGCTCGCCGACCCGCTTCGGCTGCGCCGCGGCCTTGCCCTGCGGCAGCTTGTCCCGGCTCGGCAGGACCGCGGTCCCGCCGGTCCGCGGAGTCTCGGGCCTGTTCCCGTCCTCGGCGGAATCCGAGAACCAGCCGTCGAAGACGCTGCTTATGCCCTCGCCGTCATCATTCGGAACTGATGCCGCATAAGCGACGTGTGGCAGCATGGTGCTCGCCAAAGCGGACACCGCGAGGCAGGAGACGAATCTCCCGTATCTCACTTTCAAGCCCATCCCTCTCATTGGCCCTCCGTCCCGGGTGCGGGAAAGCGGGCACGCCGATGCGGCCGGCGGGAAACGCTTACGTTCCCGCTCGGCTCTCGCGGGCGGGATTATTGGTCACAGAGGTGATGGCCTGTCAACTGGGACGACATATCGGTCCGGTTGTGCGCGAAACCCGGAGGGTTACGCACCCATTCGTCCACTCGTTCGCCCGCTCACGACGGCATGGTGTATAACCCGCCCGGTTCCCAACTCGCCTCATTGGAGACGGATATGAGCAGGAGAAAGAACATGTCGGTGCGCGCGAAGGTGAGTGCGGCCCTGACCTCGATCGCAGCCTGTGCGGGACTGCTGGCCACGGCCACGCCGGCACATGCCGCCGAGTACAAGGTCACGGACAACTGTGACGTTCCGTGGATCAACTGCTCCGAGGGCGATCTCTGGCTGCTCTACAACTCCAAGGAGTACGCCATCAGGGACGGCTACTACGTCACCAGTTGGTCCACGTTCTACGGGAACGTTCACGACTACTGGGGAACGAGCCAGTACCAGGGATCGACCCTGACGACGTACCGCTACGTTTTCAACGGAAACGGCGCCGGCGCGTGGGAGTACATGAAGAACAACGCGGCCTCGGTGGAGAATTGCTCCTACTCCGACAACTATCGCGTGTACTACAACTCGGGCTACGGCGGTACCTCGCAGTACTTCGCCCACAACGAGCCCTGGGGCGACTGCAATCTCACCAACCTGATATCGGCGCTCAAGAACGAAAACGCATCGCAGCACTTCGCCTGAGCCACCGCATTCGCAGATTGGAAATCATCATCATGAACTGGAACAAGCGCACGGGCCTTGCTGCTGCGGCCATGGCGGCGGCGACCGCCTTGATCACCGGATGCGGCGCGGGGACCGCGACCGAGGCCGGCGGTACCACGCCGGTGGCGGACGACAAGCCGATGGTGGACAAGGCGAATTGGCCCAAGGCCACTCCGGAGCGGGGACTGGCCAAGGGCCTCTCCCTGCCGCTGGAGGAGTACATGCAGACCTACCAGGACACCGTGACCCTGGACCAGGCGTCGCGGAAGCTCCAGGAGAAGTGCATGGCCGAGTACGGCTTCTCCATCGAGCTGCCGCTGGCCGGTACGACTCCGCCGCCGAACGACAACGACGCCAATATGGAGCGCAGATACGGACTCACCGACCGGCAGGCCGCCGCGCAATACGGATACGGCCTTCCGGAGGCGCTGACCAAGCAGGTCCGGCAGAAGATGCCCGAGCTGACCGACGAAGCGGTCCAGGTGCTCACCGGGCACACCAAGCCCGCCGCACCGGCCACGCCCGGTGCGGTCCGGGCCGTCGAACCCGCCGCCGAGTCCTACCAGGGCAAGAAGATCCACAAGGGCGGCTGTCATGGCTGGGCGAAGGACAAGCTGAAGCGGCCCGCGACCGATGACCTGGCATTCGTCTCCGAACTGAACGGAAACAGCTTCACGGAATCCATGGCGACCCCGGCCGTGAAGCAGGCCCTGGCCGCATGGTCGCAGTGCATGAAGACCGAGGGCTACACAGCCGCCACCCCGTTCGAGGCGACGGACATCGCACCGCACGCGGAAGGCGGTCCTGCGTCGCAGGAGGAGATCGCGGTCGCCCTTGCGGAGATCGACTGCAAGGAGAAGACGGATCTCGTCAAGGTGTGGTTCACCGAGGAATCGAAGATCCAGAAGGCGCAGATCGCCGAGCACCGGACGAAGCTGAACGGCACCCGCACCCGGAACAGCGAAGCGGTGGCCGCGGCCGACGCGTCGCTGGCCGGCTGACACCGGGAGCACGGCGCACCCGAGCCCGCGCGAGCCGATCACGCTCGCGCGGGGCGGGGTGCGCCGACGTCAGCCGTGCGACACCTCATGTCTTCAACGCTCCGGCACTGCGCGCCGTCCGGGCGGCCGACCGATTGGCGGATCGTCTCAACTCGACATCCGGTTAGATCGGTTGACGCAAGGGCGTAAGCCGTCCTCACCCGAGGAGCGGGATCTCGCCACGTGCCACGAGCCACGCACATGTCGGAGTCAGGGAAGCGAGCACACCCATGAACGTCAGCACACACATCGAGGCCGTCTACGCGGAGGTCCGCCGGCGCAACCCGGGGGAGGCGGAGTTCCACCAGGCGGCGGCCGAGGTGCTGGACTCCCTCGCACCCGCGCTCGAGCGGCATCCCGAGTACGCCGAGACCGGGATCCTGGAGCGGCTGTGCGAGCCCGAGCGACAGCTGATGTTCCGGGTGCCCTGGGTCGACGACAGCGGTGCCGTACGGGTCAACCGGGGTTTCCGGGTGGAGTTCAACAGCGCGCTGGGCCCGTACAAGGGCGGTCTGCGCTTCCACCCGAGCGTGAACCTCGGCATCGTGAAGTTCCTCGGGTTCGAGCAGATCTTCAAGAACGCGCTGACCGGGATGGGCATCGGCGGCGGCAAGGGCGGCGCGGACTTCGACCCCAAGGGCCGCTCGGACGGCGAGATCATGCGGTTCTGCCAGTCCTTCATGACCGAGCTGTACCGCCACCTGGGCGAGCACACCGACGTTCCCGCCGGAGACATCGGCGTGGGCGCGCGGGAGATCGGCTACCTCTTCGGCCAGTACAAGCGGATCACCAACCGCTACGAGTCCGGCGTCCTCACCGGCAAGCCGGTGGGCTGGGGTGGCTCGCACGCCCGCACCGAGGCCACGGGCTACGGCGCCGTGTACTTCGCGGAGGAGATGCTCGCCACCCGGGGCGAAGGCTTCGACGGGCGCCGCGTGGTGGTCTCCGGATCCGGGAACGTGGCCGTGTACGCCGTGGAGAAGGTCCATGCCCTGGGCGGCCGCGTGGTGGCGTGCAGCGACTCCTCCGGCTACCTGGTCGACGAGGACGGCATCGACCTCGACCTGCTGAAGGACATCAAGGAGGTACGCCGCGCCCGGATCTCCGCATACGTGGAGGCGAAGCCGACCGCGCGCTTCTCGGCCCGGGGCACGGTGTACGACGTCCCGTGCGACGTCGCCGTGCCCTGTGCGACCCAGAACGAGGTGCGCCGTGAGGACGCCGTGGCCCTGGTGAAGAACGGGGTCCGGGCCGTCGCCGAGGGGGCGAACATGCCGTGCACGCCGGAGGCGGTGGCGGTGTTCCGGGAGGCCGGGGTCCTCTTCGGTCCCGGCAAGGCGGCCAACGCGGGCGGCGTGGCCACCTCGGCGCTGGAGATGCAGCAGAACGCGGCCCGCGACAGCTGGACCTTCGAGCAGACCGAGGCCCGGCTCGCCACGGTCATGCGCGCCGTCCACGCGGAGTGCCGCGCCACCGCCGAGACGTACGGCGGCAACGCGGACGACTACGTGCTCGGCGCCAATGTGGCGGGGTTCCTGCGAGTGGCAGAGGCGATGACGGCACAGGGAGTCGTCTGACGTCCTGAGAGGGGGCGGTCCGGGGCCGGTCGTGGGGCTGCGGCAGGGGACACGGGCCGGTGGGGATCCGGGGGACGGGGCGGCGGACCATGCCGGGCGTAGGCGTGGTTCCGGGCGCGCAGTGTGATCGTTCGGTACGCTGAGTGACGAAAATGACTACGCTGTGTCACTCAGCGGAACGATCCACCCCCTCTCCCCACTGGACAACGGAGACCCACGGTGATCGAACGGATCTGGCTCCACCCACCTCTCGCCTTCGCCCGGCTGGGCCCGTCCCCCACCCCGTGCGGCAATTACCACTACGGCGAAAGCGACCTGTCGCCCAGGGGCACGGGCAAAACCACCGTGGTACCCGCGCCCACCCTCGACGTCGCCGACGACGGCACCCTGACCGAGCGGCAGCCCGATCCCGGGGAGCGGGTCCGGTTCAAGGACGTCAACGGATTCCGGCCCATCTGTCCCTTCTTCGAACTGCGCGGCACCTGGACATCGGCCGACGGACAGCGTCACTCGGACGAGCCGATCACCGTCGACGTCCTCGCCGAGTTCGGCATCGATCCGGCCCAGGTCACGTGGACGGTGACGGTCGCCAATCTCAAGGCGCACCAGTGCACCGGCTCGCCCGGCGACCGGATCGAGGCCGCCGTCGAGCTGCGGGGCGACCAGCATCTGCGGCAACCGCTGCAGGGGCGGTCGCCCGAGGGGGTGGACCGGCCCCTTGTACCGCCGGGGCGGAGCGTGCCGCTCGGCTCCGTCCAGCTGCCCCGTCCGGACCGTGGGTTCCCCCAGTTGCGACTGCGCTTCACGCCCGGCACGGGGGCGGTGTACGGCCCGACCAACCTGCTCGATCGCACCAGCCGGTACCTCCTGCCCGAAGACCGGTTGTTCCTGGCACCGGACGCGGCCTGGTGCGAGTTCACCCTCTCCGGCGCCACCGACGCGCGGACCTTCCCCGGTGGGCTCTTCGCCGGATCGACGCCCGAGGACGGCGGAGTCAGCCTCGGCCTGGTCGACGACGTGTGCGACGGTCTGGTCGCCGTCTCACTCGGCGGCCTGACCGCCCGCGCGCGGATCGTCGTCACTCCGCCGGACTTCGCGCCCGATCGCCGGCCCTTCACCTCCCTCGCCGACGGGCTGGCGGACCGGGTCCAGCGGGAGGAGGTGAGCGACCCCGCGTACATCGCCGAGAACCCTGACCTGACGGCGCTGGAGGTGCGCGACCTGTTCGAACGGGTTCTGGAGGCCATGGACGCGGTCAACGTGGACGCCCAGAACGACCGAGCGACCCTGGAGAACGTACGCAGGGCCCGGCGCCTGGGCCTGCCCGAGAACGAGGCCCGGGCACGGACCTTCGGTCCGCCGGACCCCCTGCCGGGGGTGAACCTCCCCCTCACCGAGCGCGGCCGTCGGCGGCACCGCCGGTTCGTGGCGCTGGAGTTCCTGGAAGACCTGTTCCGGGAACGGCCCGAACTCCTCCGGCAGATCATCAGGACGCCCGTGGAAGAGCAGCGGTGGCACGACCGTCGCATGCCGGTCGCGGTGCGCGGCTCCGACGCCTACCCCATGCACCTCACGCGCCGTCAGTACAACCTGCTGGCGGGCTGGGTCGGTTCGCTGCGGGAGACCGTGGAGGAGGGCACATGAGCGTCCTGTTGCAGATCGGACGCCGCCCACCGGACCCGGAACCGGATGCCGAGCCGGCGTCCGGCCCGCGCGGCCTCGGCGCCGAGACCCGGGTCTTCCGCAGCGCCCACGGCACGCACCTGTTCCTCGCCGACGGCAGCCGGATCTACGACCTGCCGGAAGCCACCGCCGCCCGGCTGGAGCGCTGGGCGGCCACGGCACACACACGGGCGGAGGACACCTCCCTCGCCGCCGACCTGGGTCTTCCGCTGTGGGGCGCCGCCCCCGGAGTGCCCGCCCCGCGCATCGACGGCACCCCGGCCGAGGTGCCGCCCCTGTCCTCGCTGTCGCTCAACGTCATGCAGGCGTGCAACCTCAGCTGCGGTCACTGCTACGCCGACGAGGGCCGCTTCGGCGGCTCCGCCCGGGCCATGTCCCGCGAGACCGCCTTCGCCGCCGTGGACCGGCTGCTCGCGGAGGCCGCACCCGGAGCCGGGGTCGTGGTCGGCTTCATGGGCGGCGAACCCCTGCTCGCCCGGGACCTGGTCCACGACGTGGTCCGGTACGCGGTCCGGGCCGGCGAGGACAGCGGGCACGCGGTCCGCTTCGCCCTCACCACCAATCTGACCACCGTCCGGCCCGCGGACGCCGAACTCTTCGCCGCCCACCCCTTCACCGTGGCCGTCAGCCTGGACGGCGACCGCGCCGGGCACGATGCGCTGCGCCGGGCACCGGGCGGCGGCAGCGCCTACGACCGACTGCGTGAGGGACTGGCCGTGCTGGCCCGGCACGGACGGCCCCGGCACCTGTCGGCGCGGGTCAGCGTGACGCCGTACACGGGGCGTCTGCCGGACATCCTGGAGCACGGGATCGGCCTCGGCTTCGACGAGGTGGGCTTCGCGGCAGTCGTGAGCGCGCCGGATCCGGCGTACGAGATCGACACCGCGGCCTTCAGCGGCTTCCTCGAAGGAATGGTCGCATGCGGTGAGAAGGCGCTGCACGAGCTGTCGGCGGGGCGTCCCTACCCGTTCGGGAACTTCCAGACCGCCATGTACGAACTCCACACGGGGGGCCACCGTCCCTACCCGTGCGGCGCCGGCGCCGGCTATCTCAGCGCCTCCGCCGAAGGCGGCCTCTACGCCTGCCACCGCCTGGTCGACGACCCGGACTTCGCCATGGGCTCGCTGACCGACGGACCCGACCGGGCCGCCCGCGAACGGCACCTGGTCGCCCGGCACGTGGACCGGGCCGAGCCGTGCCGCTCCTGCTGGGCGCGCTACCTGTGCGGCGGCGGCTGCTACCACGAGGTCAGCCGGCGCGGCCGGCCCGGCTGCGACTACATCCGCGGCTGGCTCGACTTCTGCCTGCGCGCCTACGTCGAACTCACGCAGGCGGCCCCGGAGTTCTTCGCGCTGCCGCCCGCATCCGACCTGCCGAGCGACCCGGCCGCCCTCGCCCGCTGACCTGAAGGAGCCGACCATGAACCAACCGACCCCCGGGAACGCCGGCCCCACCAAGCCCGAGGGGAAGATCTTCCCCCGCAACCTCACCGCCCGCGCGGCGCACGTGGTGGCCGGCAACCCGTCCGGCTCCCGCCCCGAGAGCGGTGTCGACAACTGCTTCCCCGGGCTGGAGTTCGACCAGCGCAACCTCGACAAGGCATTCTTCCGCGGGCTCCGCTTCGACTTCCACCACGACACCGGATCCCGCCTGCTCGCCGTCAAGGGCGGGGTCGCCGAGGAACAGGGCATCTCCGACGCCGACCTGGGGGACCTCGCGGGGGACGACGAACAGCGGCTGCACCTGTGGGCCGTGTGCGGGCGTACCACCGTGGACCAGGCAGAGGACGAGGCGCCTGTCTTCCACGCGGTGGACCTGGACGGCCCGGGGATGTGGCGCCTGGTCCACGACCTCCTGCCGGGGACGATCTCCATCGTCATCGGCCGGGGCTCCGGACTGCGGTCACCCGGCGCCTTCTGGGTACCCGGCGGCCTCAACCGCTGGCGGACACGAGGCGAGAGCGGGGTGCAGCGCGACGACGCCGGCGTGCTGGAAGTGGCCATCCTGACCGCCGAGCGGGCCGACTACCTGGACCAGGACGGAGTCATCGAACCGGACGTGTACGAGCCCGGTGACCTGACCCGCAGCCTGTGCGCGCCCTGGCAGTACGACTTCCGGGAGTGCGGCTGCTACTACTGGGCCGCCTCCAAGCCCGACATCTCCGCCACCTCCGGCGGCGAGTACCGCAACCTCAACTTCCAGCGCCGCGACCGCACCACCGTGCCGCCCGCCCCGGACCTGACCAGCATCCTGGAGCGCGGGCCCCTCGAGCTCGACCACCCCGAACTGATCATGAACTGGAACGTGCTCCCCGTCGTCGTCAACGGACGCGAGGACGACGCCCTGGGCGTGCCCGCCCCGCTCGACCTTCCCCTGATGGAGCCACAGGACGTCATCAAGAAGCTGACCCACCTCGCCACCGTCGAGCACGCGCTGTGCCTCGAATACCTCTACGCCCACTACTCCCTCGACGCCCCGATGATCCTGCCCGCCGACACCCCCGAGGACGTCCCGGTCCGGCGCGTCTTCGCGGCCGCGCAGGAGATCTTCGGAGTGGCCGAGGACGAGATGCGCCATCTGAGGTGGGTCAACGAGATCCTCGGCGTGCTGGGCCGGCCGCTCCAACTCGACCGGCCGGACGACGACTTCGTCATCCAGGAGCAGACCGGTCACACGTTCCGACTGGAACGGCTCACACCCGAGCAGCTGGAGTGGTTCATCGCGGTCGAGAAACCGAGCGCACAGATCGACCCCGACGGCATCGATGGCATGTACGTGCGGCTGCACCACACGGTCATGAAGAACCCGGACGCCTTCCCCCAGGCCGAACGGCTGGCCCACCTGATCAAGCTCATCATCGACGAGGGCGACGACCACTACCACCGGTTCACGGCGATCCGCGGACATCTGGCCGGTCTGGACCCGGACAGCTACCTGCGCCGACTGGCACCCCCGAGCACTACGCTGGACAAGGAACTGCTCCGCCTCGCGGACCTCAACTACGCCATGGTGCTGGGCGCGTTGCGCGCGACGCTGGAGGCGGGCGACAGTGCGGGCGGACTCCTGAGGGCACAAGCGGTGCGGTCCATGCAGAACCTCCACGAACTCAACCATCGGCTCGCCGCACGCGGAGTGGCACCCCGGTTCGCCGCGCCTTCCCGCGAGCTGTCGGACGGGCAGGCTGCCCGGGGCGCCGCGCGGGCCGTCAGCGAGGTCGTGCGGTCCATCCGTGCACTCGCGGACGGCAGCCTCCGGGAGGAGATGGATCGTCAGGAGGAGGGGGCGCGCGCGTTGGTCGCCGCGTGCAGCCTGCAGTGACTTCCCTGGCGTTCCAGGCGCCCGCGGGGCCCACCGCCTCCGCAACCGTCGAGATCGCCGGCTCGGGGCTGGCCGAACTGACCTGCGCGTGGTTGCTGGTCGCCCGTGGCCACCAGGTTCGCCTCCGGCCGCCCGAGCCGGCGGCGGGCCCTCGCCCGCTGCTGCTCAACCAGCCGACGCTTGACCTGCTGCACTCCCTCTGGGGCCGTTGGCCGCTGGCGGACTGCCATCGCCTGACACACCGCCAGGTGTGCTGGGGGCCCGGCGACGGCGCGATCGGCCGGCGCCTGCCCCAGCCGGCCACCGTCGTGGACGGCGCCCGCCTCACCGAACGCCTGCTCGACCGCCTGGTCACCCGGCACCCCGACATCCTCTCCGAGACGGACGGTCCACCACGGTGGACCGTCACGGCCGCCGGGCCGTCCGCTCACTGGACGGCCGGGCGGCGCCACCTCTTGGCCGGGGAGGCTCCGCTGACGCCGGGCACGGACGAGACCACCGCTCGGCTCGTCTGCACCGAACTGGCCTGGTTGCACCTCACCCCGCTGGGCAGTGGGCGCGCCCTGCTCCAGGCCATGATCCCGGGTCCGGCCACCCGCCCGACGGAGCTGCTGGCGACGCTGCTCGCGGGCTCGGCCCTGGCCCCCGCTCTGCGGCACGCCCCCCGGAGCGCCGTCGCCCTTCCCGCCGGCCCGCGCCTGCACCGCACCCCGGCGGTGCCCGGCCGGATCCTGGTGGGTGCCGGCGCGATCCGCTACGACCCGCTCAGCGGCACCGGAACGGCCCAGGCCCTCCGTACCGCCATCCTCGCCGCGGCCTCCATCCACGCCATGGCCGACGGGGCACCGCAGGAACCCCTGTGCACCCACTACACAACCCGCCTGCGCAGGGCCTTCCACGCCCATCTCGCCACCTGCGCCCAGCTCTATCCGCAGGCCTTCGCCTCGCCCTCGTGGCAGCACGAGATCGACGCCTGCCGGTGGCGGGATCCGCTGCTCCAGGGAGACGACGGGGATCGCTGACCAGGAAGATCCAAGGAAGGCGGACAGCAGGTCGCCCCGGCCGTCGACGGAGAATGCAGCACCTTTTCGCCCCTTCGGAGCTACCCCTCCACGCTGAGCTCCCATATGCACTATCCCAAGTGGCGTGCGGACAAGCGGCGGCTGACGGTGAGGCATGTCGCTGCGTTTGAAGAGCCGACAGTGGGTCAGCCGGCGCAGCAGACGAAAGGAAGCCATCGATGCGCTCTGCCCGCATTCTTTTCGCCGCAACAGCCGCCGCCGCCAGCCTGGCGATCACCGCACCCGGCGCGTACGCGATCACCGCAGGGGACTGGGACAAGGACGGTTCCAGCAAGAGCTGGGAGCGTGACCACGGCAAGCCGAAGGGTGGCGTGCACACCGGCTCCGGTGCGCTGTCGCTCGTGGACGGGGACGACTGGTCGAAGGACGACCACGGCAAGAAGCACCACAAGCCGAAGGGTGGCGTGCACACCGGCTCCGGTGCTCTGTCTCTCGTCGGCGAGGA